>NZ_NGFN01000579.1 GCF_002148965.1 Streptomyces swartbergensis | reverse complement strand
CCGCCGCCCCCCGCGGCGCCGCAGCCGGAACCGCCCCGGGTCGAGCATCACGTGACCGTCGAGCTCGTCATGCCCGAACAGCCCGAGCCCGAGCCGGACCCCGGCCGGTGGGAACGGCTCTGGGGCTCGGTCACGGGCTTCGTGAGCCCGTGGAAGGCGTTCGGCGCCCTCGCCGCCGCGGTGACCCCGGTCCCGTGGACCGGCTACAGCGCCGCGACGACATGGGCGTACACCATGAGCGAGGCGCGCGCCATGCACCCCGCCCTCGCCTACGCGATCGCGCTCGGCGCCTTCGGGCTCGCCGTGCGGCGCCTCACCGGCCGCCGCACGCTGCTCGCGCTGTGGGCGACCGCCGTGACGTTCTTCGGGCTCGTCGGCGCCTTCGAGTGGTTCGACGTCGTCGTGATCATCACGGGGGTTGGCCGATGAACGTCGCGGTGAACCTCGGCGGGGTCGCGGTCGGGCTCGCGATCCTGTGGCTCAACTTCCGCAAGTGGTGGAAGGGCAACCGGGACCCGAAGGAACTGATCCCCTACGGCGCCGGCTCGGCGCTCGGCTCGCTGGCGACGATCTGCGTCGGCGGGGCGCTCGGGTGGGGCGCCGCGGGGATCGCCGGTCTGTTCTCCAGCGTGGGCAGTAAGGGCGTTGAGACGACGACCGGCACGAGCGGCGCCGCAACGGTGCCGACCGGCCGTATGGGCGTGCTCACGTCCGAGGGCGGCGTGATTACGTGCCTGATCCTGGTGGGCGTCGTAGTGCTGTACAAGTCGTCGACGAAACTCGAGAAGCGCCGGATCGTCGGCGGGTTCATCACGTTCGCGATCCTCGGATTCCTGCCCGGCGTCGCCGCGCTGCTCGGCTGGTGGCCCGACTCGGTCAACTGGGCCGGCGCGAAGGCGCTCGAGGTACTCAGCCGGGGCGCTGATGCTCTGTGAAGCAGCACATCACGAAGGCGGTCGCGAAGGTCGCCGAGCGGAACACCGAAGGATGGCTCGCCGAGGGGAGCGAGGCCATATGGCAGCGCTTCGCCGACGGCGTCACCGGCTGGATACGGGCCGGTAGGCGAGACGACCTCGAGGGGTGGCGAGCAGCGCTCGGCCCGATCGTGCGGCTCGTCCTGGTCGGCGCCGTCGGTTACGGCGTGTGGGCGCTCGTCCGGCGCTTCCCGTGGCTGCTGTGGCTGCTGCTCGCGGGGTTCATCGCGGCCGCGTGGAAGGCGACGCATAAGCGCCCCGCCGAGGACGTCGACGAGCCGGTCGAGGACGAGCTCGGCGAGCGGTCCCCCGAAGAGCTGCGCGCGGCCGCCGAGAAGACCTTCGTCGCCTACCTGATCGACCAGATCGGAGAGGCGCAGGGCGTGCACCTCTCGACCCTCGCCGAGGGGCTCAACTTGGCCGGCTCTTCGCGGGTGTGGGGAGTGGCCGAAGTGAGGGCGCAGTGCGAGGCGTTCAACATCCCCTGTCGGCGGTCCGTAAAGGTGCGCGGTCGGGGGGTCGCGTGGGGCGTACACCGGGACGACATTCCGGCGCTCAACACCCCTACCCCGGCCGAGGACGGCGAGGCGGCCGCGTAGCGGTCTACCCCCCGGTCTACCTGCGGTTCTACCGCCGATCTACCTCGATCTACCCCCTTCTACCGGGGGTGATCTACCTCCCTATGCCTACTCCGGAAAGAGGCTGACGTGCCCTTCGAGAAGATCCGAATCGAGGACTACCCACACCCTGTCGGCACCCTCATGCGGACGCGCACCGGTGGCGTGCGCGCCGTAGTCGCCGACGCGCATGAGTTCGCCTTCCTGGCGTGCTGCACGGCGCACCACAGCCGCGGGCTCGTTGCCGGCCACTACCCCGAGGTACAGGGAGGCCGGTTCGTCGGCCCCGAGAAGCCGATCGCCCGCCCGACGGACGACGACCGCGACTGCCCGCGCTTCGGTCGCCAGTAACCCCCATGTACCCCCGGGGCGGCCGACAGCTTGCCGGCATCCCGACCGCCCCGGGTCACCCATCCCTCGAGAGAGACAGGACGACCCATCATGCCCAAGTTCCGTACGTCGGTGCCCATGTCCGAGCTGCGCGACAAGATGAGCGACGCCGACAAGCAGCAGCACGCGACGACCTATCAGGCGAGCCGCGGCGGCAGCTTCCCCGAGCCGGCGAAGCCGGTCCCCGGGACCCCGCAGAAGTAGCCGCACGGTCACCGTTGCGCCCCGTCCGGGATTGTCCGGGCGGGCGCCCGGCAGCTCGAGCTCGTCCTCGCCGCGGCGGCGATGCACATCGCTCGCGGCGGGCCCGTCGCCGACCAGTACGGCCGGCAGCTCGTCGACCAGGACGAGCACGAAGTGCCGGCGATCGCCCGGTGATTCGTCGACGATTCGAGTCGCGTTCGTCGAGGAATCGTCGACGATTCGCACGCGAAAGACACCCCCATTTCTGGCAGCGCCGCAGGTCACGGAGGTGTGTCCCGGGGGGACTCACGCGAGACTACGCGCGCGCGTGCCCCCCTCCACTCCACTCCCAAGAGGGGGCGCGCGCAGAGAGCAGACCTACCGCAACCATCACGCGTACGCGCGCAACGCCCGCCCGCCGTACGGGGCGTGACTTGACGTAAGCGATCACATGTCGCACCCTGGCCGCACAGACGACGCATGCCCGGATACGGGCAGCACGCCCTCGACGCCCCCGCCGGCCCGGCCGCGGGGGCGCTCGCATTTCCACCACACAACGCCGCGCGGTGCGGTACACACGATCACGAACGAGACGCACCGCACGGAACGACGTCCGCTGTCCGGCGACGGGATCGGGGAGATCTCCCGCACGGGGGTAACCACCTTCGTACGGTGCGCGCAGCGTCCGGACAGCGGGCCCAACCCGGCCGAGAGGACAGTGCCCATGCGCGTACGGCTCACGGACGGGATACGCGAGGTCGAGATC
>NZ_NGFN01000578.1 GCF_002148965.1 Streptomyces swartbergensis | reverse complement strand
GCGGAGGCAGCTGACGTACGTCGGCCGCGCTCACGACGGGGGAGCCGCAACCACCGAAACACGCGGGGTCCGCACTGGGGCGGGCCCCGCGTTCCTGTGCCGGCCGGAGGACCCGGGGTTCCCGTCCGGAGGATGTGCCGAACCTCTGTCGGGCGACTCGGGGCGTGTTGTGGCGACTTCGCATGCCTGTAGGACAACTGCCGCCGAGCAGTGACGGATCGAGGCGTGACTCCGGCAACTGCGTCCGTCAATCGGGCACTTCCGGAGGACGGTGAAAGCCCGGGCCCGCGTCCGTCCCGGATCCCGGCGTGAGCCACGGCGCACCGGCGCACGCCTCCCCGGCACCGGCGCACGCCGTAGTTGAACAGTTGAGCTGTGGAGCCCTCTGAGGGATGGAAACCCTACGAACTTGGGTAAAAACGCTGTGGCGGCGCCACAGTTCATGATTCCCTCTAATGCACCAACGCAGCCCCTCGGACGTCCTGCGGACACCTTCCTGAAACCGGCCGACTGGGCTGACCCGGGCCGAATCCCCCCGGTGCGACCGGGGTGCAGCGGACCCATCTCCCTCTCCTTGTGTGCTTGCGGAGCCGATCCATGCTCACGACCCTGAACACCTCCTACACCGACACGCGCGCGGCCGATCTCGCCTGGGCCCTGGGGCGCGAGCCGCTTCCCGCACTGGCCACGCTCGACCTCGAACTGGCGGGCGTCAAACTTCAGTTGCGACTCCTCGGCGCGTCCCACCAGGTCCTGCTGGAGGAGGAGCGGGGCGTCTGCTCGGAAACGGTGGCGTGCATTCCGGGCAGCAGCACGCCGCTTCCGCTCGGCGTCGCCAAGCGGGTGGACGACTGGGAGTACGAGTTCGCGGCCCGGGTCGAGGTCCTCTCGCCCGGCTCCTTCGCGGGCCGCGCCCAGGAGTTGCTGGCCCTCGTCTCCGACCATCCGCACGGCCTGGCCGGCGTCTTCCCCGGCAGTCCGCACGCCTTCACGGCACTGCTGGCCCAGCACCACGAGGGACAGGTGCACTGGCGGACCTGGCACGCGTACCCGCAGGACGGGCAGTTGGTGGCGACCCGCACGAAGGTGGGCGTACGGGTGCCGGCGTCGGCCACCGCCGCCGACTGAATCTCCCCGGCACCTCACTCACTCGGCGAGCCGGATCGCATACCGGTCTCGGGCCTCTGTAAACCAGCACCACACGTGTGGGTGACGAACCGCAGTCGAGACGTGACGTAACGTCGCAGCGTGATCGAGCCGCACGCGCCCGCCCCGCCCGGTTCCCCGCCGCCCTGGAGCGCCCCGGGCGGCCCCGGCGGCCCGGCGCGGCTGCCCGTCCGGCCGGGCACCGGACGGTTCCTGGTCCTGGCGGGCGTGTTCGTCTGCGCGGCCTGTGGACTGGTGTACGAACTCGAACTGGTCGCCCTAGCCTCGTACTTGATGGGCGACTCAGTCACCCAGGCGTCCGTCGTGCTGTCCGTCATGGTCTTCGCGATGGGTATCGGCTCCCTCGCCGCGAAGCGGCTGCGCGGGCTCGCCGCGGCCGGCTTCGGCGCGGTCGAGGCGACCCTCGCCCTCGTCGGCGGGTGCAGCGCGATGGCCCTGTACGCCGTCTTCGCCTGGACCGGTGACTGGGGCGGGATGTGGGCCAGCGGGCCCCGCTGCCTCCTGGTCGCCTTCTCCCTCGCGACCGGGCTGCTCATCGGCGCCGAGGTACCCCTGCTGATGGAACTGATCCAGCGCATCCGCCGCCAGGACGCCGGCGGTGCGGTGGCCGACCTGTTCGCCGCGGACTACGTCGGTGCGCTCGTCGGCGGACTCGCCTTCCCCTTCCTGCTGCTGCCGTTCCTCGGCCAGCTCACCGGCGCGCTGATCACCGGCGCCGTCAACGCGGTCGTCGGGGGCGCCCTGGTGCTCGGCCTGTTCCGCCGGGACCTGACCCGGCGCGCCCGCTGGCTGCTGCTGCTCGCCAACGCGCTCGTGCTGGCGATCCTCGGCTCGGCCGCCGTCCTCGTCGACGACTTCGAGCGGGCCGCCCGGCAGGCGGTGTACGGCGGGGACGTACGGGTGGCGCTCCAGACCGGCGTGCAGGAAGTGGTCCTCACCGGGGGCACGCACGGGCGGCCCCTCGACCTGTTCCTCGACGGCAGGCTGCGGGTCAGCGGGGGCGACGAACCGCGCTACCACGAGGCCCTCGTCCACCCGGCCATGACCGGGCCGCACGCGCGCGTGCTGATCCTCGGCGGCGGTGACGGACTGGCGGCACGCGAGGTGCTGCGGCATCCCGGGGTGGACCGGGTCGACGTCGTCGAACTCGACGAGGAGGTCGTGCGGCTGGCCCGCACCGACCCGGCCCTGTCCGCGCTGAACAAGCACGCGTTCGGCGACCCGCGCGTGCGCGTGACCACGCAGGACGCCTTCGGCTGGCTGCGCGGAGCGCCCCCGGCCTCGTACGACGTGGTCCTCTCGGATCTTCCGGACCCGGGCATCACGGCCAGTACGAAGCTGTACTCGCAGGAGTTCTACGGCCTCGCGCGGCGGGTGCTCGCCCCCGGCGGCCGGCTCGTGGTGCACGCCGGGACCGTGGCGTCCAGCCCGCGGGTGTACTGGACGGTGGAGGCGACCCTCCGCGCGGCCGGTTTCCGCACCGCCCCGTACTGCGCGGGCGGCCGCCACGCCGGTTTCGCCGTCGGCCCCGACCGCACCCCCGCCGACCGCTCCCGGGCGCCCCGGGACTGGGGCTTCGTCCTGGCCGCCCGTACGGAGCCGCGGCCGCGTCTCGACCCGGACGGCCCGCGCCCGTACGTCCTCACGGACGCGTCCCTCGCGGCGGGGGAGCGGGCGGCACGGGGCACGCGGATCTCGGGGCTGCCCGCGTCGACACTGGTGCATCCGCGCTACTGAGCGGGCCCGGGGCGGCCCGGCGAGGGC
>NZ_NGFN01000577.1 GCF_002148965.1 Streptomyces swartbergensis | reverse complement strand
GGGTGCGGGTGGTGGAGCGAAGAGCGGTTGCCGCGCGGTCGCGGGCGTCGGCCTTGCGGTAGAGGCGGGCGCGGCCTTCGGCGGTTTCGGAGGCGCGGATCGCCACGGGGAGTTTTTCGGGCACGAGGGGCCCGAGTCGGCGTGCCCGCCAGAGGGCGGCCAGGGCTGCGGCGATGAAGAGTTGCAGGGTGCCCCAGAGCCAGCCCGAGGGGAGCAGGTCGAAGAAGCTGCGTTCGTCGTCGCTGCCGGTGGCCGAGGTGTCGGAGAGCGAGGGGAGGTACCAGACCAGATGGGGGCGGGAGCCGAGGAGTTGGAGGGCGAGCGAGGCGTTGCCCTGCTTGTCGAGACGGTCGTTGAGGAGGATGTCGGGCGCGCCGAGGACGACGGTGTCGCCGTCCCCGGTGGGGGCCGGGATACGCAGCAGGGTGGCCAGGCGCTCGCTGGTGTAGCACTTGTCGGCGTCGAGGTGGGTGGTGGTGTAGCGGACGCCGCCCGTGTCGGCGGTGCCCGCGCGCTGGGCGGCGGGCAGGTCGCAGTCGGGGGAGAGCGTCGAGTCGAGGCTGGTGGCGGGGTCGGCGGTGACGCCGGGGGCGAGTCGTTCGACGGACGCGCTGCCGGGGGCGACCAGTACGGTACGGCCGCCGGAGTCGGCGAACGCGTTGTGCAGACGGGACTGCTGACTTCGGCTCAGCAGGTCGGGGACGGCGACCAGGAGGGTCGTGTCCGGGCCGGCTGCGGCGGCTGCCTCGTCCAGGGTGGTGACCACGCGTGTGTTCACGCCCCGGTCGGCGAGGAGTTCGGCGACGGCGCGGCTGCCGTTGGGGTCGGCGGAGCGCGGGTCGAGTTCGCCGTGCCGGGCGTCGGAGCGGATCACGGCGATGGCGACGGCTCCCACCAGGAGCAGCACGAGGGCGAGCGCGATGCCGCGCGCGCGGGTCCATACCTGGCGTGCGGTGGGCGAGGCCGAGGTGGACGGGAGCGTGGCCTCGGTGGTCATTCGGCGGCTCCCTGGCGGGTGTGGGGGGCCGTGCTGTGGGCGCTGCTGCTCGCGAGCTGGGGCTTGGTGCGTTCCAGGTCGCGGTCGAGTTCGGCGATGCGGAGGTACGACTGTTCGGTCGCCGACCGGCCGCCGTACGTCACGTCGTCGAAGTCGCGGGCCGCGGCGCGCAGTCGGTCGGTGTGGGCGGGCAGGGCCCGGCCGGCTTCCGCGGCGGCCTCGTCGGCGGTGCGGCCTGGGCGGACGTCGAGGAGGGCGCGTTCCTCCAGGGCACGGACTAGGGCCCGCATGCGTTCCTGGACGGCCTGGTTCCAGTGGCCCTGGGCGGCGTGTGCCTCGGCGGCTGCGCGGTGGTCGGCGGCGCTGCGAGGGCGGTCGTCGAACAGCGTGGCGGAGGAGGTGGGTTGGCGGTGGGGGGTGCCCAGGCGCCACCACAGGGCGGCCAGGACCGCGACGACGGCCAGGATGATGACGGTCAGGCCGAGTGTTCCGCCGGGTGCCGCGGTGGAGGCGGCGTTGAACAGTTTGTCGAGCCACTCCCAGAAGGCGTCGAGGGCGCGCTGGAACAGGCTGGGGTCGTCCTCGTGGTACATCCGCTTGGACAGCTCGCGCCGGGCCGCCTCGCGCGCGGGGTCGCGCGGTGTGGTGAGGGGCGGTTCGTCGGCGGAGCGTGCCGACGACAGCACCGAGGTGTCGCCGGCGCGCAGCACTGTGCGTATGGCGGCGCGTGGCAGCGCCGTTGTGAGAACTTCCCCCGCCCAGCTCACCGCATCAGCTCCCCGGAGTGGCGCCTGGGGCGTTGGGGCCGTAGCCCTGGACGCCGGCGGCGCGGGCCAGTTCGAGGTCGAGGGCCTCGCGGCGGATGCGCTGGTCGATGTAGAGGAGCACGGTGACGCCCGCCGTGATCGGGAACGTGATCATGGAGCCGATCACCGAGCCGATGCCGGTGACGATGAGGAACGTCCAGCCGAGGCTGCCGACACCCGAGTTGAGCCAGCCGGTGATGCCGTCGCCGCTCAGGGCCCCGGCGAGGAAGGTGAACGGGATGACGATGATCGAGGCGACGACGTTCGCGATGATCGTGGCGAGCAGCTGGATGCCGAAGATCCGCCACCAGGTGCCCCGGACCAGCTTCGTGGAGCGGCTCAGCGCCTTCTTGATGCCCTGCTTCTCCAGCATCAGGGCGGGCGAGGCCAGGGAGAAGCGGATCATCAGCCAGAGGGCGACGATGCCGGCGCCGATGATGCCCAGGACGGTCAGGGCGACGCCCGCACCGGTGCTCCCGGCGACGCTGACGAGGATGCCGGGCAGGGTGCCCACGGTGACGATGCCTGCGGTGATGAGCAGCAACAGGCAGATGAGACCGAAGAGTTTGACGACCTGAGGGCGGGCGTCCCGCCAGGCCTCGCCGATGGTCACCGACTTGCCGAGCACGGCGCGGCTGGTGACGGTGGTGAGCAGTGCGGTCGCGATGACGGTGCCGACCAGGGAGATGACGAAGACGACGGTGGAGTTGAGCATGGCGTCGCCCATGGCGCGGCTCAGTTCGCTGAGGGTGGCGCTCGGGTCGTTGAGGGCATCGGTGCTGGAGTCGTCCAGGACGAGGCCCTGGAACAGCACGACGATGATCTCGGTGATGACCGCGACGGTCAGGGAGATGCCCAGGACCGTGCGCCAGTAGGTGCGCATGGTGGAGACCGCGCCGTCGAGGATCTCGCCCACGCCGAGCGGGCGGAGCGGGATCACGCCGGGCTTGGCCGCGGGCGGGGGGCCGCCCCAGGCGCTGCCCCAGCCGCCGGGGCCGCCGGGGGCTCCGTATCCGCCGGGGCCTCCTGCACCGCCGGGACCGTATCCGCCGGGGCCGCCAGGGCCGTATCCGCCGGGGGGCTGGGTCACCCAGCCCACCGGCGGCTACGGCCCTGGCGGCCCCGGCGG
>NZ_NGFN01000576.1 GCF_002148965.1 Streptomyces swartbergensis | reverse complement strand
GTCCCCGATCGCCCGCCCCAGCAGCGTGGTGACCATGTACACGTTGTACGGCACGGTCGCCATCTGCTCCGAAGACCCGAGCACATCCTTCAGGTACTTCGCGCTCCAGTTGGAAACCGTGGAATCCCCGATATACGCCACGATCATCACCAGACACAGCGGCAACAGCCACTTGAAGACGACGACCTGCCCCTCGCCCGCCTTCCCCTCCACCGCCGGCGCCGCAGCCTCGTCGTCGACGTACCACCGGCTCCCCACCAGCACCGCCGGCAGCAGTACCGCCACGACCGGCAGATACGAAACCCACAACGCCAGATCCCAGTGCGCCCCTACCCACGCCAGCGAGGCCCCCACGATCCCGCCCAGGCTGTAGGCCGCGTGGAAACTGAGCATGATGCTGCGCCCGTACGACCGCTGAAGGCTCACCCCGAGCATGTTCATCGACGCGTCCAGCACCCCGACGGCGAGCCCGAACGCCGCGAGCGCCACGCCCAGTTCCACCATCCGCTCCCCGGCCCCGACCCCGAGCAGCGCCAGCAGCACCACAGGCTGGGACCACCGCAGCAGCCGGCTCGGCCGCACCCGCTTCACCAGCCGCTCGGTGGTCACGCTCCCGACCCCGGCGAGGATCGGCACGGCGGCCAGGAAGGCGGGCAGCAGCGCGTCGGAGACTCCGTACCGGTCCTGGATGGCCGGGATCCGCGTCACCAGCAGAGCGAAGGCGACCCCCTGCACCAAGAAGCTGAACGCCAACGAGGCTCTGCCGCGCCGCAGCACATCAGTCATGGCGGCGAGCGTAGGGCCCCGGCTTACTCGTGGGTAGATCCAGCCAAAGGTGAATTTGATTCAGCTTCTACGTCCTCACATGAGCAGCCCAGTCAGCTCCCCCATGTCGGAGAAGAGCCGCCCGGCCCCGGCCAGCCGCTCCGCCGGCGTCATGGCGGTGAACCCGTACACGTCCATCCCCGCCGCAACCGCCGCCCGCACCCCCAGCGGACTGTCCTCGACGACGACACAGCGCTCCGGCGCGACCCCCATCCGCTCGGCCGCGTACAGGAACAGATCGGGAGCCGGCTTCCCCCTCCCCACATCCTGCGAGCTGAAGATCCGCCCCTCGTCGAACCACCGATCGAGCCCGGTCGCCCGATGCCCCACCCGGATCCGCTCATGACTCCCGGACGACGCCAGGCAGTACGGCACGGAGTCGGCGGCAAGCTTCTGCAGGACCTCCTCGACACCGGCCACCGGCTTCAAGTCCCGCTCGAAGGCCGCGAAGACCCGAGCGTGGAACACGTCGTCGAAGTCCACCGGCAACCGCCGCCCGGTCCGCTCCTCCACCAGATCGTGCACCCGATGCATGGCGGAACCCATGTAGTCCCGGATGGAGTCCTCGTACGACGTCGGGTGCCCCAGCTCGGTGAGGTAGGCGGCCAGGAGGCGGTTGGAAATGGGTTCACTGTCGACGAGGACACCGTCGTTGTCGAAGATCACGAGGTCATAGAGCATGACCAGACCCTAGACGGCACCGGTCTTCCCGACACCGGCCCCGGCCCGCACCAGCGAGGGCACGTTCGCCGCCGGATCCAGCGTGTACGAGTAGAAGGTCCGCGGCTCGGTCACGCTGCCGTTGGTCTCGCACGTCCCCGACCCCACGAACTGGTTGCCGCGCTGCACCAGCCGCCCCGGCCCGGAATCGGCATACCCGCTGGCCGAGTAGCAGGGATGGGGGACGTTCTCGAAGTAGTTCCCCTCGACGAGCACACCGGCGTTCATCGTCGACGCGACCCCGTACAGCTCGTTGTTCCGGAAGTAGTTGTTGTAGACGTGCACCGGCTCCCCGAACCGCACCCGCGGGTTCCGCTGCTTCGACCCGTCGAAGAAGTTGTGGTGGATGCTCACCTTCAGCTTGCCGGCGTCCTGGCCGCCGTTCCCGTCCGAGTGCCCGATCAGCATGTTCTTGTCGGTCTTGTTGAACCAGTTCCAGGACACGGTGACGTACTCGGCCGCCCGGTTGATGTCGAGGGCCCCGTCGACGGGAGCGACGAACTCGTTGTGGTCGATCCAGATGTGATGCGACTCCCGCCCGACGTTGACCGCGTCGTCCTCGGCGTTGGTGAACTTGATGTTGCGCACGATGACGTTGTACGAGCGGTAGAAGTCGAGCCCACCACCGTTGATGACACCCGACGAACCGACCCCGATGATGGTCTTGTCGGGCCGCACACCCTGCTTACTGGTGATGTCGATGGTGCCCTGCACCTTGATGATCAGCGGCCCGACGGTGTCGATGTACTGCAGGAACTGCTCGGACGTGGTGGCAGTGACCGTCGGGCCGCCCGCCCCACCCGTGGTGCCGCTCTGCCCGAGCGCGTTGACGGCGGCGAACCCGGTCGGAGCCGTCTCGGCCAGCGGCGCCGGCCCGGCCGCCGTCGCCTTACCGCCGAGGCCCAACGCACCGAGCAGGAGGACGAGCGACAGCGTTAACGAGGACGATCTCATGAGGTACCTCCTCCGACAGAAAGCGCTTTCAGTCGCCTCGAAGGTAGGGGTGTGTTATGCGCATGTCAACATCGGATTACAGCCATGTCCAACAGAGAAAGCCCCGTACCGAATTAACCGGTACGGGGCTTTCATCAATATTTGTTCGGCGGCGTCCTACTCTCCCACAGGGTCCCCCCTGCAGTACCATCGGCGCTGTAAGGCTTAGCTTCCGGGTTCGGAATGTAACCGGGCGTTTCCCCTACGCTATAACCACCGAAACACTATGAAACTGTCAGCCGCACCACGCTGTGGCAGCATGGGGCTGTTCGTGGTTTCAGAACCAACACAGTGGACGCGAGCAACTGAGGACAAGCCCTCGGCCTATTAGTACCGGTCAACTCCACACGTTACCGTGCTTCCATATCCGGCCTATCAACCCAGTCGTCTACTGGGAGCCT
>NZ_NGFN01000575.1 GCF_002148965.1 Streptomyces swartbergensis | reverse complement strand
GGCCAAGGCCGGGGCGCTGGCCGGGGCCAAGACCGGGACGGTGGCCCAAGGGCGTTGTCAGACCCCCCTGTCACACTCGCAGCATGGCCGACCGGTGGGCGCTCGCTCCGGCCGAGGACGGTGGCGTGGACGTCGCCCCCCTCGGTCCGGACGGGCTGCCCGCCGGGCCGGTGCGGCGGGAGGCGGATCCCGCCGAGGCCGTGCGGAGCCGTCCCGGTGTCACGCGGTGGGTGTGGCGGTCCACCGCCGAGGTCTACCCGCGCCTGCTCGCCACGGGGGTGCGAGTCGAGCGGTGCTACGACATCGAGGCCGCCGAGACGCTCCTCCTCGGCCACGAGGGGCGGTACGGGGAACCACGCTCGGCCGCGGCCGCCCTGGCCCGGCTGCGCGGCGGCCCCGTACCGCCCGATCCGCCGCAGCGCTCCGCCGCACCGGGCTCCCAGTCCTCACTGTTCGAACCCCAGGGCGTCCACCTGCCCCTGCCGGACCTCCTCGCGGTCTACGCCGAGCAGCAGCGCCGGCACGAGCGGGCCGAGCACCCCGACCGGATGCGCCTGCTGACGGCCGCCGAATCCGCGGGCATGCTGGTGGCCGCCGAGATGAACCGCGCCGGGCTGCCCTGGAGCACCGACGTGCACCGCGCGGTGCTCCACGACCTGCTGGGCGAGCGGTACGCGGGCGGCGGCGAACCACGCCGCCTGGCCGAACTCGCCGACGAGGTGTCCACCGCGTTCGGCCGCCGGGTCCGCCCCGACCTGCCCGCCGACGTGGTCAAGGCCTTCGCGCAGGCCGGCATCAAGGTCTCCTCGACCCGCCGCTGGGAGATCGAGTCCGTCGACCACCCGGCCGTGAAACCCCTGATCGAGTACAAGAAGCTGTACCGCATCTGGGTCGCCCACGGCTGGTCATGGCTCCAGGACTGGGTGCGCGACGGGCGCTTCCGGCCCGAGTTCCTCGCGGGCGGCACGGTCACCGGGCGGTGGGTCACCAATGGCGGGGGCGGGCTCCAGATCCCCAAGGTGATCCGGCGGGCCGTGGTCGCCGACCCYGGATGGCGGCTCGTCGTCGCCGACGCCGACCAGATGGAACCGCGCGTCCTCGCCGCGATCTCCCGCGACCCCGGCCTGATGGAGGTGGCCGGCCGGGAGAGCGACCTGTACCAGTCCGTCTCCGACCGCGCCTTCTCCGGCGACCGTGACCAGGCCAAACTCGCCGTGCTCGGTGCCGTCTACGGCCAGACCTCCGGCGACGGCCTGAAGAACCTCGCCGCGCTCAGACGCCGCTTCCCGCGTGCCGTGGCGTACGTCGACGACGCGGCCCGCGCCGGCGAGGAGGGCCGGCTCGTGCGCACGTGGCTCGGCCGGACCTGCCCGCCGGCGGCCCGGGGGACGGACGACGCGGCCGAGGAGGCCGGCATCCCCGCCACCGACGAGGAGCAGCCTGACAGTGGCCAGTGGGTCCCCGGCTACGCCTCCACCAACGCCCGCGCCCGCGGCCGCTTCGCCCGCAACTTCGTCGTCCAGGGCAGCGCCGCCGACTGGGCCCTGCTGCTGCTCGCCGCTCTGCGGAGGGCTTGCGCGGGCATGGCGGCCGAGCTGGTCTTCTTCCAGCACGACGAGGTGATCGTGCACTGCCCCGAGGAGGAGACGGCCGCGGTCGTGACGGCGATCCGCGAGGCGGCGGCCCTGGCCGGACGGCTGACCTTCGGGGAGACGCCGGTGCGGTTTCCGTTCACGACGGCGGTGGTGGAGTGCTATGCGGACGCCAAATAGCCGATGTCAGTCCCGGCGTCAGTCCCGATGTCAGTCCCGGCGTCAGTCCCGGCGTCAGTCCCGGCGTCAGTCCCGGTGTCAGTCCGTGGGAGCGAGCAGCTCGCGGAGTTCCGTGATCACCGTGTGTTCGTCGGTCCCCTCCAGCGCCGCGAGAGCCGAGCGCCACTCCCCGCGCGCCTCTCCGGCATGCCCCCGCTCGCTCAGCAGCAGCCCGTGCTGGTGGCGGGCGAGACCGCCGGTGTAGCGGTCGGCGCGGGCGTCGGCCCGGTCCAGCAGCTCGGCGCACTCGCGGGCGGCCCGCCCGGTGCGGCCCAGCAGGCGCAGCGCGCGGACGACACCGAGCCGGGTCTGGGACTCGCCGTGCCAGTCGCCGTGACCGCCGAGGATGCGCAGGCTCTCCTCGAAGTGCGGGAGGGCGGCGGCCGGTTCGCCGAGCCGCAGGTGGGCGTATCCGATGTTGCAGTGCGCGGAGTGCCGCACGATCACGGCGCCGATCTCGTCCCCGATGGCGAGCGAACGCCGGTGCTGCTCGATGGCGGCCCGCGGGTCGGTGTGCTCGTAGAGGTTGCCGAGGTGGCTGTGGGTGACGGCCTCGCCGTACGGGTCGTTCAGCTGCCGTGCGTACTCCAGGCTCCGGGTCAGCGCCTCGCCTGCCTCGGCGTACCGGCCGAGCCCGTCGAGCAGCAGGCCGCGGTTGTTCAGGCAGCGGCGGATCCAGGACGGGCGGTCGAGCCGTCGCCAGATGGCCAGCGCACGGTCGTTGAGGTCGAGGGCGTCGTTCTGGCGGCCGGTCAGGAAGTGCAGTCCGGCGAGGTCGACCAGCGCGTACGCCTCCGCTGTCTCGTCCCCGAGCCGCCGCGCCACGCCGAGGCCGGCCCGGCCGAGCACCTCCATCTCGGCGACGCGGCCCCTGCGGTGCGCGTAGGGCAGGATCAGCCGCACGAGGGTGGAGACGAGGCCCGCGCACTGCCCGCACGGGTCGTCAGCGTGCCGCTCGACCAGGGTGACGATGTTCGTCAGCTCCCTGTCGCCCCAGGCGAAGGCCTCCTCGGGGCTGCCGAAGGGGGCGACCGTGGCGACCTGCGCCGCATGACCCGACGGCTGGGCCGCGGTGGGGCGGCGACGGTCGTCCTGGTCGGGTCCGGGCTCGACGATCGCGACGAGGACCCGCTCGGCGACCGCGGCGTACCAGCGG
>NZ_NGFN01000574.1 GCF_002148965.1 Streptomyces swartbergensis | reverse complement strand
GAGTTGGAGGCCTATGCGGATGTTGTACGGGCGGTGGATGAGGGGGCTGCCGAGCGGGTGCGGGGGGAGGCCGCGGCGGCCCGGGCGATGCTCAACTGACGCTGCTCGCCGTAGGGGCCTTGCTTACAACCAGCCCTTTTCCCGTGCTGCTCGAACTGCCTCCGCGCGGTTTCTCACCGCGAGCTTCTGGATGGCTGTGCTGAGGTAGTTGCGGACCGTGCCCTGGGAGAGGTGGAGGGCCGTGGCCAGTTCGGCGTTGGTGGAGCCGTCTGCCGCTGCTCGGAGGACTTCTCGTTCGCGGTCCGTGAGGGGATTGGCGCCCTCTGCCAGGGCCGCTGCCGCGAGGGTGGGGTCGATGACGCGTTCGCCGGCGAGGACCTTGCGGATCGCTTCGGCGAGTCGCGCGGCGGGGGCGTCCTTGACCAGGAAGGCGTCGGCGCCGGACTCCATGGCGCTGCGGAGGTAGCCGGGGCGGCCGAAGGTGGTGAGGATGACCAGCTTCACGGCCGGGAGTTCGGCGTGGAGGCGGGCCGCGGCCTCGATGCCCGTGGCGCCGGGCATCTCGATGTCCAGGAGGGCGACGTCGACGGCGTGTTCGCGGGCCGCGTCCAGGACCTCGTCGCCGCGGACCACCTGGGCGACGACCTCGATGTCCGCTTCGAGGCCGAGCAGGGTGGCCAGGGCCTCGCGGACCATCGACTGGTCCTCGGCGAGCCTGTGATGATCAGGAACAGGACCGAGGGGTAGATCACGGAGACGAACAGGAACTTGCGGTTGCGCAGGGCGCGGGTGAGTTCGAGCTTGATCAGGCTGTTCACTTCGCCTTCGCCTCCTCGGCGGTCGTGATCGCGACGAAGGCCTGCTCCAGGCCGAGCCCGGCGACTTCGAGGTCGCGGGGGTAGAGGCCGAGGCCGTACAGAGCGTGGACGGTGGCGTCGGCGTCGGTGGACTGGATGCGGACGGTCCGGCCGGAGACCGTCAGGGAGGTCACGAAGGGCAGACCGCGCAGGGCGGCCTCGTCGGTGTCCGCGAGGTCGAAGGAGATGCGGCGGGCGCCGGCCTTGGCCTTGATCTCGGCGGCCGTGCCGTCGGCGAGGAGCCGGCCGCGGTGCAGGACGAGGACCCGGTCGGCGACGGCGTCGGCCTCTTCGAGGTAGTGGGTGGCGAAGAGGACGGTCCGGCCCCGGCCGGCCCGCTCGCGCATGGTGGCCCAGAAGGCCTGGCCCGTGGTGACGTCCATGCCGGTGGTGGGCTCGTCCAGGACGATGAGCTCGCTGTCGTCGGCGGTGGCGAGGGCGAAGCGGACGCGCTGGGCCTGGCCGCCGGAGAGCTTGTCGACCTTGCGGTCGGCGATCTGCTCGATGCCCGCGCGGGACAGGACCTCGGAGGGCCGGTACGGCTTCGGGTGCAGGTCGCAGGCGAGCCGCACGAGTTCGGCGACCGTGACCTCGTCCATCAGCCCGCCGCTCTGCAGCATGGCGCCCACGCGCCCGGCGACGATGGCGTCCCGGGGGCTGGTGCCGAAGAGGCGGACCGTGCCGCTGTCGGGCTTCTTGAGGCCGAGGAGCAGGTCGAGGGTGGCGGACTTGCCGGCGCCGTTGGGGCCGAGCAGCGCCACGGTCTGGCCCGGGCGCAGGGTCAGGGTCAGTCCGTCCACGGCCCGGACGCTGCCGTAGCCCTTGCTCACTTGGTCGAACGCGACCACCGGGGCTGTCGTTGTCATGCGGTCATGGTGGCCTCGGGGGTGTGGGCGGTGGCAGTGTCGGGCGTCCGGAGTGCCGCGTGACAGTTGTCATGTCTGCGGGGTGACGACGAGAGCCCCTGCCCTCACCGGGCAGGGGCTCTCGTGCGGCGGGTGGCCGGAGGTCAGTTCGGCTTGGTGTCGATGACTCCGACGCGCTCCGCCGGCGTCTTGCCGCGCAGGGCCTCGCGCAGCGCGGTGACGACGTCCTGCGGCGTGACGTCCCGCTTGCCGCTCGCGCCCTCGATCTGCACGCCCTCGAAGGTCTTGCCGTACGCCTCCTGGAGCGCCTTGAGGTTGTACGTGTCCACCAGCTTGCCGTCGATGGCCTTGAAGCTCAGGATCTTCGGCAGGGACAAGCGGCCGAAGTCGATGCTGTGGGCCGCGTCGGTGCGAACGGTGACGAGGTCGGACATCGCGGGCTGTGCGAAATCCTTGAGCATCCGGTCGACCTCGGCGTTCGAGACCGTCGGCTGCCGGGTGGTGGTCGGGAGGTCCACCGTGCCGGGCGTGCCGGTCTCCACCTGGGTGCGGTACGCCTCCTCCACCGCCGTCGTCGCCCTGGCGAGGTCGATGCCCTTGCCCACCTTGCCGTAGACGGGGACGGCCTTGCCGCCCTTGAACACGATCGTGCCGTCCGTCGACGCGCCGGAGGCGCCCGCCGCATCCTCCAGGGAGGCGTGCAGCTTCTCCTCGTCGACGGGCATGACGGGCTTGACGACGCGGTGGTCGCCGAACAGCGAGCCGATCACGGAGACCGGGTTGTAGTCGCTCTTCGCCGCCGAGTCGGCCGTGGCGTCCATGTCGAACTGGAGGCCCGCCTTGTCCGGGTCGAGGGACACGGTCTTGCCGTCCACCGACAGCTTCAGCGGCTTGCCCACGCGGTCGTCGAAGGCGTCGTCGAGTTTCTTGACCGCGCCGTCGCGGGTCGTGCCGCCGATGTCGACGCCGAGCACGGTGGTGCCCTTGGGCACGTCGGTGCGGTTCATCAGCAGGCCGGCGCCGTAGACGCCGCCGGCGGCGACCAGCACGGCGGCGGCGAGCAGCACGAGCTTGTTGCGCCCCTTCTTCTTCGGCGCCTTCGAGGAGCTCGCCGGGGGCGGGGCGACCGGCTCGGGCAGCTTCGGGGCCGTGTGGGGCACGGGGCCGTCGCCGGGCGCACCCGGGCCGAACGACGAGGCCGCGCCGGGCGGAACGACGGGGATGCCGCTGGTGACGGTGTGCCCGGAGACGTTGTC
>NZ_NGFN01000573.1 GCF_002148965.1 Streptomyces swartbergensis | reverse complement strand
GATCAGGTGCGGGGGCGGAAGCTGCTCCGGGTCCCGTACTCAAAAGGGTTCGCCTCCTTGCGACGACTACGGCTTACAGATGCGCGAGTTTCTCCAGCACGGGGGCGGCGGCGCGCAGTTTGGCCCACTCGTCCTCGTCGAGGTTTTCCACCAGCGTGGCCAGGAATGCGTTCCGCTTGCGGCGGCTCTCCTCGAGCATCGCCTCGGCCTGCTCGGTGCGCGTCACGACCTTCTGGCGCCGGTCCTCGGGGTGCGGCTCCAGACGGACCAGTCCCTTGGACTCCAGCAGCGCCACGATGCGGGTCATCGAGGGCGGCTGGACGTGCTCCTTGCGGGCGAGCTCGCCCGGTGTGGCCCTGCCGCACAGGGACAGGGTGCCGAGCACCGACATCTCGGTGGGGCTGAGCGACTCGTCGACCCGCTGGTGCTTGAGCCGACGGGACAGCCGCATCACGGCGGAGCGGAGGGAGTTCACGGCGGCTACATCGTCGCCATGGCTGAGGTCCGGCATGTTCTTTAGCGTAACTCATTACTCTCGCTAAAGACCACCCGGGACACGCACGGATGCCGTGACCCTGACCACTGAAGCGTGACATCACTCATATGGGTGATCCGGCGGCGGAACGTGACACACCGCACCGAAGGGTGCCGGGACCCTCAGGTCATGGGGACCAGCGTGCTCAGCCTGCGAATAGACCACGAGCTGCTTCAGCGGCTCCGGCACCATGCCGCGAGGAGGGGAATGAGCGTCCAGGACTACGTCGTCCGGACGCTCATTCGAGATGACTTCGACGAACGGTTCCAGACCGCCGTCGAGGAGACGGAGAGGTTCTACGGCTCGTCCGACTCCGAGGACGAGGATCAGGTCAGACCCAGCGCCGGCATCAGGTAGTAGAACGCGAACACCGCCGCCACGGCGTACATCGCCGTCGGCACCTCCCGGCCCCGTCCGGCCGCCAGGCGCAGCACCACGAAGGTGATGAAGCCCATGCCGATGCCGTTGGTGATCGAGTACGTGAACGGCATCATCACCATCGTCACGAAGGCCGGGACGGCGATCGTGTGGTCCGCCCAGTCGATCTCCTTGACCGAGCCGGCCAGGATCAGGAAGCCGACCGCGAGCAGGGCCGGGGTGGCCGCTTGGGAGGGCACCATCGTGGCGACCGGCGTCAGGAAGAGGGCGGCGGCGAAGAGACCGCCGGTGACGACGTTCGCGAGGCCGGTGCGCGCGCCCTCGCCGACACCGGCCGTGGACTCGACGAAGGCGGTGGTCGCCGAGGAGGAGCTGGCACCGCCGGCGGCGACCGCGAGGCCGTCGACGAACAGCACCTTGTTGATGCCGGGCATCTGGCCCTGCGCGTCGGTCAGCTTCGCCTCGTCGGAGACGCCCATGATCGTGCCCATCGCGTCGAAGAAGCACGACAGCAGCACGGTGAAGACGAACAGCACACCGGTCAGCACCCCGACCTTCTCGAAGCCGCCGAACAGGCTGACCTGGCCGACCAGCCCGAAGTCGGGGGCGGCGACCGGGTTGCCGGGCCACTTCGGGGTGGTCAGGCCCCAGCTCGGCACCTTGGCCACGGCCTCGATCACCACGGCCACGACGGTCATGGCGACGATCGAGATCAGGATCGCGCCGGAGACCTTGCGCACGATCAGGGCGAGCGTGAGCAGCACGCCCAGGACGAAGACCAGGACCGGCCAGCCGTCGAGGTGGCCGTCCCCGCCGAGCTGGAGCGGGACGGTGGTCTGCGCCGCGTCCGGGATACGGGAGACGAAACCGGCGTCGACGAGCCCGATCAGCATGATGAACAGGCCGATACCGATGGAGATGGCCTTGCGCAGCCCGTAGGGGACGGCGTTCATCACGCGCTCGCGCAGCCCCGTGGCGACCAGCAGCATGACGACGAACCCGGCGAGGACCACCATGCCCATCGCGTCCGGCCAGGACATGCGCGGGGCGAGCTGGAGGGCGACGACGGAGTTCACACCGAGGCCGGCGGCGAGCGCGATCGGCACGTTGCCGATGACGCCCATGAGGAGGGTGGTGAGCGCGGCCGTGAGGGCCGTGGCGGTGACCAGCTGCCCGTTGTCGAGCTGGTGACCGTACATGTCCTTCGCGCTGCCGAGGATGATCGGGTTCAGCACGATGATGTAGGCCATCGCGAAGAAGGTGGCGAGGCCGCCGCGGACCTCACGGGAGAGCGTGCTGCCCCGCTCGGAGATCCGGAAGAAGCGGTCGAGTGCGCCGTACGTGGGCCCGGCTCCCGGCTGTTCAGGGGCGGGGACCTTGGCGGGAGCCGAGGAGGACATGTGTTTGGTGGTTCCTACGAAGAGAAGTGGTCAGACACAAACCGTTTCAGTATGAACATATAAGGGCTGGATCGCACATCTGCGCGCGTAGACCTGATTGCCTCGTAAGCTGTCCCCATGGCGAAATGGACCCCCAGACACGAGGCGCCGGAGCCCCTGGAGGGCCCCGTGGTCGCCACCGTCACCGGCGGCACGATCCTGTGGTTCGTCCTCTTCCTGGTCCAGCTCCCCTTCTACGGCTGGTTCGACGACCACGGCCACACGTGGTGGGTGTGGACCTGCCTGGCCGGCGGCGGCCTGGGGCTGATCGGCATCTGGTACGTCCGCAGGCGCGACGCCGCGATCAAGCGGGCCGCGGCAGAGGACCTGACGACGACTCCCCCGGCCGGACAGGGCGTCTCCGACTGACCGCCGCGCGGATACGGCACCGGTCGGCTGAAGCGCTCCACGTCTCCACGTCTTCCCCTGCCCAAGGGCGAGGAATCCGGTCGGCGCGAGCCACGACGCCACGGCCGCAGTGCCGGGCGCTCCGCGCGGGCAGCGCACGACGGGGCGCCGCCCACCCCGGCGCCGTGGCACCGGGCACACGGCCACCGACCGGAAGCGACGGCCGCCACCCCAGCCACCGACCGGAAGCGACGGGCCGCCACCCCGTCCGCCCGGACCCGGCCCGCCCGCCC
>NZ_NGFN01000572.1 GCF_002148965.1 Streptomyces swartbergensis | reverse complement strand
GGGAGGATCGGAGACGTACCTCACAGCGCAGTCGAAGGGGAGCGTGCGATGGCGACGAAGCCGCCCAAGGGTGATCCGGTCCAGGACGCGCCGCAGGTCGCCGGGCCGAAGCACGCGGCAGCGGGCCTCCCCGCGATCGGGCACACGCTGCGCGTCGCCCAGCAGCAGATGGGCGTGAAGCGCACCGCGCTGACGCTGCTCAGCGTGAACCAGAAGAACGGCTTCGACTGCCCGGGCTGTGCCTGGCCGGAGCCGGAGCACCGGCACAAGGCGGAGTTCTGCGAGAACGGCGCGAAGGCCGTCGCCGAGGAGGCCACGCTGCGCCGGGTCACGCCCGAGTTCTTCGCCGCGCACCCGGTCGCCGACCTGTTCGGCCGCAGCGGCTACTGGCTGGGACAGCAGGGGCGCCTCACCCACCCCGTGTACCTCCCCGAGGGGGGCACGCACTACGAGCCGGTCACCTGGGAGCGCGCCTTCGACATCATCGCCGAGGAGATCGCCGCCCTCGGCTCCCCCAACGAGGCCGTCTTCTACACCTCGGGCCGCACCAGCAACGAGGCCGCGTTCCTCTACCAGCTGTTCGCCCGCGAGCTCGGCACGAACAACCTGCCCGACTGCTCGAACATGTGCCACGAGTCGTCCGGCTCGGCCCTGTCGGAGACGATCGGCGTCGGCAAGGGCAGCGTCCTGCTGGAGGACCTGTACAAGGCCGACCTGATCATCGTCGCCGGCCAGAACCCGGGGACGAACCACCCGCGCATGCTGTCCGCCCTGGAGAAGGCCAAGGACAACGGGGCGAGGATCATCAGCGTCAACCCGCTGCCCGAGGCGGGCCTGGAGCGCTTCAAGAACCCGCAGACCCCGCAGGGCATGCTCAAGGGCGCCGCGCTGACCGACCTGTTCCTCCAGATCCGCATCGGCGGCGACCAGGCCCTGTTCCGTCTCCTCAACAAGCTGATCGTCGAGACGCAGGGCGCGGTCGACGAGGCGTTCGTGCGGGAGCACACGCACGGCTACGAGGAGTTCGCCGAGGCCGCCCGCGCCGCCGACTGGGACGAGACGCTCACGGCGACCGGCCTGACCCGGGAGGACATCGAGAAGGCCCTCCGTATGGTCCTGGCCTCCGAGCGGACCATCGTCTGCTGGGCGATGGGGCTCACCCAGCACAAGCACTCGGTGCCGACCATCAGGGAAGTGGTCAACTTCCTTCTCCTGCGCGGCAACATCGGCCGCCCGGGCGCGGGCGTGTGCCCGGTGCGCGGCCACTCGAACGTGCAGGGCGACCGCACGATGGGCATCTTCGAGCGCCCCGCCCCGGCGTTCCTGGACGCCCTGGAGAAGGAGTTCGGCTTCGCCCCGCCGCGCGAGCACGGCTACGACGTCGTACGGGCCATCCGCGCGCTGCGCGACGGCGAGGCGAAGGTCTTCTTCGCCATGGGCGGCAACTTCGTCTCCGCGTCCCCGGACACGGAGGTCACCGAGGCGGCCATGCGGCGGGCCCGGCTGACCGTGCACGTGTCGACGAAGCTGAACCGCTCACACGTGATCACGGGCGCGCGTGCCCTGATCCTCCCGACGCTCGGCCGCACCGAGCGCGACCTCCAGGGCAGCGGCGAGCAGTTCGTGACCGTCGAGGACTCGATGGGCATGGTGCACGCCTCCCGGGGGCGGCTGGAGCCCGCGAGCCCGCAGCTGCTGTCCGAGCCGGCCATCGTCTGCCGCCTGGCCCGCCGCGTGCTGGGCGAGAACAGCGCCACCCCCTGGGAGGAGTTCGAGAAGGACTACGCGACGATCCGGGACCGCATCGCGCGCGTGATCCCCGGCTTCGAGGACTTCAACGCGCGCGTGGCCCGCCCCGGCGGCTTCACGCTCCCGCACGCCCCGCGCGACGAACGCCGCTTCCCCACGGCCACCGGCAAGGCCAACTTCACCGCCGCGCCCGTGGAGTACCCCAAACTGCCCGAGGGCCGCCTGCTGCTCCAGACGCTGCGCTCGCACGACCAGTACAACACCACGGTCTACGGCCTCGACGACCGTTACCGGGGCATCAGGAACGGCCGCCGGGTGGTGCTGGTCAACCCCGAGGACGCGCGCGCCCTGAGGCTGGCGGACGGTTCGTACGTGGACCTGGTCAGTGAGTGGAAGGACGGCGTGGAACGCAGGGCGCCCGGCTTCCGGGTCGTGCACTACCCGACGGCCCGGGGCTGCGCCGCCGCGTACTACCCGGAGACCAACGTGCTGGTGCCCCTGGACGCCACGGCGGACACCAGTAACACCCCGGCCAGCAAGTCCGTCCTGGTGCGTCTGGAACAATCGGCGACCGACTGAGCGTTTGCTCAGCCACAGAGGCGACCGCATGATCTGGACGAACGGAGACCGGGCCCCATGGGTGAACAGCAGCATGTGAAGTTCCCGCAAGAGGTCATCGACGAGTACGCCGCTCTCGGTGTGGACCTCTTGGCCCTGTTCTCCGCGGGCCACCTCGGGACCCGGATGGGCGTCCAGATCGTCGAGGCCTCGGCGGACCGGGTCGTCGGGACGATGCCGGTCGAGGGCAACACCCAGCCCTACGGCCTGCTGCACGGCGGGGCCTCCGCGGTGCTGGCCGAGACGCTCGGCTCGGTCGGCTCGATGCTGCACGGCGGCAGCTCCAAGATCGCCGTGGGCGTCGACCTGAACTGCACCCACCACCGCGGCGTGCGCTCCGGCCTCGTCACCGGTGTGGCCACGCCCGTGCACCGGGGACGCACGACCGCCACGTACGAAATCGTCATAACCGACGAAAACGACAAAAGGGTGTGCACGGCCCGGCTGACCTGTCTGCTGCGCGATGTGAACCCGGGCGACGAGGAACTCATCCGCGCCGCGAGCTGACGCCACGCCGCCGGCCGATGCCGGGCCGGCCGACGTAGGGAAAACCCTGGAGGGGCGGGCGCGCTCTTGCCGCGACCGCCCCCGGGCGCTTCACTGACGACGCCCCACCCCCCACAGGAG
>NZ_NGFN01000571.1 GCF_002148965.1 Streptomyces swartbergensis | reverse complement strand
GCGGAGGAACGTGCGTATACCCATGCCCGCATCCTTGCGAGCGCCGGGGGCGCGGGCCCTTTGTCGGGGGCCACGCGAGTGACGTTTTCGACGAGGTGGGGCGGCGGGTGCCCCCGGCTCAGCGCTCGGCCCAGGGCATACCCGCGTCGCCTGCTCCGGGACTGCTGCGCGCAGCCCGGAACTGCTTCGCATGCTCCGGCACTGCTTCGCGTCCTCCGGACTGCTTCGCGCAGCGTGCCGGACTAGTGCGCCGCAGACTCCCAGTCCGGGCCCGAGCCCACCGAGACGCCCAGCGGCACGCGGAGGTGGACGGCGTTGGCCATCTCGCGGCGGACGAGTTCCTCGGCGGCCGCGCGCTCCCCGGGGGCGATCTCCAGCACGATTTCGTCGTGGACCTGGAGCAGCATGCGGGAGGCGAGCCCGGCGTCCTTGAGCGCGCTGTCCACCTTGAGCATGGCGATCTTGACGATGTCGGCCGCCGTGCCCTGGATGGGAGCGTTGAGGGCCATCCGCTCGGCCGCCTCGCGACGCTGGCGGTTGTCGCTGTTGAGGTCGGGGAGGTAGCGGCGGCGCCCGAAGAGCGTCGCCGTGTAGCCCGTCGCCCGGGCCTCGTCGACCGCCCGGTGCAGATAGTCCCGTACGCCGCCGAACCGCTCGAAGTACGCGTCCATCAGGGCGCGGGCCTCCGCCGCCTCGATGTTCAGCTGCTGGGAGAGGCCGAAGGCGGACAGGCCGTAGGCCAGGCCGTACGACATGGCCTTGATCTTGCGGCGCATTTCGGCGTCCACCGCGGCCGGCTCGACCGCGAAGACCTGGGAAGCGGCCGTGGTGTGGAGGTCCTCGCCGGAGGTGAACGCCTCGATCAGGCCCTCGTCCTCGGAGAGGTGGGCCATCACGCGCAGTTCGATCTGGCTGTAGTCGGCCGTCATCAGGGACTCGAAGCCCTCGCCGACGACGAAGCCGCGGCGGATCGCGCGGCCCTCGTCGGTGCGGACCGGGATGTTCTGGAGGTTCGGGTCCGTGGAGGACAGACGGCCGGTGGCGGCGACCGTCTGGTTGAACGTGGTGTGGATGCGGCCGTCCGCGGCGATCGTCTTGATCAGGCCCTCGACGGTGACGCGGAGCTTGGCCTGCTCGCGGTGGCGGAGCATGATCACCGGCAGCTCGTTGTCCGTCTGCGTGGCGAGCCAGGCCAGCGCGTCGGCGTCCGTGGTGTAGCCGGTCTTCGTCCGCTTGGTCTTGGGGAGGGCCAGCTCGCCGAAGAGGACCTCCTGGAGCTGCTTGGGCGAGCCCAGGTTGAACTCGTGCCCGGCTGCCGCGTGGGCCTCCTTCACCGCCTGCTGGACGGCGCCCGCGAACATCTGCTCCATGGTTTCCAGGTGGGGCCGGTCGGCCGCGATGCCGTGCCGCTCCATGCGGGCGAGCAGCGCGGACGTGGGCAGCTCCATGTCGCGCAGCAGGTCGGCGGCGCCGACCTCCTCCAGGCGGCTCTCGAAGGCCTCGCCCAGGTCGAGGACGGCGCGGGCCTGGATCATCAGGGCCTCGGCCTCGGCGCCCTCGTCCGCGCCGAAGGCGAGCTGGCCGTCGGCCGCGGCGGCAGGCGCCAGCTCGCGGTGCAGGTACTCCAGGGACAGCGCGTCCAGGTCGAAGGAGCGGCGGCCGGGCTTGACGAGGTAGGCGGCGAGCGCGGTGTCCATGGTGACCCCCTCGACGCTCCAGCCGTGCTCGGCGAAGACGCGCATCGCGCCCTTGGCGTTGTGGAAGATCTTGGGCCGGGCGGCGTCGGCGAGCCAGGCCGCGAAGGCCCTCTCGTCGGCCTCGTCCAGCTGCGAGGGGTCGAACCAGGCGGCGGCCCCGCCGGGTGCGGCGAGCGCGACCTCGGCGACCGAGCCCGTGCCGAGCGCCCAGGCATCGACCGTGGCGACGCCGAGGGGCTGGGTGCCGTGCTCGGTGAGCCAGCCGACCAGCTCGCCGGTGCCCAGCACCGTGCCGTCCAGCTGGACGCCGTCCGTGCTGATCGGGGTGGTCTCGGCCTCCTCGGCGCCGGGGTCGACGGCGAAGAGCCGCTCGCGCAGGGAGGGGTTGCGGATCTCCAGGGTGTCCAGGACCATCGCGACGGCCTTGCGGTCGTAGGCGGTCCGCTCCAGGTCGGCGACGCCCTTGGGCAGCTCTACCTGGCGCTCCAGCTCCGTGAGCCGGCGGTTGAGCTTGACCGCTTCCAGGTGGTCGCGGAGGTTCTGCCCGGCCTTGCCCTTGACCTCGTCCACGCGCTCGACGAGCTGCGCGAACGACCCGAACTGGTTGATCCACTTCGCGGCGGTCTTCTCGCCGACGCCGGGGATGCCGGGGAGGTTGTCGGACGGGTCGCCGCGCAGGGCCGCGAAGTCGGGGTACTGCGCGGGCGTCAGCCCGTACTTCTCGAACACCTTCTCGGGGGTGAAGCGGGTCAGCTCGGAGACGCCCTTGGTCGGGTACAGCACCGTGGTGTGCTCGCTGACCAGCTGGAAGGAGTCCCGGTCGCCGGTGACGATCAGCACCTCGAAGCCCTCGGCCTCGGCCCGCGTGGCGAGGGTGGCGATGACGTCGTCCGCCTCGAACCCGTCGACCGCGAAGCGGGCCGCGCCCATCGCGTCGAGGAGCTCGCAGATCAACTCGACCTGGCCCTTGAACTCGTCGGGGGTCTTGGAGCGGTTCGCCTTGTACTCCGTGAACTCCTGGGAGCGCCAGGTCTTGCGGGAGACGTCGAAGGCGACCGCGAAGTGCGTGGGCGCCTCGTCGCGCAGCGTGTTGGCCAGCATCGACGCGAAGCCGTAGATCGCGTTCGTCGGCTGGCCCGTCGCGGTGGTGAAGTTCTCCGCGGGCAGCGCGAAGAACGCTCGGTAGGCCAGCGAGTGCCCGTCCATGAGCATCAGTCGCGGACGGCTGCCGCCGGAGGTCTTGTCGGTCGTCTTCGATGCTGTCTCTGCCACGCCCCCGATCCTGCCACGCCCCACTGACACTC
>NZ_NGFN01000570.1 GCF_002148965.1 Streptomyces swartbergensis | reverse complement strand
GATTCGTACGTGTCGAGCATGTCGATTCGGCGGATGTGACGTTCGTCACCGGAGAACGGCGTGCTGAGGAACGTCTCGATGAACGCCGTCGCCTCGTCCTGCGAGTGCATGCGCGCGCCCACGGCGACGACGTTGGCGTTGTTGTGCTGGCGGCCGAGTGCCGCCGTCTCCTCGCTCCAGGCGAGGGCCGCACGGACGCCCTTGACCTTGTTCGCGGCGATCTGCTCGCCGTTGCCCGAGCCGCCGATGACGATGCCGAGGGCCTCGGGGTCCGCGGCCGTCCGCTCCGCGGCGCGGAGGCAGAAGGGCGGGTAGTCGTCCTGGGCGTCGTAGATGTGCGGGCCGCAGTCGACGGGGTCGTGACCCGCCGCCTTCAGCCACTCGACGAGGTGGTTCTTGAGTTCGTAGCCCGCATGGTCCGAGCCGAGGTACACGCGCATGGGACGAGTGTGACACGGGTGTTTCGGGGCAGGCGCGTCGGGTGGCGCTCACGAAAACGCGAGGCGAATGTGAGCCACGTTATAGAAGCTCAGGAAAACCTCAAGTAACAATCTGGATTCAAAGGTTCTCCCCATCGTTCGCCTCCGATTCACTGGACGCGCTCGTACACCGCTCGTACGCCGCTCGTACACCGCTCGTATGAGCCCCTGTACACCGTCTTGCCGCGACACACCCCCGTTCGTACGGCTCAGGCGGTGCGTACGGAAAACAGCTCCCCGGCGCAAAGGAAAACCGTTCCATGACCTCGCAGCCGACTCTCAACACGACAGGAAACGAACCCGGCGGCCCCGGAGAACCCGGCGGCGAACCCGGGCTCCGGGCCGGGCTCAAGAACCGGCATCTGTCGATGATCGCCATCGGCGGTGTCATCGGGGCGGGCCTGTTCGTGGGGTCCAGCTCGGGTATCGCCACCGCGGGGCCCGGCATCCTGCTGTCGTACGCCCTCGTCGGCACGCTCGTCGTGCTGGTGATGCGGATGCTCGGTGAGATGTCGGCCGCCAACCCGACCTCGGGTTCCTTCTCCGCGCACGCCGACCGGGCGCTCGGTCCCTGGGCCGGTTTCTCCATCGGCTGGCTGTACTGGTTCTTCTGGGTGGTCGTGCTGGCGGTGGAGGCGACCGCCGGTGCCGTGATCCTGGAGGGGTGGATACCGGCCGTGCCGCAGTGGGCCTGGGCCCTGATCGTGATGGTGGTGCTCACCGCCACCAACCTCGTCTCCGTCGGGTCGTACGGCGAGTTCGAGTTCTGGTTCGCCGGGATCAAGGTGGTCGCGATCGCCGCGTTCATCGTCATCGGCGGGCTCGCCGTCTTCGGCGTGCTGCCCGGCGTCGACAGCGAACAGGCCGGGCTGAGCAACCTCACCGAGCACGGCGGCTTCCTGCCCCATGGTGCCGGGGCGATCCTCACCGGTGTGCTGCTCGTCGTCTTCTCCTTCATGGGCAGCGAGATCGCCACCCTGGCCGCCGGTGAGTCCGAGAACCCGCAGCAGGCCGTCACCAAGGCCACCAACAGCATCATCTGGCGAGTCGCCGTCTTCTACCTCGGCTCGATCCTCGTCGTGGTGTCCCTGCTGCCCTGGGACAGCAAGTCCATCACCGACGACGGCTCCTACGTCGCCGCGCTCGACTCCCTCGGCATTCCGCACGCCGGTCAGATCATGAACTTCATCGTGCTGACCTCGGTGCTGTCCTGCCTCAACTCCGGCCTCTACACCGCCTCCCGCATGGCCTTCTCGCTCGGCCGGCGCGGCGACGCGCCCAAGGCCTTCGCCCGCACGACCGCCAACGGCGTGCCGCGCACGGCGATCCTCGCGTCCGTCGCGTTCGGATTCGTCGCCGTCTTCTTCAACTACAAGTTCCCGGACTCCGTCTTCCTCTTCCTCGTGAACTCCAGTGGCGCGGTCGCCCTGTTCGTGTGGCTGGTGATCTGCTTCTCCCAGCTGCGGATGCGGAAGATCATCCAGGCCGAGGCGCCTGAGAAGCTCGTCGTGAAGATGTGGCTGTACCCGTACCTGACCTGGGCGACGGCCGCGCTGATCGTGTTCATCCTCGGTTACATGCTCACCGACACCGAGCACGACGGGCGCCAGACCATCGTGCTGTCGCTGCTCGTCGCGGCGCTCGTCCTCGCCGTCGCCTTCGTGAAGGAGAAGGTCCGTGGGGGGCGGCGGGCCGCCGCCGTTGACGCCGCCCAGGGCCAGGCGCAGGCGCAGGACGACAGCCGGGACGAGGTCTCGGCCGGCTGACCCTTCCGGCGCTCTCCGTTCGTGGTGGACCGGGGGCCTGCGGTGCGTGTTCTTCCCGTACTTCCCGTACACGCGCCGCAGGCCCTTTCCGTTGCCGCCTACAGCACCGTGAAGCTGTCCTTGACCTTCTCGTACGTGCGGAGGGCTTCCGGTTCGATGCCGGAGTCGTACCAGGTGTTGATCTGGTACGACGTGCCGTCCACGTTGAAGCCGAGCAGGCGGGCGTGCCAGTGGACGCCCTGCAGCGTGAACGTGTACTCCCAGACCACCGCCGGGTGGCCGCGGAACGTGGTCTCCTCCAGGCGGATCTTGCGGTAGTCCTGGCCCTGGTGGGCGTTGCGCTCCGAGGTCTGCCAGGTCTTCAGCAGGTCGCCACGGGCCAGGGACGACTTGCCGACGAGTTCCTGCGTGCCGTCCGGGGAGGTGTAGTGCACCTCCGCGCCCGTCTTCACGTCCCGCCGCCAGCCCTCGGGTGTCGCCCAGGCGAACCCTCCGGCCTCCCGGTGCGCGCCCGGCGGCAGGCTCTGCGGCCGGGATGTGCCTTCGACGGTGGCTGAGGGCGTGGAGTCCGGGGTGGGGTCAGCGGTCGGGGCTGTGGCCGGGTCCGTGGTGAGTGGTGCGGAGGCCGAGGCGTCCGCGCGGGGGGCGTCGCCGCCCGGTGAGCCGGAGGACGTCGCCAGCAGGATTCCTACCACGGCGCCGACCGTCGTGACGGTGGCCGCCGCGGCGGCGAGCATCGTACGGCGGTGGCCGGCTCGGGGGCGGGC
>NZ_NGFN01000057.1 GCF_002148965.1 Streptomyces swartbergensis | reverse complement strand
GCCCCTGAGGCCCCTGAGGCGGGCCCCCGCGACCTGGCCTACGTCATCTACACCTCGGGCTCCACCGGCAGGCCCAAGGGTGTCATGGTGGAGCACCGCAACGTGGTGAACTTCTGCGCCGCCATGACCGGGGAGTTCGGTGCCGACAGCGCCGGGACCTGGCTGGGCGTCACCACCGTCTCGTTCGACATCTCGGTCCTGGAGCTGGTGTGGACGCTGACGCACGGCTCCACCGTCGTCCTCCAGACCGACCCCGGCCCGGCCGACGGGCGAGCCCCGGGCAGGACCGCCGACCTCAGCCTCTTCTACTTCGCCAGCGCCTCCGGCACCGAGGGGAGCGCGAGCGGCGCGGCCTACCGGCTGCTGCTCGAGGGCGCCGGATTCGCCGACCGGCACGGCTTCGAGGCCGTCTGGACCCCCGAGCGCCACTTCCACGCCTTCGGCGGTATCTTCCCCAACCCGTCCGTCATCGGCGCAGCACTCGCCACCGCCACAGAACGGATAGCGATCCGCGCGGGCAGCGTCGTGCTGCCGCTCCACGATCCGGTCCGGGTCGTGGAGGAGTGGTCGGTCGTGGACAACCTCTCGGGGGGCCGCGCCGGGATCTCCGTCGCCTCGGGCTGGCAGGCCGACGACTTCGTGCTCGCGCCCGGCAACTACGCGGAGCGCAAGCAGGTGATGCTGGACGGCATCGCCACCCTGCGCACCCTGTGGTCGGGCGCACCCGTCGAGCGCCCCAACGGCCACGGCAGGACCACCGCCGTGCGGACCCTGCCGCGGCCGGTGCAGGACGAGCTGCCGCTGTGGGTCACCGCCGCGGGCAGCCCCGACACCTTTCGCGCGGCGGGGGAGTCGGGCTGCAACGTCCTCACCCATCTCCTCGGCCAGGACCTCGAACAGCTCGCGGAGAAGGTCGCCGTCTACCGCCGGGCCCGGCAGGAGGCAGGACACCAGGGACCGGGACGGGTCACGCTGATGGTGCACACCTTCCTCGGCGAGGACCCGGAGGCGATACGCGAGGCGGTGCGCGGGCCGTTCCGCGACTATCTGGCCTCGTCCCTGGGGCTGCTCGCCGGCCTCGCCCGTTCGATGGGGCTGGGCGACGACCTCTCCGCGCTGCCCGACGACGACCTGAACACCCTGCTCGACCACGCCTTCGACCGCTTCTACGGCACGGCCGCGCTCTTCGGCACCGTCGACCAGGCCGTCACCCTGCTCGACGCCATCGCCGACACCGGCGTCGACGAGGTGGCCGCGCTCATCGACTTCGGCATGGACGAGGATGCCGTCCTCGACTCCCTGCCGCTGCTGGCCCGGGCCCGCGAACTGCACGCCGCGCGCCCCGCCGAGGCCGAGCCCGCCCTCCCCGAGCTCATCCGGCGCCACAAGGTCACCCGGCTCCAGTGCACCCCGTCCCAGGCGGCGATGATCCTGGCGGAGCCCGGCGGGCCCGAAGCGCTGGCCGAGCTGAGCCTGCTGCTGCTGGGCGGCGAGGAACTGCCCGCCGCCCTCGCCGAGCGGCTGACCCAGCTGACCTCGGCCCGTATCCAGAACATGTACGGGCCGACGGAGACGACGATCTGGTCCAGCACCCATCGCGTGGGCCCCGACGGGAGGGTGCTGATCGGCCGCCCCATCGCCAACACCCGCATGTACGTACTGGATTCGCAGGGCACGCTGGTGCCGCCGGGAGCGCCCGGAGAACTCCACATCGCCGGTGACGGGGTGAGCCGCGGCTACCTCAAGCGTCCGGAGCTGACCGAGGAGCGCTTCCTGCCCGACCCCTTCGCCGCGGTGCCCGGCGAGCGCATGTACCGCACCGGCGACCTGGTGCGCCTGCGTCCAGAGGGCACCCTGGAGTTCATAGGCCGCACCGACCACCAGGTCAAGGTGCGCGGCTTCCGCATCGAACTCGGCGAGATCGAGGCGGCGCTGCTCTCCCACCCGGATGTCGCGCAGGCCGCGGCGACCACGCACGGCACCGGAGTGGCACGCCGTATCGACGGCTATGCCGTGCTCCGGCCCGGCAGCCGGCTGACGGAGACGTCGCTCCGCGCCCACCTGGACACGCGGCTGCCCGGCTACATGAGCCCGGCCTCCCTCCAACTGCTCGACGAACTGCCTTACACCCCCAACGGCAAGATCGACCGCCGCGCTCTGCCCGAGCCCACCGCGTCCGGCACCGACCGGGCCGGCCGGCTCGCCCCCCGGGGGCTCACCGAGATGCGGCTGGCGCTGCTGTGGCAGGAGATCCTCGGGGAGCGCTCGGTCGGCGTGCGCGACAACTTCTTCCACCTGGGCGGCAATTCCGTGCTCGCCGTGGTGCTGCTGGCCGAGGTGGAGCGGCAGTTCGGGCGGCGGCTGCCGCTGTCCGTGCTCTTCCAGGGGCCCACCGTCGCCCAGATGGCCGTGGCCCTCCAAAGCGGTGCCGCCGACACCGACCGGCAGTCGCTGGTCCGGCTGCGCCCCGGCGGTGAGGTGCCGCTGTTCCTCCTGCCGGGCGCGGGCGGCAACCTCGTGTACTTCAACGACCTCGCCGCCCACCTCCCCGAACAGCTCATGCTTTACGGCCTCCAGCCGCTCTTCACCGAGGACACGACCTCGCAGACGCTGGTCGCGGAACTCGCCGAGCAATACCTTCCCCTGGTGCTCTCCGCCGCGCCCCAGGGCCCGTACCACCTGGTCGGGCACTCCTTCGGCGGGCACATCGCCCTGGAGCTCGCCACCCGGCTGCGCGCGGCCGGTCACGAGGTCCGGCTGCTCGGGATGCTGGACACCGCCGCGCCGCTGCCCGAGCGGCGGCACGCGACGGCGGACTGGGGCCACGTCGACTGGCTGGTGGCCCTGGCCCGCGTCTTCGAGCGGATCTTCGGCTGCCGGCTCGACATCACGCACGAGCGGCTGCGGGAGCTCGACGAGGCAGCCCAGCTCGCCGCGTTCCGCGACACCTTGCGCGAACAGAGCGTGCTGCCGCCCGAGTTCGACGACGACGTCCGGCTGCGCGGCTTCATCCGCGCCTACATCGCCGACCAGCACAGCCTGTACGTCCCCGCCGTGCCGTACGAGGGAACCCTGACGTTCTTCCGGGCCGCCGAGCTGCACCCGGACAACGTCCCTCCGGACGAGCTGGCCTGGATCCTGGACGACGAAGCGCGCGGCTGGGGACGGTTCACCGCCGGCCCCGTCGAGGTGCGCGAGACGCCGGGCGACCACCTCTCCATGCTCACCGGCCCGCATGTGGGTCAGCTCGCCAAGCTGATCGGCGAGCACATCGAGCTGTGAACTCCGCACTCCGATCCGCAGTACGTGACATCGCTACCCGAGAGAGGCAACCGATGCTGACCCAGGTGCTCGACCTACTGGCTTGCCCGTCCTGCTCGGCGGAGGTGACGCAGACCTCGTCCACCGAGCTGAAGTGCTCCTCCTGCGGCCGAGGCGCCCCGGTCACCCCTGCCTTCATCGACATGGTCCGGGAGCCGGGCAAACCCGACCCGGCCGCGCCGACCACCGCACAGAAGCTGATGGAGAGCACCGCGTTCGTCCGGCTCTACGAGGCCGTCATGCGCCCGTTCTTCTCGAGGCTCTTCGCCGGGTTCGGCAACCACATCCCGGACTACGCCGAAGAGTTCGAGATCTACCGGAAATGGCTGAAGCTCGGCGAGGAGAACACCGGCACGTGGCTCGATCTGTCCTGCGGCGCGGGGTACTTCACCGACCAGCTCGCGGGGGCGGTGCCCGAGGCGACCGTGGTCGGCCTGGACATCTCCGAGGCGATGCTGCACAAGGCGGTGCAGGAGACCGTTGGCCGTCGCAACGTTCACCTGGTCCGCGGTGACGTGCGGCAACTGCCCTTCAAGGAAGGTGTTTTCGACGGGGTCAACAACCCCGGTTCGCTGCACCTGTACGCCGACCCGGTCGGCGCCTACGAGGCGGTGTTCCGGCTCCTGAAGCCCGGCGGTGTCTACGTGGCCAGCACCTTCGCGGTAAACGATCTCGTCAGCAGCCGCATCGGGGTCAGGATGACCGGAATCCGTCGCACGGATCTGAAGCAGCTGCCCGTGCAGCTGGAGAAGGTGGGTTTCGTCAACTACCGCTTGATTAAGTTTGGTTCGGTGTTCGCGTTCGCGGTCACCAAGCCCGAGGCATAACCCAGGATGCGTTCACGTCGCAGTCGGACATCCGAACGCGTCCCTCTGAGGAAGAATCGGCGGTAAGCATGTCAGCTTTACTTCGAATCGCGGGGCGGCCCAGGCTGCTGCTGTCCTGTGTCGTCGCGCTGCTGGTGGGCGCGGTACTCGCGGGCGGCGGTCTCACCGACCGGCTCCAACTCGGCGGCACCGAGGACCCGGCCGCGGAGTCCAGCCTGGCGGCCGAGACGATGGACGCCAAGTTCCCGGCCAGCAGGCCCAACCTCGTACTGCTCGTGAAGGCGGAGGCCGACGCCCCCGGCACGAAACGGGAGGGCACCGAGCTGGCCCAGCGGCTGGCCCGGGAGCAGGGCATCACCGGTGTCGTCGACTACTGGCAGACCGGTGATGCCGGGCTGCGCGCGGAGGACGGCCGGTACGCGCTGATCGTCGCCCACATCAAGGGCAACGAGACCGAGGCGGGCAAGGTCTTCGAGCGTATCGAGGACGACTACCGGGGCACCGTCGGTGACCTGGAGGTGTCCCTCGGCGGCACCGTCGCTGTGCGCAACGAGTCACAGCAGCAGACCGCCGACGACCTGGTGAAGTCCGAGCTGATCGCCTTTCCGCTGGTGCTCCTCATCCTGCTGCTGGCCTTCGGCAGCGTCGTCTCCGCACTGCTGCCGCTCGCGATCGGCGTGATCGCCATCCTGGGGACCAACGCGGTCCTGACGGGGATCACGCACCTCACCGACGTGTCGGTCTTCGCGCAGAACCTGACGACGGCACTCGGGTTCGGCCTGGCGATCGACTACGCGCTCCTCATCGTCCGGCGCTACCGGGAGGAGCTGAAGCGCGAGCCCGACACCGCGCGGGCCCTCAGCGCCACGATGCACAGCGCGGGCCGGACGGTACTGTTCTCGGCGTTCGTCGTGGCCGTGTCGCTCGCCGCGATGCTGATCTTCCCCATGTACTTCCTGCGCTCGTTCGCGTACGCCGGCATCACCGTGGTGGCGCTCGCCGCGCTGGCCGCGCTCATCGTGCTGCCCGCCCTGCTGTTGCTCCTCGGCCACCGGGTGGACGCGCTGCGGCTCCGCCGGAAGGGCGGCCAGGAGCGGGAAGCCGCCGCGGAGCGCCGCTGGCGTGCCCTCGCCGGGGCGACGATGCGCCGTGCGCCGCTGGTCACCGTGCTCGTCACCGCGCTTCTGATCCTGGTCGGCCTCCCCTTCCTGAAGGTTGAGTTCGGCACGGTGGACGACCGGACGCTCGGTGAGAAGGCCGAGGCCCGGATCGTCCACAACACCTTGCGCGAGTCCTTCCCCGTCAGTCCGACCGGCGGCATCGACGTACTGGCCCAGGACGGCAAGCAGCAGGACATCGGTGCCTACGCCGACAAGCTGTCCGCGCTGAAGGACGTGGCGCGCGTGGACAGCCCGACCGGCACCTACCAGGGCGGACAGCTGGTCCAGCCGCCCACCGCGGCGAGCGCGACCCGCGCGGTGTCGGGCACCGACTACCTGACCGTCTGGCCCGTCCCCACCATCGAGGACATCTCCGTCGAGAGCCAGGACCTCGTCAAGCGCGTCCGCGCCGTCGAGGAGCCGCCCTCGTCCTCGGTGAGGGTCGGCGGGCAGGCCGCCATGCTGGTGGACAGCCGGGCCGTCATCGGTGAACACCTGCCGTACGCGCTGCTGTTCATCGTCGTGGTCACCCTCGTCATGATCTTCCTCATGACCGGTTCGCTGGTGCTCCCGTTCCTGGCAGTCGTGCTCAACGCGCTCAGCCTCACCGCGATGTTCGGGGCCGCCGTCTGGGTGTTCCAGGAGGGACACCTCAGTGGGCTGCTCGGCTTCACGGCCACCGGGTTCATCGAGACCTCGCTGCCCGTGCTGATGTTCTGCCTGACCTTCGGTCTGTCGATGGACTACTCCCTGTTCATCCTGTCGCGGATCAAGGAGAACTACGACCGGCACGACGACCACCGCGAGGCCGTGCGCGCCGGCATCGCCCAGACCGGAGGGGTGATCACCGCCGCCGCGGTGCTGCTCACCATCGTGATGGTGGCCATCGGCACCTCGCAGATCACCCTCACCAAGATGCTGGGCTTGGGCGTCGCCCTGGCCATCCTGGTGGACGCCACCCTGGTGCGGTGCCTGCTGGTGCCCGCCCTCATGGGGATCTTCGGCCGCGCCATCTGGTGGGCCCCGAAGTCGCTCCAGCGCTTCCGGATCCGCGAGGAGAAACCGCAGCCGTCCGCACCGGGTGGGCGGGGGGACGAGGGGACGTCGCTCGTCTCCGCCTCGGACAGAAAGCGGTGAGGCGGCGATGGCTGACCCAGGTGATTGGTTCGTGGTGCCCCGTCCGCGCCCGGACGCCCGGCAGCGCATGTTCCTCTTCCCTCACGCGGGCGGCGGGGCGAACTACTATCGCGCCTGGGCCGCGCACCTCCCCACACACGTGGAGCTGCGGATCGTGCAGTACCCCGGGCGGGAGCACCGCATGGCGGAGCCGCTCGTCCCGGACATGGCGACCCTCGCGGGTGCGGCGGCCGACGCGGTCGCCCGGGCGGCCGGGCCCGCGCTGCCCACGACGCTCGTCGGCCACAGCATGGGCGCGTCCGTCGCCTACGAGGTCGCGCGTTTGCTGGAGGACGACTTCGGGGCGCGCCTCGCACATCTCGTCGTCTCGGGACGGTCGGCGCCCGGCTCCCGAATCGGCCAGGTTCCCTCCCGCACCGGTTCGTTGACCGACGACGAGCTGCGGGCGGACCTCGCCGGTGAGGGCGGTACGGATCCGAGGCTGCTGGACACCCCGGACGTGCGGGCGGTCATCTTCCCGATCGTGCGCAACGACTACCGGCTGCTGCAGAGGTACACCGCCCGGCCCGTCCCCCTCCGCTGCGACCTCACGGCCGTCGTCGGTGACTCCGACCCCTGGGTGCCGGTGCACGCGGCCCGGCCCTGGGAACGGTGTACGACGGGCCGGTTCCGGCTCCACGTACAGCCAGGCGGTCACTTCTATTTCCGTACGCGGCTCGCCGACATCGTAGGGCTGCTCGCGGAGCGACCGTAGGACGGGCGCGCCGGTGACGGCGATCTGGTAGGCAGTCAACCAGTCCCGCTCGGGGATGAACTGCCCCATCCTGACGGTCAGATGAGTGTTGAGAGTGAGGTAGGCCGCCGGCGAGGTGCCCGTGGCTCGGGTCCTTTTCCGTCGGCCTTCTCCCGAACCGTGCGGGCGCCCCTAACCTGGGCGACGAGCAGTGGAGCCAGCTGCTCACCTACTCCGTCGGTGGGCGGCGCAGCGTCGTCAAGCAGACGGCGATCCGCACCGGCGACGTCCTGGTGATCGTCTCGGGCTCGCCGGGGCTCGTGGACGCCAACCTGGCCAAGGCGCTCGACAAGACCCAGGCCGGCTTCTGACCACCCAGTCAGTCTCGCTCGGCGCCAGCGTGCCGCATGACCGCGTCGCCGCGTTCGCCGACTCCCTCAGTGGCAGCGCACCGGGGCTGCACCGGGTGCTGCCGGAGAGCACACGGGACCGACTCCTGCCCGCTCCAGCCGACTGAGGGCCTCCCACGCTGCGAAGCCGGGCCTCCCGTTGGGAAGGCCCGGCTTCGTGTTAAGGCCTTCTTCTGGCGTCCCCCTGCGCGTCACCGCCCGCAGCTGGGCGTCCGTCCTGGTGGCTGGCTGGTAGAGCGCCGTGCCGTCCCCGTAGCAGGCCAGCCGGATGGGGTCATTGCAGGCGCACATGAAGCACCCTTGGGTACGACGACGCTGATGCGCGACCTGGGCAGGTCACTTGCCTGGCACCAGCTCCAGGAGTCGGCCTACGCGATGCCATCCGCCGACCAGGATCGCGGCCAACACGGAACAACCGACAATGAGCCATGGGCGAACACCGTGACGCAGCCCCAGTGACTACGGCCACGTGGACGGACTCCCTGATCGAAGCGTGCCGGGGGCAACAGGCCCGGACCAGGCAGGTTCTTCCGTATCACTCGGCCACGGCACGCATCTGCCCGTACGGCTCAACGTGTGATGGCCGGCCCGCGAGGCGGGCCGGCCGCGCTCAGGCCACCGGATCGAGGAAGGTCAGCACCGAGGCGTCCTCCTCGATCAGCGGGACGAGGGCGGCGTTGAACGGGCCGCCGTACGGGGCCTTCAGGTGGGCCTGGAAGGCGTCCTCGTCCCGGTACACCTCGAAGATCCAGTAGGCGCGCGGGTTCGACGCCTTGGTGTAGACGTCGAAGGCGAGGTTGCCGTCTTCCTCGCGCACCTTCTTGGCGTAGTCCCGGATCAGGCGGGCGACCTCGTCCTCCGCTCCCTTGCGGGCGGTGAACTCGGCGAGCAGGGTCTTGTTCACGGTGTGGTGTCCTCGTGGTCGGGCGTGATGTGAGGGTCAGTCGCGGTAGGAGTCGAGGTGCCAGACGCGGGCATGGTCCAGCCTCACCGAGCCGTTCTCGGCGAATACCTGCACTCCCTGGCTGTCGGGGTCGGGGAAGATCTGGTCGGTGATCACCGCTTCGCCGCTGCCGCCGAAGACCTCGACGGACGACCAGTCGACGAGGATCCGCAGCCTCACCTTGCCGTCCTTCGACTGCAGTGGTGCTCGCTGGACGCCAGGGAAGGAGCTGTTGAAGTCCACGGCGCCGGAGCGGGTGCGGTCGACGTACAGCTCCTGTGTCGTGGTGTCGTAGCCGATGACTGTCTCCTCGCCTCCGGCGCCGGTACGCACCTTCAGGCCGAAGCGTTCGGCGTCCTTGAGGGAGAAGGTGGCCTCGATGTCGAGTGCCTTGCCCCTGGCCGCCGGGCCGATCAGGGGCTTTGTGGTGCTCTTGACGGTCACGCCGTCCGCCGTCGCCGGGCGCCTCTGCCGGAGGGACTCCAGGCTGCTCACCGGCTTGCTGGTCAGTCGGATTCGGCCGTTGATGGTGCGCAGGGCCATCTCCCGGGGGGCGCTCTGCGCGCCGCGCCAGGGGGAGGTGGGGATGGCACCGCTGTAGTCCCAGTTGTTCATCCAGCCGATCATGTACCGCTTGCCGCCCGGCGCGTTTTCCCAGGACACCGCCGCGTAGTAGTCCTTGCCGTAGTCGGCCCAGTCGGCTCGCTGCACGACGGACTTGGCGGGCTTCTCGGCTTCGGTGAACTGGTCGGCCAGGATGTGGCCCCAGCCGGCGGTGTTCATGTCGACGACCTGGATCCGCGCCTTCTTGCCGGCGTAGGGGCGCAGGTCGAAGGAGGCCCAGTCGAGGGTCTCGCTGTTGGAGCCGGTGGCGCTGCGGACGACCTGACCGTCGACGATCAGATTGACGGACGTCTCCTGGGAGACGGGCTGGGCCTTGGTGTCGGACAGCATGATGTGGTCGACGTTGATGTGGCCCCAGCCGCCGGTGTTGTCGTCGACGATCCTGATCTGTGCCTTCTTGCCGGTGAGGTCGCTGACGTCCCAGGAAGCCCAGTTGAGTGCCTCGGCGTCCTTTCCGGTGGCGCTGCGCACGACCTGGCCGTCGACGAGGAGTTCGAGGGCGGTGGGGTTGGCGGCACTGGTCGGGTGATGGCCGCCGCCTATGAGGAAGTTGATGTGGTTCCTGTCGATGGTGAATTCGGGTGAGGTGAGGGTGCCGGTGGTGGAGTCGCCGTTCAGGTAGGTGTTGACCAGGCCGTCACCCAGCCAGCCGGAGACCTCCTGCTGGTTGGGGAGGGTGCCGGTGGCCGGTGCCGAGCCGAAGGCGTCTCCGGTCTTCGTCCAGTCGCCGTAGCTGCCGCCTTCGAAGTCGGCGAGGACCGTGCCTGCGGGCGGCGGTCCCTGCTCCATGACGGTTCCGGCCTCGTGCGGGTGCCGTCCGCCGCCAACCTTGAAGTTCAAGTAGGGGCTGTCGACGGTGAATTCGGGTGAGGTGAGGATGCCCGTGGTGCCGTCACCGCTGTGGAAGCTGTTGGCGAGGCCCTTGCCGTCGAAGCCCTCGACGGTCCCCTGCCCGGCCAGTGCCCCGGCCGCCGGTCCGTCGCCGAACGCGGTGCCGGTGGTCGTCCACGTACCGAAGTCGGTGCCCTCGAAGTCCTGCACCACCGTGCCGGTGGGCGGGGTGTAGGTGCCCTTGTCGTCGGCGGCGAACTTCTTGCCGTCGAAGTCGCCGATGAAGTACTGGGCAGCCGAACCGCCCGCGATTCCACCGGGGTTGATGTTGACGACCAAGACCCACTTGATGTTGTTCTCGTCCCCGTCCACCGCGAGGGGGAACAGGTCGGGGCACTCCCACACGCCGCCCGTCGCACCGGCCGGGCCGAACTCGCTGAGCAGGTCCCAGTCCTTGAGATTCTTGGACGAGTAGAACTGCACCTTGTGCTCGGTGGACAGCGACACCGTCATCAGCCAGCTCTTGGTCGGCGCGTACCACTGGACCTTGGGGTCGCGGAACTCTCGGGAACCGATATCGAGGACGGGATTGCCCTGGTACTTGGTCCACGTGCGGCCGCGGTCGGTGCTGTAGGCGAGCGACTGGGCCTGCTTGCCGCCGTTCTTGTAGGCGCTGGTGTAGATCGCCACCATGGGCGGGTTCTTCTTCGTACCGAACCCGGTTGTGTTGTTCCAGTCGACGACCGCACTGCCGGAGAACACCATCTCCTCGTCGTCGTGCGAGAGGGCGAGCGGCAACTCCTTCCAGTGCACGAGGTCCTTGCTCACCGCGTGCCCCCAGGACATGTCACCCCAGGAGTTGCCGTTGGGGTTGTACTGGTAGAAGAGGTGGTACTCGCCCTTGTAGTACACGAGGCCGTTCGGGTCGTTCATCCAGTTCTTCTGCGGGGTGAAGTGGAACTGGGGCCGGTAGGTCTCGGAGTACGGTGGGTACGGCGGGGTGTCGGCAGCGACGGCCTGAGGAGCCAGCGGGGCTGCGGACAGGGCGCAGACGGTCGCCACCGCCGCGATCATCCGTGTGCGGGCATGCCGGGATACACGTCCAGAGCTCATGGTGTCTCCTGTGCTGCGGCTGTTCGCGCAGCGGAGCTCGCGGCCCGGCGCGGAACCAACCGAAAGTTGACGCCTTGCCGGGCGCCGACGTCCACCGCGCCCGACAAGGAGTGTCATCGTTGACTTGTGTCAGCGATGACACCGAGTGGCCCGATGATGGGGTCAATCCGGCCCATGCGTCAACAGTCCTGACGCCAGGTCACCTCTGGGCGGCTCGCCCGATCGTCATACGCGGCCGACGGCGGCGAGTTGCTCCAACTGGCTCTGCCACGGCGGGTTCGGGCCGGCCACCGAGCAGGTCAGGGCCGCAACCTGGGCAGCGAACCGGCAGGCGTCCGCGACGTTGTCGAGACGGAGTTCCGTCAGCCTGCCACCGAGGAGTCGGCGGGTGCCGAGGTGGTGCAGCAGCCCGGCGGTGAAGGAGTCTCCCGCCCCGACTGTGTCGACGACGGTCGTCGGCACGGCGGGCATCTCGATCCGTTCGCCGTCGAGGGAGGCCAGTACGCCGTCGGCACCGCGCGTGATCACGACGAGCCGCGCTCCGGCCGCGTGCCAGATGTCGCACGCCTGCTCGGGCGGCGTGCCCGGCAGCAGGAGTTCCAGGTCGTCCTCGCTCAGCCGCAGCACATCGGCCAGATCGCACCAGTGCGCCAGCCGGACGCGGTAGACCTCGGGATCCACCAGCAGCGGCCGGACATTGGGGTCGATGCTGATGGTCGCCCGAGGGGCCGACGCGGCCAGGAAGTCCTCCACCACCGCCGCGCCGGGTTCCCGGACCAGGGCCAGGGAACCGGTGTGCACGCAGGCGGTCTCGGACAGGTCCACCCCCGCCAGCTCCCTGGCTGTCCACTGCCAGTCGGCCGTGTTCTGCGCATGGAAGGAGAACGCGGCCTGCCCCCGCTCGTCCAACTCCGCCACAGCCAGCGTGCTGGCCTCCACGGCCGCGACGGCGCTCGACAGGTCCACCCCGGACGACTCCAGGTGGGCCCGGAACAGGCGGCCGAACACGTCGCCGGACAGCCGTGCGAGGAAGCGCGCCGGGGTGCCGAGACGGGCCAGGGCCACGACCGTGTTCGCAGGTCCTCCGCCGGGCAGCACCCGCAGCGCGAGTTCGTTCGGGATGCTCGCCGGTTCGGTGAACGCGTCCGCGACGCACTCTCCCAGGACGGTGATCTGACGCGGGCTGCTCATGGGCGGCTCTTCTCTGCGAACGCTCGGGCGGAAGCGGGCACGGATCGGGCATCCGCCGCGGCCGTTACGGACTTGTGTCTCGTGCAAGGCATTGACGTTGCCGGAGCCGGAGTCCATCATCCTCGGCAAGCAGTGTCAACGATGACATAAGTCAACGCTGACACCTCGGGCGGCATGTTCTGAACCCGCCCCGTGCCGCTCGCTATCCCTCAGGAGTCGAACATGTCTCGCACCACTCGCCTGTCCTCCTCCCACCTCAGAGCCGCCGCTGTCGCGGGCGTCGCGGCCCTCACCCTGACTGCCTGCGGTTCTGGCTCCGGATCGGGTTCGTCCAGCGCCGGTTCGGGCGACGTCAAGGTCGGTCTGATCACCAAGACGGACACCAACCCGTTCTTCGTGAAGATGAAGGAGGGCGCGGAGAAGGCGGCAAAGGCCGAGGGCGTCAAGCTCATGACCGCGGCCGGCAAGTTCGACGGGGACAACGCGGGTCAGGTCACCGCCATCGAGAACATGGTCGCCTCCGGTGTGAAGGGCATCCTGATCACCCCGAGCGACTCCAAGGCCATCGTGCCCGCGATCGAGAAAGCCAAGGCCAAGGGCGTCCTGGTCATCGCCCTGGACACCCCCACCGAGCCGCAGAGCGCGGTCGATGCCCTCTTCGCCACCGACAACGTCAAGGCCGGCGAGCTGATCGGCGAGTACGCCAAGGCCGCCATGAAGGGCAAGGCCGCGAAGATAGCCACCCTCGACCTCGCGCCGGGCGTGTCCGTCGGCGTCCAGCGGCACAACGGCTTCCTGAAGGGCTTCGGCGTCAAGGAGGGCGACCCCTCCGTCGTCTGCTCCCAGGACACCGGAGGCGACCAGGCCAAGGGCCAGACGGCGATGGAGAACTGCCTCCAGAAGGAGCCGGACATCAACGTCGTCTACACCATCAACGAGCCGGCCGCCCTGGGCGCGTACACCGCGCTGAAGGCGAAGGGCCGGGAGAAGGACGTCCTGATCGTCTCCGTCGACGGCGGCTGCACCGGGACCCAGGCGGTCAAGGACGGCAAGATCGCCGCGACCTCGCAGCAGTACCCGCTGAAGATGGCCGCCGAGGGTGTCAAGGCCGTTGTGACGTACGCCAAGGACGGCAAGAAGGCGTCCGGTTACACCGACACCGGCGTCACGCTGATCACCGACAAGGCGCAGGACGGGGTCACGTCCAAGGACACCGCCTACGGCCTGGAGAACTGCTGGGGCTGAGCCGCCCCCCGAGGACCGGTCGACACCGCATCAGCCCCTCAGCGGGGCGGCCGTCCCGCCTCCCCGACCGGGAACGGCCGCCCCCTCCTCGTTCCCTTGTCCTCCGACGGGGACGGACAAGGACATCTGTCTTCCGACAAGGACTTCGCATGACAGCCACGACCACGCCCCCGGACACGTCCAAGCCGTACGCCGGGCTCACCGCACCGAGCACGGCCCGCAGACTGCTCACGCAGCCGACCACCGGCCCGCTGGTCGCCCTTCTCCTGGCCTGCGTCTTCTTCTCGCTCTCGACCGACCAGTTCCTCACCGGCGGGAACTTCTCGCTGATCGTGCAGCAGGTCATGGTCGTCGGCACGCTGGCCATCGGCCAGACGCTGATCATCCTCACCGCGGGCATCGACCTGTCCTGCGGTGCCGTGATGGCGTTCGGCAGCATCGTGATCGCCAAGATGGCGGCCGAAGGCTCCCTGCCCCCGCTCGCCGCCATCGCTCTGGGCCTGGTCGTCTGCGGCGGCTTCGGCCTGCTCAACGGGGCGCTGGTGCAGAAGATCCCGCTGCCGCCGTTCATCGTCACCCTCGGCATGCTCAACGTGGCGTTCGCGCTGACCCACATCTACTCCGAGGAGCAGACGGTCACCAACCTGCCCGGCCCGCTGACCGCCCTCGGCCAGACCTTCCCGCTCGGCAAGACCGACATCACCTACGGCTCGCTGGTCACGATCGCCCTGTTCCTCCTCCTCGCCTACGCCCTGAGCAGCACCAGCTGGGGCCGCCACGTCTACGCCCTGGGCAACAGCCCGGAGGCGGCGCGGCTGAACGGCATCCGCACCTCCCGCCTGACCATCGGCGTCTACACCGTGGCCGGCGTGCTGTACGGCATCGCCGCCCTCCTTCTCATCTCCCGCACCGGAGTCGGCGACCCCCAGGCCGGTCAGACAGACAACCTCGACAGCATCACCGCCGTGGTCCTCGGCGGCACCAGCCTCTTCGGCGGACGCGGCTCGGTCCTGGGCACGTTCATCGGCGTCCTCATCGTCGGCGTCTTCCGCAACGGGCTTCAGCTGATGGGTGTCGCCTCGATCTACCAGACCCTGATCACCGGTGTCCTGGTGATCCTCGCGGTGACTGTCGACCAGATCTCCCGGAGGAAGGCCCGATGACCACCACCACCGAGACCCCCGTCCTGCAGGCTCGCGGTCTGGTCAAGCGCTACGGCCACGTCACCGCCATCGACGGCGCCGACTTCGACCTGCTGCCCGGCGAGGTGCTCGCCGTCATCGGCGACAACGGAGCCGGAAAGACCAGCCTCATCAAGGCCCTCACCGGCGCGGTGGTGCCGGACGAGGGCGAGATACGCCTGAACGGCAAGCCGATCCAGTTCTCCGGCCCGCAGAGCGCGCGCGCCCACGGCATCGAGACGGTCTATCAGGACCTCGCCGTGGCAGCCTCCATGGACATCGCCTCGAACATGTTCCTGGGACGCGAACTGCGCCGTCCCGGCGTCCTGGGCAGCGCCTTCCGCATGCTGGACAAGAAGCGCATGCGCCAAGAGGCCGCCGAGCACATGGCCGACCTGAAGATCGGCCTGCGCTCGCTGACCCAGTCGGTCGAGACCCTCTCCGGCGGACAGCGCCAGGCCGTCGCGGTCGCCCGGGCCGTCGCCTGGGCCCGCAGCGTCGTCGTCATGGACGAACCCACCGCCGCCCTCGGCGTCAAGGAGTCCGGACAGGTCCTCGACCTCATCCGCCGTGTCCGCGACAAGGGCATGCCGGTCGTCCTGATCAGCCACAACATGCCGCACGTCTTCGAGATCGCCGACCGCATCCACGTCCACCGCCTCGGCAGGCGCGCGGCCGTGATCAAGCCCTCGGACTACTCCATGGCGGAGGTCGTCGCCATCATGACCGGCGCGCTCACAGTCGACGAGGCCGGAGGTACGGTCGTAGCGGATTCCGAGGCGGCGAAGGCCGCGGGAGTCCAGGCCAACTGACGTACGACGAAACACTCACGGGTTCCGGCCGGGTCCACGGACCGCGCCACCGCGGCCGGAACCGACGAGCAGGGAGACTGTTTACTCCATGGCAGCGAACCGCCGCCCCACTCTCGCAGACGTGGCCCGGGAAGTGGGCGTCAGCGCGAAGACGGTCTCCCGCGTCCTCAACGAGGACGGCCCCGCCTCGGCCAAGACCAGGGAGCAGGTGCTCGCCGCCGTGGCCAGGCTCGGCTTCCAGCCGAACCTCATGGCCCGCAACATCCGCGTCGGCGGACCCGACACCACCATAGGTCTGGTCATCCCCGACCTCGGCAACCCCTTCTTCGGAGCCGTGGCCAGGAGCATCGAGGACACCGTCCGCGACCGCGGCCTGACCCTGCTCATGGGCTCCTCCGCGGACGACCCCGACCGCGAACGCGCGTTGACGGACACGTTCCTCGCCCGCCGCATCAGCATTTTGATGGTGGCGCCGGCCGTCGGCGCCACCCACTCCCACCTCAAGACCCACCGCGCCGCGGGCCTGCCCGTCGTCTTCCTCGACCGCCCCGGAAACGGCCTGGCCACGGACAGCGTCGTCAGCTCCAACCGCGCGGGCGCCCACGAAGGCGTCGCCCACCTGATCGCCCACGGCCACCGGCGCATCGGCTTCATCGGCGACGTTCCCACCAGGCTCTACACACGCCGCGAACGCCTGGCCGGATACCGTACGGCCCTGGAGGAAGCCGGTCTCCCCTACGACCGCTCCCTCGTCACCAATGCTCACGACCAGCAAGGGGCCTCCACCGCCACCGCCCAGTTGCTGAGCCTGGCCGATCCCCCCACCGCCCTGTTCGCCGGCAACAACATCGTCGCACTGGGAATCGTCACCGAACTCGCCCGCGCCAAACGGAAGGACGTCGCCGTCGTCGCCTTCGACGACGTCGCGCTCGCCGAGGCACTCGAACCGGCCCTGACCGTCGTCGCCCAGGACCCCGAGGAAATCGGCAGGGCAGCCGCGGCCACCGCTCTGGCCCGGCTCGACGGCGACCGCTCCCGCGTCCGCACCATCACCGTCCCCACCCGACTGATCGTGCGCGGGTCGGGGGAACAGCCCGCTCCGGGGCTGCAGGAGGCGTGACAGGGGAGGCGGTCGCGTAGCCTCAGAACGAGATCACCGCGTACGCGAGGCACGCCAGGAAGCTGCGGGCGTGCCAGAAGCGGAGACAGCCGACCCCGACGATCAGCGTTCTGGCATGAATCCGGCACGCGGCAACTGATCATCACGGACAGCAAAAGGACCCGGTCGTTGACCTGGGCCTTCTTCATGGAGCGGGTGACGAGAATCGAACTCGCGCTCTCCGCTTGGGAAGCGACGGCGCTTGGGCGGGCGCGATAACCCTGACCTGCGCAGATGTTGTCACTTCGGATGGCTGTGCCGGTCGGATCGCACCGCTGTCGACCGTGATTGTCCGCCCGTACGGGCACGCTGTGGGCACGACGTCGGAGTAAGGGGTCTGGGAGTAACCGACGGACCTTCGGAGGTGTCCGCATCCAGGTGTCAGCTGAGTGTGCTCAGAAACCAGCCTCTGACCAGCGGCAACAGCGAACTGCAACTGGAGTGCTAAAGGCCGACCCCGGCTCGGGGACGGTTCCGGGGGCGGACGGTCATCCGCAGCGCGCGCGGCCGCACGGTGAGCCGGGCGACCTGGCGGATGACCTGGCCCTCGGCGAGTTCCAGCCGTACCGAACGCAGCATCGTCGCGAGCGCCGTGACCATCTCGGTGCGGGCGAAACGGTCCCCCATGCACTTGTGCTTGCCCTCCCCGAAGGGCAGGAACGCGCCCGGCGGAGGCTCCTGCGCGGCGTCGTTCCACCGGTCCGGGTCGAAGGTGAGCGGGTCGGGGAAGCGCTCGGGGTCGCGGTGCAGGGCGTGCTGGCAGTAGGCCAGTTCGGTGCCGGCGGGCAGCGTCCACTCGCCGAGCCGGATCTCCTCGGTGGTACGGCGGGTGACCAGCCAGCCGGGGTGGTGCAGCCGCAGGGTCTCGGTGATCACCCGGTTCAGGTACGGCAGCCGGGTCACGTCGTCGAAGGCGACCGGCCGTTCGCCGAGGACCTCGTCCAGCTCGGCCAGGAGCCGGGCCTCGATGCCGGGGTGGCGGGCGAGTTCGTACAGGGTCCAGGACAGCACCGACGCGGTGGTCTCGGTGCCCGCCACGGCCAGGGTGAGGATCTCGGAGCAGACCTGATCCCCGGTCAGCGGTTCGCCGGTCTCCTCGTCGATGGCGCGCAGCAGCATGGAGAGCATGTCCCCGGTGTCGTGCCCGGAGGCCTGCAGTTCGTCGACGGCGGTGTTGATGGTGGCGCGTACGCCGGCCCGGGCCCGGTCGAAGCGGCGGTTGAAGGGCAGCGGCAGGCGCTCGGCCCAGTCTGGCAGCATCATGCGCACACCGACGTCGTTCATCACCACCGACAGGTCGCTGCGCAGCCGGCGGAAGACGGCGTCGTCGAGGCTGCCGGAGAACACCGTCTTGGCCAGCATGTCGAGGCTCAGCCCGACCATCGCCTCGCGTACGTCGAGGGTCCGCCCGGGCTCCCAGCCGGCGACCGTGGCCGTCACCTCGGCGCGCATGATGTCGACGTACCGGCTGATCTCGTAGTGGGCGAACGCCGGTTGCACCTGGCGGCGTTTGCGTACGTGAGTCCGGCCGGTGGCGGTGACGACACTGTCGCCCAGCAGTTGGCCCAGCTTGTCGTAGAGCCGGCCTTTGTCGAGAGTGGGCGCCAGGGCCTTGAGCATCTGGTGGATCAGGGCCGGGTCCTGGACCACGACGGTGCGCGTCCCGGGTTGCAGGACGATCTCGACGAGTGGTTCCCGTGTCTCGCGCAGCGAGTCGATGAAGCCGAGGTTGTCGCGCATTTTCAGAGCGTGGCCGATGAGCGGAAACGATCCTGCGGCCCGGGGTATGGGGGGAGGCGCAGTGGACGTCACGGGTCATCCCTTCACGTCAATCATGGGGCGCTCCTATGACTTCCCTGAACTTTCCCCAGCGCAATCCTGTCATGAACGTGTCCTGCGCCACCTGGGACGAGCTGGTTGGGGGAGAGGGAGCCCGTCCCCTCCCCCTTCCGGTCAGCCGAGCTTGGTCGCCTGGGCTTGAGACGGCGTCCTACGTGGTGAGGCGGACGAGGCGTTTGTAGCGGCAGAGTGCTGCGGCGAGGCCGAGAGAGGCGAGGTAGTTGCGGGGAAGTCACCGCGGACAGCAAAAAGGCCCGGGTCTCTGACCTGGGCCTTAGTCGTGGAGCGGGTGACGAGAATCGAACTCGCGCTCTCAGCTTGGGAAGCTTGGGTTCTCTGGGGGCGACTACCGCACTGACCTGTGGTGGAGCGCGGTTGGCACCTGGTGGGCGGTCGACTGGTTGCCCGGTGTTCCCCGTGGTTCCCTGCACGATCTGGCACGGGTCTGGCACGGACTTCTTCGCTCCGTCCGAAGCCTCGGCTGAAGGGGCGCCGTTCGAGGGTTACTCCTCGTGAGGATTCATGTGGATCCAGCGTCCGCCACCTTCGTGTCGCATCTCCATGCCCGCATAGGGCTGCCCGGGTCTGGCTGGGGCGGCGGGGGCCGTGCTGATCTCTCTCACCACGATTGCGCCGCTCGGGTGCACGGAATAAGTGACTGTCAGACGCCGATCATCTGCGTGCCGCCACACCCCGCTGCGGTGCTCCTCCTGAATGATCCTCAGCAACGCCTCGCTGACATCGGCCTGGTGTCGCTTGGCCAACGCATCAAACTGCACACGCGCCGTCTCGACAAAGATCAGATCTCTAATCACGCACTCTCCCCCATACGTGAAGTGCTCGCTTTGGCTCGCGAGCATGAATGAACGTTAGGGGACGAAGCCGTGGAGCACCACGGCCTATGGAAGTTGACGGTCGTGCCATCAAGGCGCCTCGACGGTGCGCTGACTCCGGAACCTCTGCGTCCCGAAGCAACTGGGTGTGAGCGCTGCCATGGCACATCATGCAGCGCTCAGACGGCACGCGTGCGATCCCTACTCTGACTCGCTGCGAATCCTGTTGGCGATATCGACTAGCGAACCTTGCCCGGGGACAAACCAACGGCGCGTTCCCTGTACTGCTTTAGGGCCTGATTTGTTGGCTTGTTTGAACATCTCCATAACCAACGCGCTGGGAGAATAGCGCTCTCCATCCCATTCCCATAGGAGTACCTTACTCCTGCTCCTACTCACCACCCAGGTTGCCGATCCGCGACGCGGGTCCTCCGAAAGCCACTCAGTCAACGCGCGTCGTTCCGGTTCCACAATCGGCCGGAACTCAAGTCGGGTACCCTCATCAATGGCCCCCGCATCCACGATTACGGTAACGGCATTTGCTTGACGTGCTCGCTTCTCCCCTTCCGTTGCTTCATATTCCGAAGAGAGCTCGGGGATCGAAGTCCCTGAAAGGATTCCGGAAGCGGCACTTTGTACCACTAGCCCGTAACGTTGAGCTGTGCGGAATGCTGCGCCGATCTGGCTTCCGGACTCATCCAAGGCGTGCATCGCCCATCGCAGAGCGGCATCCACAGAGGCAGGAATCTGCTTCGCGATCTTCTCCCATTCACTGTCCGAGCAAGACGACCAGTTCTTATTGCTTTGGAATACAAGATGGGCGATCAGGTGCTGGCCCTGCTCGGCGAAGATGCTAGCGCGCCCTTCCAGGCGTTGCTGCTGACGTTCTACTTCTTGCTTCACCTCCCTGAATAGGGCAACTGCACGCCAAACCTGGCGAGCATCCTTACTGCGGAAGATTTTTGGATAGGTTTCATCTTTCCATAGAAGGGCTGTCTCGGATTTCGCCTGGAAAGAGAACTTGGCTTCCTGGTGTGCACATGCGAGAGCAATCGCCGCCTCCAGCATGTCGCAGCCGTCGGAAGGTGCTGGAGGGACTTCGCCGCGTTTAATAACGTACTTCTTGTTCAGAGAGACATCGAAGTCGTATCGAAGGCGTGTTTGAATCTGATCAAGCGCCCTGAAGTCCTGCTCAGCTACGCCGTTCTGCGTGTTGGTCGCGATGGTGACGCGACGGTCAAAGCTATTAGGGGTCCCCTTAAGTGGGATGATTCGCACGCTGAGGCGTGCTCGCGCTACCGATTCTCTGGAGCGTTCAGCTGCCTCGTGCAGGGACGCAACTGTTTGTGCACCATTCACCACGCTGGCACCTGAGAGCTCTAGATCGCCACGCGGACTCACGTTCAATTGGTCACACAATACGGTAATTCCATTGTGAAAATACCAGAAGTGTTCCGGTTCGCGCAGTACGGTTTCCACCAGTCCTGCATTGATCTTGGTTAGGCCGAGAGGGAAGCGAATGTTGCGCTGAAAAAGTCGATGGCGGTGTTCGCTGTACCAGCGGGCCACTTGATCGGCTGTCAAAGTTCCGTAGTATGCCAAGTATGGCTCATCGTGGTATCGGAAATCTGGCATCCTGGCTGCGAGATCCACCTTCGGGTCATCGAGTCCTGATCTCAAGGCGCTGATGAAGTGGGGGAGCAAAAGTGGCTCGACTCGGAGAATCTCCTGCGGGTCGTTGTATTCGCGGAGCAGATCCTCAAAATCGCGTTGAATTCCGGTAGACAGTTCCCGATCTCCGGCCAATGCAGGCACGATGGTAATTTGAACGCGAGGGTTACTCAGGGCTGAATTTAGATCCGGCACTATGGGTTGGAGTTTTTTATTGAATCGATCATATTGGCTGTTGACTAGCTTTTTCAGTCCTTCCTTGGCGGCGAAAAGTGCTTTCTGGTCAAATGTTGCATTACCTTCCTTGCTCCATTTTGCCTGGATGATCCAGATATGGGGTGCATCGTTGTCGACCGCTACAGCGTCAATTCCTTGGTCGTCGAATCCGTCAATGATGCAGGCTGCGGCTTGTTTCCGGTCAAGACCAGTTACTTCGAGCACGGCCAGTGCGGCTAGCGCGCGGCTCAAGAAGGCTGTCCGTACGGAATTACCGTCCCGGCCCTCCAAGTCAGTCATGTCGATCAGTCCGTCAAACTGTTCGACCAGTGCATTCTCCAGTTGCCTGACTTGCAGGTCCTTCACGCTTGCCTCCCCATGACCTGATGAGCTCTCAGCTTAGAGCGCTGGCGAGCGCTGGGCCACCTATTCGGTGTCGCCGAAGCTGCGGAGGGGAGGGGCAAAACGTAGGTCGGTGGAGCGGCTTTGGGGTGGCGCTGCTTTGGTGCGAGTGATCATGGCCCCGTAAGCTTCCGGCGCGTCGGGCAGTCTGTGGACCTGCCCGGTAAAGCACGACGTTGGGGCCATGATCTTCGAGGCTCGCGCCAAAGTGGCTCCGTAAAGCCGTGGAGCCGACCGTCCCCAGCCACGACGTACCCCTTCTCTGGCATCGGGCGGCTGATTGCTGTGCGCGCGGCACGGGCGCCGGCCGGGCTGGAGCGGGGCGGAGACAGGAGCGCAGGCCCGGCCGGGGGCCGGGCCGCGCGCGGGGAGCGTAGCGAGCCGCCTTGAACCCGTGAAGAAGGTTGTTACTCAGTAGCGGCTGTGATGCGCCACAAGGGCGCGTCGTACTGCTTCGGACGGCTGTTGATGAGCAGTTGGCGTAGGTCCTCGCGCAAGGAGCCGTTGAGGTTCAGAGCCTCGGTGATGCGGCGGAACGTCGTGTGGGTGACTCCGCGGCTGCGGGCTTCGGCTTCGAACTGGTCGAGCTGGGAGAGTACGGCGTCTGGGTCGAGTTGCGCCGGTGGCTGGTCCTTGAGCCACGTGGCCTTGTTGCGCTCGTAGTCGATCTCCGAGTAGCCGCAGATATCGCGACTGTGCGCCTCGATCTCGTCCAGGGTGGCTGTCGTCAGGATGGCGCGGGCCAACTGGTTGCGGGTCAACGCCTCGTCCAGGTCCACCTCATGCACCGTCGGTCCCTCATCAGTGAGGGGAACCGGAAGTCCGGCGTCTCGCATCTCGCAGGTGCCCCGTACGCCCCGGGCAGTCGCCGCGAGCATCCCGGTTGCCTCGGAGGGGTGCCACTCCAGGACCGAGCTGATCGGCTCGACATCCTTTGCGGTGAAGGTGTGGATGAGCTGGCCCAGCATGCTGCGCAGATCGTCGAGAGGGAGTTCGCCGTCGAGACCGGGGCCCGTCACCAGGAGGCGGATGGGCGCGTTCACCTGGCAGCACGCGGCGAGCGTGACGGCATCGGCAAGCGGGCTCTTCAGCGTCGGCTCATCGCCTCGGGCGAGGATGTCGCCGCCTACGTCCAGGAGATCGATCGACTCTGGCGACAAGTGGTCGACCAGCTCTTCGAGTTGGCGGGTAACGCCCTCAACTCCGTGGCGCGGATCGATCAGCGCGAACGTGTGCCGGAGCTCTGCCGCGAGTCGAGGAAGAGTCGAGCCTGCCGGAGCGATTGGGCGGGTCTCGGCCGGCACCGCCCAGACTGCTGGGGTGAGGGGTTGGAGACCGGTGAAGTTATCTGGCCCCCGGGGGCCGGGGACTGGGTCGATCAGGAGGCGGTCCCACGCATACGTGAGGATCACCGCCTGGTCCTCGTCGCCGTAGAGGGCGGAGTGAATCATTGCGGCGGCGACTGCGTCGCCCCCTCCTCCTGCTGCGACGATCAACCGCGTCATGCAGTTCAGCCTACGGGGTGGGGGGTTGACCACTCACCCTATAGTGGCTAGAGGCCATAGCCACTTTGTATCGAGAAGCAAGCCTCAGCTCGGTAGCGGGGTTCCCGACTACTCGCCTGGGGCCACCTTGGGTGAGGAGGACTGATGCCGCAGATCGAGGAGGCTCAGCCGAAGTATCTCCAGATCGCGCACTACATCCGTGATCAGATTCTTCGGGGTGACCTGCGACCGGGGGACGAGGTGCCGTCCGAGCGGCAGTTGGCGGCGGACTGGAAGGTGTCCCGGCCTACGGCTGCGCGGTCGTTGGAGGCGCTGAGTCATCAAGGGCTCGTCGAGAAGCGCCAGGGATCGGGCACGTACGTGCGGAGCCTGGAGGTCAATCGGCGGGCGCGTGAGTTGTACGGGCGTGCTCGGCAGACCGGGAAGATCTACACGCCTAGTGAATACGCCGTGATCACTTCTGCTGGTTGGCTGGAGGCGCCGGATCATGTGGCTGAGGCGCTGGGTCTGGTCAAGGACCGTCGGGCGGTGCACCGGCGGCGGGTGACCAACAACCAGGACGGGCCGATCACGCTGTCTACCTCGTGGTTCGCTCCGGATGTCGGTCAGCGTGCGCCGAAGCTTCTGGAGCCGGGGCGGATTCAAGAGGGGACGCTCTTGTACGTCGAGAACATGACGGGACGCCAAGGCAGTTACGCGGAAGATCGCATGTGCGCGCGTGAGGCCACGAAGGAAGAGGCCGAGGACCTCCAACTTGCCGCGGACTCCGCCGTCCTGATCGTCCACCACGTCGTCTTCGACCTCCAGGACCGACCGTTGGAGTTCGCTGAAGCCACCTACCCGCCGCATCGCTGGGCGTTCGAGCAGGGCTACCCCCTCACCTGAGGGGACCAGTTGCGGCGAACCGCTTGCATCGACGAAGTGGCTAATGCCACTATCCAGAAAGTGGCTAAGGCCACTTCACTGGAAGGAGGCACGGTGTGACGAGTCAGCGGCCGGATCAGGGCACGCAATTACCTTGCCGGGGTTGCCGGGGGCGCGGCTGGAAGCGTGTCGGCTCACGAACGACCCTGGCGCTTGCCACCGCCGCCGACCGCACCCGCGCCACATCAAAGCGGCGCTGCCTCGACTGCGACGGCAGCGGCAGGAAGTGAGCACCCATGGCCTACATGATCGACCGCTACCCGTCTGAGGAGTCACCGCGCCTCGGTGCGATGACCTTGCACCCTGTCGCTGAGTCCGTACCGCGGGCTCGGCGCTGGTTCCGCAAGTTCATCGCCCCGTACAACCCGGCATGCTCGGTCGACGACTGTGCGCTCATGATCTCGGAACTGGTGACCAACGCCATCGCTTACGGCCGGTCGGACGACCCCTGGCTTGTCCAGGTCGAGTGGTTCCGTGAGGGGACCTCGCTTCGGGTCGACGTGCACAACTCGGGCTTTCCGGCGAACGTGCGGCTGAGGCACCCGGACGCCAACGACGCCCATGGGCGTGGGCTGCTCCTGGTCGATTTGCTGGCCGAGTCGTGGCATGCCGCACCGAGCCGCTTCGGCGGAACCGTCGTCTCCTTCGTGGTTGCCGATGCCTGGCCGGGAAGGTAAAGGTTCGGTCCGCTGCTACTTCGACAATCGAAGCTTCGCTAGTCTGGTTGACCAGTTGACTTGGCCAATTCCGACAGGCGGCGCTCATGGCGTATGAAGTGGAGCCACCGAAGTACGTGCGCCTCGCGCAGACGATCCAGCGCCGCATCGAGGATGGCACCTACCCGCCCGGCACGCGGGTGCCCAGTGAGAACCAACTGGTGCAGGCCTTCGGGATGTCCCGGCCGACTGTCGTCCGGGCGCTGGAGCTGCTGAAGCGTGACGGCTGGGTGGAGTCCCGGCAGGGTTACGGCACGATCGTGCGGGGGCGCCCGGCTGTCGTCGAGCAGAAGGACCGCCGGGGGAGTGAAGTGCTCGCGCGCGACGAGTCGCAGTCGGCAGGGCGGTTGGTCGAAGTCGGCTACGTCCCTGTTCCGGCGCGGGTCGCCTCCGTGCTCGGGTTGCCCAAGCGGGCCAAGATCCTCATGCGCCGATTCCTGGCCGAGGACGACGGCGAACCGGTCGAGCTGGTCTCGTCCTACTTCCCCGCCGGCCTGGTCGAGGGCACTGAGCTGGAGAGTGCGGAAGCGCTGACGGGCGGCACTCGCGCACACCTGGAGGCGCGCAAGAAGGTCCGCTTCGACCACGTGACGGAACGAGTCTCGGCCCGTCTGCCCGAGCGTGCCGAAGCGGAGCTTCTGGATCTTCCAGACGGGGTTCCGGTCCTCAGTGTCCTGGTCGTCGCGTGCGACGCCTCCGGGCAAGCGTTGCAAGTCTCCGACGTGCTGCTTCCTGCCGACCGGCTGGAGTTGGAAGACACCTACCGTCTGAACTGAACCCGCATCGCGGTCGGTTCGCCGTTGCCTTCGACTCCGATTCACACTTGACAAGTCAACTTGGCATCCCTAGCTTCGAACTTGCTAAGTCAACTTGTCAGGTGGTAGGTTGATCGACTCAAGAGGAGAAATCTGTGCGTGTGATCCGTATTGACGCCTCGACCGCCACGATCCTGCTCACCGAAGCGCCGGCACCCAAGGTGCGCGACCGGCAGACAGGTGAGATCGCCAAGGACGCCGTGAGCGGTGAGGCGCTGATGACCGTCGGCGTCGTCTACATCGACGAGGGCGAGTCGTCGCTGCTCCAGGTCACCGTCCCCGAGAGCGGTGTGACGGACGGACTGACCGTCGGGGCCCCGGTCTCGCTGCCGGGGCTCATCGCCCGGCCGTGGGAGAGCGTCTTCAACGGGCAGCAGCGGCACGGCATCGCCTACCGGGCGACCGCCGTTGCTCCCGGCGCCTTCCCGATGGAGCAGGCGGGCTGATCGTCGTGACCGACCTGGTGACGTGGGCCGAGCTGGGCGGGTCGCTCGCTGCGATAGGCGGCGCGGCTTACGCCCGGCACGCTCATCCGGCGGTGTACTGGTCCACAGTTGGGCTGCCCGTCTCGGTGGCCCGGCTGCTGGCCTCGTACACCTCCACCATGGACGCGTGCGGCCTGACGGTCGAGCCGCCCCGGTGGCGGGCCCTGGCCGTCAAGGCCACGACTCGCCGTGAGGTTCGGCCTGTGCCTCCTCGCCGGGGCATGATCCGGCCCACCTCGACCGGTCTGCGGATCCGCCTGCGGTTGGCTCCGGGCCAGGAACCGGCGGACGTGGCGGCCTCGGCCGAACGGCTTCGGCACGCCTGGGGCGTCCATGCCGTGTACGTGCGGGACGTCAAGCCCGGTGTCGTGGAACTGCGGCTCGTCGGCTTCGACGTCCTGCGCAAGGTACGGATGCCTCGCCGGACCGAAGTTGGTCCGCTTCGCGTGCCGGTGGCTCTGCGGGAGGACGCGACCGCCTTCGTGCGGGACTACCGGGCCGTACCTCACGAACTCGTGCTCGGCGCCACACTGTCCGGCAAGTCCATGTTCCTGCGGAACCTGCTTGCCGGGCTGGCCGCTCAGCCGGTGGTCCTGGTCGGGATCGACTGCAAGCGCGGGGTGGAGCTGGCGCCGTTCGCTCCTCGGCTCTCCGCGCTGGCGACCGACCCCGAGCAGGCGGCCAAGCTGCTGCCAGCCCTCGTCAAGGAAATGGAGGACCGATACGACCTGATCAAAGCGCGACAGGGCATCGCACCTGGCACCCCGGATGAGCTGATCACCTCGGACGTCTGGGGCCTGCCGGAGGACGAACGCCCAGCTCCCATCGTGCTGTTCGTCGACGAAGTGGCGGAACTGTTCCTCGTCGCCACGAGGAAGGAGGAGGAGCGGCGGGACGAGATGGTCACCCAGCTCATCCGGCTCGCCCAGCTTGGCCGTGCGGCCGGCATCTATCTGGAGGTGTGTGGGCAGCGCTTCGGGGCCGAGCTGGGCAAGGGAGCGACCATGCTCCGGGCTCAGCTCACCGGGCGGGTCTGTCATCGGGTGAACGACGAAGCTTCCGCGAAGATGGCGCTCGGGGACATCGCTCCTGAGGCTGTCCTGGCCTCCTGCGCCATCGCGGCCGAGCTGCCCGGCCTCGCCGTCGTTGGCGACACGTCCGGCGGCTGGTCCCGCATCCGCACCCCTCACCTGTCCCTCTCCGACGCTGCGGCCACCTGCCGCGAGACGGCACACCTCGCCCCGGACGTTCCGGCGCTCGCGCCGTTCCGGCCCCACGTCCCGCCCGTGCCGGTGAAGGAGTCCGGCCCCCTGGCCACTCCTCAGCCGATCACCGAGTAACCAACCCGCTCCCACGGTCGGCGCGGCCGTCCCGCGCCAAGTCCCTACCCCACCCATGCCCGGAACTGGAAGGAGTGGCCGTGCGTGCCCTGCCCGTCCGTGTGGACGCCGTGCTCGTTCAAGCGGTGATCGCCGCCGCGCTGTCCTTCGCTCACCTGCATGACCTTGCGCTCGCTGCCGGACAGGACGGCTGGAAGGCTTGGGCTTACCCGGTCTCCGTCGACCTGCTGTTGGTGGCGGCCTGGAGGCGCCTGCGCTCCGGTGAGGCGAAGACGGCCGGGTGGTGCTGGTTCCTCGTCGCGCTGACGGCGTCCCTCGGCGCCAACGTCGCCACCGCCGGTCTGCTCGACCTGGAGAACGTGCCGGCCTGGCTCCGCATCCTCGTCGCCGGTTGGCCCGCGGTCGCCTTCCTGGGCGGCACGCTGCTCGCTCACGGGGCAACGAATCCCAGCGCGGACCCTGCGACGGCACCGGAACCGCCTTCGACGGCACAGGCGCCGGACCTGACCGCCACAGACGTCGAGCCGCCCACGGCTGCGCCCGAACTGCCTGCCACTGCACCGGAGTCAGCTCCGCCGCCTGCATCCCCGGTACCGCCCGCGCTCGTCACTCTCGCCCGCAAGGTCGCCGACGAACACCGCGCCCGGACCGGGACCGACATCGACACTTCGACCCTTCGCGCCCGGCTCGGTGTGCCCATGCCGCTCGCCGAAGCCATCACCGCCCAACTCACCTGACCCGGAGGACTTTCYCCCTTGCGCCCGTCCACGCTCCGCGCGCTGAAGCGCGCCGCCGAGCTGACCCGACAGAACCGYCTGACCGAAGCCGTGCTGATCGCCGAAMCGGTGATCCTCGCCGCCGACAGYTACGAGGGCGACGAGATCTTGCGCTGGCTGGCCGACCACGTCACCGACTTCACCGGCGAGACCGACAAGGAGATGCCCTGATGTCCGCCAACCGCCGTTTCCGCCGCGTCGTCCGCATCGGCCCCGTCCAGGTCGGCACCTACTACGACGGCCGGGGCCGCGAGAAGCACACCGCCGCCTGCACGGCTCCGCGCTGCGGCTTYGCCACCGACTWCGACAGCCGCGCCGCCGCCGAGCTGGCCGCGCGCACCCACCGCTGCCGCGTCCGCTGAGGAGCTCCCGTGACCGTCTCGCTGCCGCTCGTTTTCGTCCTGGGCGTCATCGCCTGGGCCGCGATCAAGTTCCTCGGCATCCGTCTCTGGGTCGCGGTCGTGATCGCGCTGTTCGGCTTCTGGCTCTCGCACACCATCCTCGCCCCGGCCATCGAGTCCGGCACCCGCTCCGGGGTCGACGTCGTCAACGGCACCCACGAATGACACCCCGACCGACAAGGAGTCCCGCGATGTTTCGCCCCAAGCTGCCCGACACCCCGCACGTCCCGAGCATCACCACTCACATCCCGCAGGACCACGCCCCGGCTCGCGCCGCCGGCCGCTCGGTCGCCCCGTTCGTGGGGGTCGGCGCCGGTGCGGTGGCCGCCGTGGTCGTGGTCGGCGTCGTCCTCACCGCGCTCCTGGCGGCGGTCGCCGTCTCGGCCGTGTCCGTGGCCATCGCCGCCGTGGTCCTGCGCTCCCTCGTCACTGGCGCCAACAGGCGCTGACCGGCCGCCGGGGCGGCAAACGCCGCCAAGCATCCCGCCGCCCCGGGGCCGCTCCTCCCAACCGCCGAAACAGCCGAAAGGAAGACCCATCATCACCCGGCAGACTCCGCCCCCGCTGGCGGAACTCTCCATGCTGGCCTCCCTCGGCACCATGCCCGAGCTGGCCCGCCAACTCTCCGGCCTGGGCGGCTGCACCAACCCCGTGCGCCTCGACGGCCACCGCACCGAGTACGCGGTCGACCGGACGACCGGAGAGATCGGGCGCGTCCTCCACC
>NZ_NGFN01000569.1 GCF_002148965.1 Streptomyces swartbergensis | reverse complement strand
GGGGGCGGGTTCTGACGGGAGAGGCGCAGTCCCCGGCATCCGTGCCGGAGGTCGGCGCCCGGCCACTTCCGGCCCAGCACCTCGACGACAGGTCGGCGCCCGGCCGCTTCCGGCCCGGCACCCCGAACCAAGGTCAGCGCTCAGCGACGTCCCGGCCCGGCACCCCGAACCAGGGTCGGCGGTCAGCGACGTCCCGGCCCGGCGCCCCGAACCAGGGTCGGCGCTCAGCGACGTCCCGGCCCGGCGCCCCGAACCACGGTCAACGCTCAGCGACGTCCCGGCCCGGCACCCCGAACCACGGTCAACGCTCAGCGACGTCCCCGCCCAGCACCCGCTCCCGCTGCCGCCACACGACCCCGGCCACCACGCCCGCCAGCGCGACCAGCCCCGTGCTGACCCACACCGGCGACCGGTATCCGAACCCGGCGCCGATCACCAGGCCACCGGCCCAAGGGCCCAGCGCGGCACCCACGTTGAACGCGGCTGTGGCGAAACCCCCGGCCAGCGTGGGCGCGCCCGGTGCCGCGTACAGGACCTGGGAGATGAGCGTGGAGCCGACGCCGAAGGACAGCGCTCCCTGGACGAAGACGAGCCCGAGTGCCAGGACCGGGTGCCCGGCCCCGAGCGCCAGGAGGCACCAGCCCAGGCACACGGCGACGCCTCCACCGGCCAGGACCGGCACGGGGCGCCGGTCGGCGAACCGCCCCGCGGCGGTCACCCCCGCGAACGACCCGGCCCCGAACAGCGCGAGCACACCGGGAATCCAGGCGCTGCCCAGCCCCGTCACCTCGGTGACCAGCGGCGCGAGATAGGTGAAGGTGCAGAACGTCGCGCCGTTCACGAGGGTGCCCAGCAGCAGCGTGACGACCGGCCGAGGACTGCGCAGCGACCGGAGTTCACCGCGCAGCGCGGGCRGCGCACCCCCGGCCGCACCGCCCGGCACCGACCTCGCCACCGCCACCAGTGCGGGCAGCGACACCAGCGCCACGGCCCAGAACGCCGCCCGCCAGCCCCACAGCCCGCCCAGCACGGCCCCGGCGGGCACCCCGGCCACGCACGCCAGCGTCACGCCGCCCAGCAGCATGGACGTCGCCCGCCCCTTCGCGTCCGCCGGGACCATGTCCACGGCGGCCACGAGGGCGACGGCGAGGAACCCGGCGTTGGCGAGCGCCCCCACGACCCGGGTGGCGAGCAGTACCTCGAAACTGCCGGTGAGAGCACCGACGACATGGACGGCGAGAAACACGACGAGGAACGCCAGCAGCGCACCCCGCCGCGGCCACCGCCGTGCGAGCCCCGCCACCAGCGGTGCTCCTACGACCATCCCCACCGCGAAGGCGGAGGTCAGCGCCCCCGCCGCGGGAACGGACACCCCCAGATCCCGCGCGATGCCCGGCACCAGGCCGGACAGCATGAACTCGGACGTTCCCTGCGCGAACACGGCAAGGCCCAGCAGAAGAAGAGCGAACGGCAAGAAGAAACTCCGCACCCTGAAGCAGACGTCGGACACGACAGGTCGGACGGCTTCCGGCAGCGGAGCGAACGGGCTTCAGCGGCCCGGCATCACGAGCAGCCACCGGAGAGCCGGTGGCCGCACTCTGGACGCCTCGGGGCTGGACATGCGGGAGAGGTTAGGCGGGCCCGGCGGCCCGGGGCCACCGGTTTTCCTCCGGCTCGCCCCGCGCGGCGGTCACAGCCGTGTCCTTCCGGTCCTTCCGGCCGCCACCGCGATGGACGACGACCACGGCCACCAGGCAGACGGCCAGGCCGAGAGCGGTCTGCACGCCGAACGGCTCACCGAACACCATCGCGCCCCAGACGGCCGTGACCGGGGCCATGAGGAACATCAGCGTGTTCACCTTCGTCACTCCGGAGCGCTTCAGGATGAGCCAGTACAGCCCGTACCCGCCGAACGTGGACAGACCCACGAGCCACGCGACGGCCACCCAGAACCCGCCCTCGGCGGGCGGCGCGGCGGCTCCAACGCTCAGGGCCAGCGCGGAGAAGAGGACGGCGCTGGTGGCGCAGTGGACGGTCAGCGACACCGAGGGAGCGACCCGCGAGCGGGACCGGCTCTCCAGGAACGTGGCCGCAACCAGGGACAGCATGCCGAGCAGCGGTATGGCGTACGCCCACCAGGCCACGCCGGTCCCGGCCGCGGCGTCGGCCAGGGTGACCACGGCGACGCCGCTCAGCCCCAGACCGAGGCCGATCCACTGCCGGCCCGAGACGTACTGCCCCAGCAGCGGCCCCGCGAGGGCCCCGGCGACGAGGGGCTGGACGCCGTCGATCAGGGCCGTCGTGCCGCTGGAGACACCGAGCTGGATGGCGTAGTAGACGCTGAGCAGATAGCCGCTTTGCGACAGCACGCCAATGACGGCCTGCCGGGTGACGTCCCGGGCGGTGAGCCCTCGCCAGGCCGTGCGCATGACGACGGCGACGGCGACGAGGACGACGGCCAGCGGCAGGAACCGCCACATCAGGACCGTGATCGCGGACGCGTTGCCCGCGCCGAGCTTGGCCCCGATGAACCCGGAGCTCCAGCAGAGGACGAAGGCGGCGGAGAGCAGGATGTTCACGGACACCACAACCAGTAGACAGATCGGTATACCCGTTCCCCGCCCACTATACAGATCGGTATACTCGGGTGTCATGGGTACCACTGCCGACAGCCCGCGCCGGATCACGATGACGCCCGCCGCCCGTCGCGTCCTGGAAGCGGCCGCCCGGCTGTTCTACGAGCGCGGCATCCACGCCGTCGGAGTCGACCTCATCGCCGCCGAGGCCGGGGTGACGAAGAAGACCCTCTACGACCGGTTCGGCTCCAAGGAGCAGATCGTCGTGGAGTACCTCGCGGACCGCGACGAGCGCTGGCGGGCCTTCCTCGCCGAACGCCTCGACGCGGCCGGGCCGGAGCCGGGGGAGCGCGTCCTGGCGGTCTTCGACGCCACGCGCGCCTGGGCGGCGGAGCTCAGCCCCAAGGGGTGCAGCATGGTCAACGCCCACGCGGAGATCAGCGAC
>NZ_NGFN01000568.1 GCF_002148965.1 Streptomyces swartbergensis | reverse complement strand
CGCGAGGGGGGTGGGAGCGGGGGGCTGGGTCATATCCGGACCGTAGGACTCCGTCCAAGGGACGAACCGTTCCGTCTCCCCGGGCTTCCCACGAACGGGCGACCCGGCCGGCATGCTGCGATCGGGCGCCCCGGCCCGCAGGGCGCGTCACGTCACGTCACACCCCGGGAACCCCGACCCCCTCCATCAGCCCCGTCACCTCGGTYCCCGCCGGCGTCAGCAGGAACACGTTGCGGTCGACGCGGTGCATTCCGCTGGCCAGGCCGAAGACGACGCCCGTGCTGAAGTCGAGGACGCGCTTGGCGACCTCCGTCTCCGCGCCGGTGAGGTCGAGCAGTACCGGCACGCCCGCCATCAGGGTCTCGGCGACGTCGCGCGCGTCGGCGAAGACGTTCACACGCAGCACGACGAAGCGGCGTCGCGCCTCCGTCTCGGCCTCGGGTATGGACCGGTGGCCGACGGAGGACGGCCAGGCGTCCCGGCCCCGCAGCGGCACGACCTGGGCGAGCCCCTCCCATTGTTCGTCGGTGACATCGTGGCTGTTCACCGGCATGCTCCGTCCTGGCTCGCGCTGGCTGTCTGCATCGGCCAATTCTTGCGCACGGTCACCCGTTCGGCCCAACTGCGACACGCTCCGCCACCTGGATGCGCCTCACAACGGCCGGAACGCGGCTGTGTGACGGGCGTAACTCCTGGTGATCAAGCAATGTGACACCTGCGTAACGGGATGTTCGTACCGTCGACGGCATGACCACGACGCCACGGCCGCAGCAGGAGACGGAACAGGTGCGCACGGTCTGCTCGTACTGCGGTGTGGGCTGTGGTCTCGTGCTCGATGTCGGCATGGGGCCGGACGGGCGGCGCACGGTCCTGAAGGCGTCCGGCGACAAGGCGCACCCGGCGAACGCGGGCCGGCTGTGCACCAAGGGCGCGACCACGGCCGACATGCTCGCCGCGCCCGGGCGGCTGACCACCGCACTGGTCCGCGACGACCGGGGCGAGGAGCCGGTGCCCTCGCCCGTCGCCGACGCGATCGCCGAGACCGCCGCGCGGCTGCGGGCCATCGTCGACGCGCACGGGCCGGACGCGGTCGCCTTCTATGTGTCCGGGCAGATGAGCCTGGAGGCGCAGTACCTGGCGAACAAGCTGGCCAAGGGGTTCGTGCGGACGAACGCGATCGAGTCGAACTCGCGGCTGTGCATGGCGAGCGCGGGCACCGGCTACAAGCTGTCGCTGGGCGCGGACGGGCCGCCCGGCTCGTACGAGGACTTCGATCAGGCGGACGTCTTCCTCGTCATCGGCTCCAACATGGCCGACTGCCATCCGATCCTCTTCCTGCGGATGATGGAGCGGGTCAAGGCGGGCGCCAAGCTGATCGTCGTCGATCCACGGCGGACCGCGACCGCCGCCAAGGCCGATCTGTTCCTCCAGATCAGGCCGGGGACCGACCTCGCGCTGCTGAACGGCCTGCTGCACCTGCTGCACGCGGACGGGCACACCGACCCGGAGTTCGTCGCGGCCCACACCGAGGGCTGGGAGGCCCTGCCCGGGTTCCTCGCCGACTACACCCCGGCGGCGGTCGCGGAGATCACCGGGCTCGCCGAGGACGACATCCGCCGAGCCGCCCGGCTGATCGGCGAGGCCGGCAAGCAGTGGATGAGCTGCTGGACCATGGGGCTGAACCAGTCCACGCACGGCACCTGGAACACCAACGCCCTGGTCAACCTGCATCTGGCGACGGGCGCGATCTGCCGTCCGGGCGCCGGACCGTTCTCGCTCACCGGCCAGCCCAACGCCATGGGCGGACGCGAGATGGGCTACATGGGCCCGGGGCTGCCGGGGCAGCGGTCGGTGCTCGTGGACGAGGAGCGGGCGTTCGTCGAGGACGTGTGGGAGCTGCCCGCGGGGACGCTGCGGGCCGACGGGGTCGGGCAGGGCACCGTCGAGATGTTCCGGAAGATGGCCGACGGGGACATCAAGGCCTGCTGGATCATCTGCACCAATCCCGTCGCCTCGGTCGCCAATCGCCGTACGGTCATCGAGGGGCTGGAGGCCGCCGAGTTCGTCGTCACGCAGGACGTGTTCGCCGACACCGAGACGAACGCGTACGCCGATGTCGTCCTGCCCGGCGCGATGTGGACCGAGGCGGAGGGCGTCTTCGTCAACAGCGAGCGCAACCTGACGCTGACCCGGGCCGCCGCCGACCCGCCCGGGGAGGCGATGGCCGACTGGCGGATCATCGCGGAGGTCGCGTGCGCGATGGGGTACGAGAAGGGGTTCTCTTACGACAGCGCCGAGCAGGTCTTCGAGGAGATCCGGCGGTTCCACAACCCGAAGACGCAGTGGGACCTGCGCGGTGTCTCCTACGAGCGGCTGCGCCGGACACCCGTGCAGTGGCCGGCCGCGCGGGAGGACGGGCCCGAGCGCAACCCCGTCCGATACGTGGGGGACGACGGGCTGCGGTTCCCGACGGCGAGCGGTCGTGCCGTCTTCTTCGCCCGGCCCCACCTGCCCGCCGCCGAGATGCCGGACGACGACTATCCGTTCGTGCTCAACACCGGGCGGGTGCAGCACCAGTGGCACACGCTCACCAAGACCGGGAAGGTCGCCAAGCTCAACAAGCTGAACTCCGGGCCCTTCGTGGAGCTCCATCCGCAGGACGCTCAGGCACTCGGGGTCGTGGAGGGCGATCTGGTGGAGGTGGCCTCGCGGCGCGGGCGGGCCGTGCTGCCGGCGGTGGTGACGGACCGGGTGCGGCCGGGCTGCTGCTTCGCGCCCTTCCACTGGAACGACCTGTTCGGCGAGTACCTGAGCATCAACGCGGTGACGAGCGACGCGGTGGATCCGCTGTCGTTCCAGCCGGAGTTCAAGGTGTGCGCGGTGTCGCTGGCGAAGGTGGCGACGCCCGTGCGAGAGGCGCCCGCGCAGGAGGCGGCGAGCGCCGTACGCGAAGAACCGGCCGGGGCTCTGACGCCGACGGCCGTCACCCCCGCCGGGACCGACCCCTTCGGCCTCCAGCCCTCCC
>NZ_NGFN01000567.1 GCF_002148965.1 Streptomyces swartbergensis | reverse complement strand
CTCAAACACCCCCGCCTGATGCACTACAACCGCCTCGCGGCCCTGGTCCTCCTGACCAACGCGGCGTTCCTGTGGGCCGCCGGCCCCCCGGCCACGCCGACCCTCGGGCACGCCGCCCTCGCCAACCTCGCCCTCGCCGTCCTCGTACGCCAGCAGCACGTCATCAACCTGCTGTTCCGGCTGGCGACCTCGGCCCCCGTGAGCTGGCCGCTGAAGGTCCGCTGGACGCTCGGCAAGGTGTACCACTTCGGCGGGCTGCACATGGGCGGGGCGCTGGCCGGGGCTGCCTGGTTCCTGGTCCTGACCGTCGCGGTGACCCGCGCCGGAACGGACCTGCCCCTGATCACGGTGAGCTGGACCCTGCTGGCCCTCCTCGCCCTGATCGTCGCCACCGCGCTGCCCCCCTTCCGCTCCCGCCACCACGACCACTTCGAGAAGATCCACCGCTTCGGCGGCTGGAGCGCCCTCGCTCTCTTCTGGACCCACACCCTGCTGTCCGGCCAGGGGCCCCTGCCGCTCGCGGTCCTCGCCGTCGTCACGTTCAGCGTGGCCCTGCCCTGGCTGCGGCTGCGCAAGGTGGACGTCCGCACCGAACGCCCCTCCCCGCACGTGGCACTGGCCCACTTCGACTACGGCGAGACCCCCTTCGCAGGCTCCTCCACCGCGATCAGCCGCAGCCCGCTGAAGGAGTGGCACTCCTTCGCCAACGTCCCCGCTCCCGGCCGCTCCGGCTTCCGGCTCACCATCTCCCGCGCCGGTGACTGGACCGGCTCCTTCATCGACGACCAGCCGTCGCGCGTGTGGGTGAAGGGCATCACCACGGCCGGAGTCGCCAACATCGAGGTCCTGTTCCGGAAGGTGGTCTACGTCGCCACCGGCAGCGGTATCGGCCCCTGCCTGCCCCACCTGCTCGCCGCCGAGGTCCCCTCGCGCCTGGTCTGGGCGACCCGCGACCCCCGCGCCACCTACGGCGACGCCCTCGTCGACGAGATCCTCGCCGTCCAGCCGGACGCCCTGGTCTGGGACACCTCACGGCACGGCAAGCCCGACATGGTGCGGCTCGCCCACGCCGCGTACCGCGACTTCGGTGCGGAGGCGGTCATCTGCATCTCCAACAAGCGGCTGACCTGGCAGGTGGTGCACGGCCTGGAACAGCGGGGGATTCCGGCGTACGGCGCGATCTGGGACTCGTGACCCACCTTCCAGGGAGGAAAGATGAACCACCTGAAAGCCGAACGGGACGGCCGCGTGGTGACCGTCCGCCTGCACCGCCCGCACGCCCTGAACGCCCTCAGCTCCGAGCTGCTCGCCGAACTCCTCGGCGTCCTCGGCCCGCTGGACCACGACCCGGAGGTCGGCTGCTTCGTCGTCACCGGCTCGGAGAGGGTCTTCGCGGCCGGCGCGGACATCAGGGAGATGGCGGGCAGGTCGGCCGTCGACATGATGTCCGAGGACTACTTCGCGGCCTGGGAGGCATTCGCGGACCTGCGCACCCCGAAGATCGCCGCTGTTAACGGCTACGCACTCGGCGGCGGCTGTGAGCTGGCCATGATGTGCGACCTGGTCGTCGCGGGCGAGTCGGCCCTCTTCGGCCAGCCGGAGATCAAGCTCGGCGTCATCCCCGGGATCGGCGGCACCCAGCGGTTGACCCGTCTGGTGGGCCGGGCCAAGGCCATGGACCTGGTGCTCACCGGCCGCACGATGGACGCCCGGGAGGCCGAGCGCTGCGGCTTGGTCTCCCGCGTGGTCCCCGACGACCGGGTCCTCGCCGAGGCCCTGGAAGCGGCGGCGGCCATCGCCTCGTACGGCCGTACGGCGGTCAGGGCGGCCCGTGAGTGCGTCGACCGGGCCCTGGAGACGGGCCTGCGGGACGGCCTCCGCTACGAACGCCGCGTCTTCCACGCCCTGTTCGCCACCGACGACCAGAAGGAGGGGATGACGGCGTTCCTGGAGAAGCGCCCCCCGCGCTTCCGCGGACGCTGACGGTCACCGGGACGCCGACGGTCACAGGACAGCCGGGGGCGGGACACGCGGAGCGCGCCGGCCGCGCTCCCGCCCCCGGCGGACGGCCCGATCCGCTATTCGGCCGTGGCCAACGCCCGCTCCACGCCCGGCTCCCGGGGCCCGAGGAACCGGGGATCCGGCCGGAACACCGCGTCCAGGGCCGCCTTCCCGGCGGCGAGGATCTCCCGGGCACCCCCGTAGTACCAGGTCGCGTCGTGCACGGCGTCCACTCCCACCCCGTACGACTCGACTCCCGCGGCCTGGCACAGAGCCACCGCCCGCCGGATGTGGAAACCCTGGCTGATCAGCACGGCCTCGTCCACCCCGAAGATCTTCTTCGCGCGCACGCAGGAGTCCCAGGTGTCGAACCCCGCGTAGTCGCTGACGATCCTCCCGTCGGGCACCCCGTGCCGCGTCAGGTACACGCGCATCGCGTCCGGCTCGTCGTAGTCCTCGCGGCTGTTGTCCCCGGTGACGAGCACCACCTCGACCCGCCCCTCCCGGTACAGCCCGGCCGCCGCGTCCAGCCGGTGCGCGAGGTACGGCGACGGCTCCCCGGCCCACAACCCGGCACCGAACACCACGGCCACATCGGTCCGCGGCACGTCCGCCGCCGTCCGCAGCCGGTCACCCGCGGCCACGTACATCCAGGTCGCCGGAAGCAGCGCGAGCACGCACCCCGCCATCACGGCCTGCACGAGCCACCGCTGCCCCCGCCGGGTGCGCGGCAGCCGCGGTCTGCGGAACGTCACACGACGCATCTGCGGTCCCTCCCCAGGTCGGCCCCTCGACAGTCAGGGACGCCCGCCCGGGCCGCCCGGTTCATCCGCGTACGCGTGACCAGCTTCACTCGTTACACGGAAACTCCAGGTCAAACGGCCTCACAGTCCCACCGTCCCGCATCGTGAACCGCCGGAAAACACCCGTGACGCCCACGCAACGGGAAGGCAACGTGCGGCGGCGACCATCGGTTGCATGCCCAGTCAGCTCAGCCTCGTCCCGCAGCCCGCCACGCGCCGCCCGGCCC
>NZ_NGFN01000566.1 GCF_002148965.1 Streptomyces swartbergensis | reverse complement strand
CCCCCGCCCCCTCCCGCGCACGATGCGAGGGAGGCCCGCCGCCCGGCGGCCCCACGTCTGCGAGGCCCGCCACCTGGCGGCCTCCCACGGTCTGTGCTCTCGGGAGGACCTGCCATGACCGCCAGTCTGGAGCAGTTGCGCCGCTGCCACTTCGCCGTCGACCTCGGGGCGGCCCGCACACGCGTCTACGTCAAGGGCGCCGGGCTCGTCGTCGACCAGCCGTCCGCCGCCGCCGTGAACACCCGCACCGGCGCGCTGATCGCGGTCGGCGAACTCGCGGAGAAGATGACGGGCCGCACACCGGACTACATCCGGGTGGCACGGCCGGTCTCCGGCGGCACCGTCGTCGACATCGAGATGGCGCAGCGCATGCTGCGGCACCTGCTCGGCGACAAGATGCGCCGCAGCCTGCGCCGCAAGCCGATCCTGCGCGCCGCGGCCTGCACCCCGCACGACGCCGACCCGCTCGCCCAGCGCGCCGCCATCGAGACGCTGGTCGGTCTCGGGGCCCGCCGCGTGGAGCTGGTCGACACGCTGATCGCCGCCGCCGTGGGCTGCGGACTGCCCGTGGAGCAGCCCGAGGCCACGATGATCATGGTGTGCGGTGCCGCGGCGACGCAGGTGGCGGTGCTGTCCCTCGGCTCCATCGTCACCGCCGAGCGCATCCCCGTGGGCGGCGAGGCCGTCGACAACGCGATCGTGCAGCACCTGCGGCACAGGCACGAGCTGATGCTGCCCAGCCAGTCGGTACGGCCGTTGCAGGTCGCCCTGTCCGGCAACGGCCTCACGCCGCAGGGCCCGGCCTCGACGGAGATCCACGGGCGGGACGTCGCCACCGGCCTGGCCCGCTCCGTCCAGGTCGACACCGCCGCCGTGCGGGACGCCATCCAGACGCCGCTCACCGCCATCCTGGACGGCATCGGCAAGGTGCTGCGCTCCTGCCCGCCCGACCTGGTCGCCGACCTCGCCGACCGGGGGATCATGATGGTCGGCGGCAGTGCGCTGCTGCCGGGCCTGGACCAGATGCTGCGTCAGGCGACCGGCATGCCCGTGCACATCGCCGAGCGGCCGGACGTGTGCGCCGTGCAGGGCCTCGGCGCGATGCTGGAGGGCAGGATCGAACCGCTGGCGCTGGATCCGCTGGGATCCTGAGCCGCAGGGCAGGGGTACGAAACCCGCCCTAGCGGGCGAACCAGCAGCGCACGGTCGTCCCGTCGTCTCCCCGGTGCACGCGCACCAGGTCGGCGATGAGGTTCACCAGCAGCAGTCCGCGCCCGCCGCGCTGATCGCGGGGCACGGGCCGGCGCCCGGCCAGCGGGTCCGCGAGCCGCCCCTCGTCGCGCACCTCGCACACCACGTACCCGTCCTCGGTCCACACCCGCAGCACCCCGGAACCGCCGCCGTGCACCACGCTGTTGGTGGTGAGCTCGGCCGTGGCGAGGGCCAGGTCGTCCAGCTTGACGCCGGTGAGTCCCAGCCGCGCCCCCTCCCCGACGGCCACGTGCCGGGCCTGGGAGAGCGAGCCGGAGTCGAAGGGATACGTCAGCGCGTCCGGCACGGGCGGCAGCGCCTCGTTGTAGCGGGCGACGACATCCCCGGGGGCGTACGCGTCACTGCCCTGCTCCAGCCGGGAGCCGGAGGGGATGACCGTCGGGTGGGTGGCGTAGGCGTCGGCGAGGACGTGCTCGGGGAGCCGCTCGACGTCGTACGGACACAGGATGGTCGCCGTACGGCCCCGGAAGGCCGCGTTGATGAGCGCCTCGTGCTGGACGCACGCGGGGTACTCCGTGTCGGAGCGCCCGGCCCAGATGGGCTCCCCGATGATCCGCACCCGGCGTCCGGCCGGCTGGGCGTCGGCGAACGCGCGTAGCACGCCGGGAATGATCCGCCCGGGATTGCGGCCGGCCTCGCACATGTCCAGCAGCCGCACCGCCTCGGCGGCCTCGCCCAGGGCGTCCCGGATCAGCGCGAGGTTCTTGCCGGGCACCGCGACCGCCACGGGATCGCCGGCCGCCAGGCCCTCGCGCACGAAGGACACGGTGACGTCGAGGTACTCGTCCTCGTCGCGGTAGAAGAGCGCGGGATGGACGAAGGGCTCGAGGGGGCCGAAGGGTTCGGCCGCGGCAGCGGTCATGACCCCGATACCTCGATCCCGGCATGGTCGGGCCACAGCAGGTCCAGCGTCCGCCGCAGGGCCGCCGGCGGACGTCGCACCACGAACCGCCGGCCGTCCCCGAGCTGCCCGGCGGCGGCCGCGAGCGCGCCCACGCCCGCGACGTCGACGAACGTCACATCGGACAACTCCAGGTAGTACACGTCCTCATCCTCGCGAACGGCCTGCTCCAGTACGCCTTCCCAGATCGCACGTGTCGTCAGGACGACCTCGCCCGACGCCCGGACGCCCTGCCGCCCGGACAACGGGAACACCGCCAGGCCCGGCCCGGGACCACAGGCCCCGGCGGCCGACACCCGATACTGAGTGTTCAAGCCCCTCTCCCCACACTTGTGGACCACCAGCGCTGGTACCCGTCCGGGAGAATCTCATTCCCCGCAGAGGTGTGTAGCACGCCGCACGGCGGGCAGGCGCATCTCACGCCGACGTCGACGGGGGCGAGTGACGTCGTGCGGTTCCCGCGAGGAGGAACACGACCGACGAAGGACCGAAAAGGCGGTGACATGACGTCAGCGGCATCACCACATCGCGCAGGAGGGCTGAACACACTGGTCATCAGTGGCCGCGTGGACGCGGACCGGGCTGAGCTCACCCCGTGCGGTGAGCTGGTTCACGGCTGCGCGGAAACACTGGCCAGGACCCTGGCCGAGTTGCCGCCCACGATCACGCGGGTGGACCTGGACATGGAGGGCGTGCACTTCATGGACACGGCGGGTCTGCAGTTCATCGACGTGCTGGGCGACTTCGCCCGGCAGCGATTCGTGACGGTCACGACCACCAACTGGAACGGACAGCCGCGCCGGATCCTGGAACTGGCGGGCCTGGACACGACCGACCCCCTGCGTCCCGCGCCCCACCCCGAG
>NZ_NGFN01000565.1 GCF_002148965.1 Streptomyces swartbergensis | reverse complement strand
ACACCCCCGAACGCCCCCAACTCCCCCATGCCACAAGAAGACAAGGGCGGAGAAAGCGGAAGCGAAGACGGTGGCAAAGACGGCAGTGAAGACAGAAAGGGAAGACGGCGGCCGAAGCGGCGAGAACAGAAGGGACGGCCAGGAGGCAAGGCACGTCAGCGACACGTCACCAGTACGACTGCGGCGCGAATGCGCCCCCGATACGCGCCCCGAATACGCCCGACGCGCCCTCAAGTACCGTGGTAGGAGGCCTGATACCCCACCACCGACGGGGTCGTTTTTCGGCCAAATCCCTCTCACGCGGACAGCGTCGAACACTCTCCGTACAGGCTGTGCGTACCACCGGGCGGTCGCGCAGTCCGGGAGACGGAGCACGCCTCCCGGACCGTTCCGCCGCCCGCGGGGATGGAGGCGGCGGTGTCCCCCAGCCCACTGGATCCAGTACAGCGGGCCGACCCACGCAACGACCATGGAACCGCTCCCGCGATGGCCGGAGAAGAGCGCACGGACAGGCGCACGGCCACACAGTGGGAGCACACCGCAACAGCCCGTATCCGAAACGCACTTCAGTACGGACCACAATCCCGCCAACCGGAACAATGCCCCTTAACGCTTGGGATGCGGCGAACTACGCTGTGTTTACGAATGCCGCGTGGTTATGCCAACGTCGGCAGCCGTCTGTGTCGAGGGGTGGCGCATGTCCAGGGAGCAACGCGGGCCGAACGAAAAACTCGGCGCCGTTCTCGCCCTCGCGGGAATCTCGAACGCAGGCCTCGCGCGGCGCGTCAACGATCTTGGCGCTCAGCGAGGACTGACGCTTCGCTATGACAAAACGTCGGTGGCGCGCTGGGTGTCGAAGGGCATGGTGCCGCAGGGTGCGGCGCCGCACCTCATCGCCGCCGCCATCGGCCAGAAGCTCGGCCGCCCGGTGCCGCTCCACGAGATCGGCCTGGCGGACGCGGACCCCGCGCCCGAAGTCGGCCTCGCCTTCCCGCGGGACGTCGGACAGGCGGTGAAGACGGCGACGGAGCTGTACCGCCTCGACCTCGCGGGCCGCCGCGCCGGGGGCGGCATCTGGCAGTCGCTGGCCGGATCGTTCGCGGTGAGCGCGTACGCGACGCCCGCCTCACGATGGCTGATAACCCCGGCCGACAGTTCGGTAGCGCGTGACGTGGTCCCCGGCGAGGACTCCGGCGCACCGCTCAAAGTCGGCCACAGTGATGTGCAGAAGCTGCGGGAGGCCGCCGAGGACGCGCGGCGCTGGGACTCCAAGTACGGCGGCGGCGACTGGCGTTCGTCGATGGTGCCCGAGTGCCTAAGGGTGGAGGCGGCTCCCCTCCTGCTCGGCTCCTACTCCGACGAGGTCGGCCGGGCCCTCTTCGGCGCCTCCGCCGAACTCACCCGGCTCGCCGGCTGGATGGCCTTCGACACGGGCCAGCAGGAAGCGGCCCAGCGCTACTACATCCAGGCCCTGCGCCTGGCCCGGGCGGCGGCGGACGTCCCCCTCGGGGGCTACGTCCTGGCCTCCATGTCCCTCCAGGCCACCTACCGCGGCTTCGGCGACGAGGGCGTGGACCTCGCCCAGGCCGCCCTGGAACGCAACCGCGGCCTCGCCACGGCCCGCACGATGAGCTTCTTCCGCCTCGTCGAGGCCCGGGCACACGCGCGTGCCGGTGACGCCCAGGCGGCCGGCGGCGCCCTGAAGGCGGCCGAGAGCTGGCTGGAGCGCGCCCGCCCCGGCGACAACGACCCGAGCTGGCTCGGCTTCTACTCCTACGACCGCTTCGCCGCCGACGCGGCCGAGTGCTACCGCGACCTGAAGGCCCCGCGCCAGGTCCGCCGCTTCACGGAACAGGCCCTCTCGAAGCCCACCGAGGAGTTCGTCCGCTCGCACGGCCTGCGCCTGGTCGTCTCCGCGGTCGCCGAACTGGAGTCGGGAAACCTGGACGCGGCGTGCGAGCAGGGCGTACGAGCGGTGGAGGTCGCCGGGCGCATCTCCTCGGCCCGCACCACCGAGTACGTCAAGGATCTCCTGCACCGGCTGGAGCCGTACGGCGACGAGCCACGCGTGGTCGAGCTGCGGGAGCGCGCCCGGCCGCTGCTGATGGCTCCGGCATAGGCGGACAGGCATGCCGGCGTCCCCGCGTTTGAAGGCATTGTCAGTGGCGCAGTGCACTATCGAAGCGGGAGGTGGTGCAGGTGGCGCGGGTACCGGAGATCGCGTACGACTGTGACGTGCTGGTGATCGGCGGGGGGATCGTCGGTCTGTCGACGGCGTACGCGATCACACGGGCCGCACCGGGCACACGTGTCACGGTCCTGGAGAAGGAACCGGGCCCGGCCCGGCACCAGACCGGCCGCAACAGCGGCGTCATCCACAGCGGCATCTACTACCGCCCCGGCTCCCTCAAGGCGCGCTACGCGGTGCGGGGCGCGGCGGAGATGGTCAAGTTCTGCGCCGAGTACGGCATCCCGCACGCCGTCACCGGCAAGCTGATCGTCGCGACCGACCGCTCCGAGCTGCCCCGCCTGCACGCACTCGTGCAGCGCGGCCGGGAGAACGGGATACCGGTGCGTGAACTGGGCGGGTCCCAGATCGCGGAGTACGAGCCGGAGGTGCGGGGCCTCGCCGCCATACACGTCGGTACGACCGGCATCTGCGACTTCGTCGCGGTCGCCCGCCAGCTGGCCCACGGCTCGGGCGCGGAGATCCGCTACGGCACGAGAGTCGTCCGTGTCGACCGCCGCCCCGAGCGGGGAGTCGCCGTGCTCACGGCCGCCGGGGACGTCGTACGCGGGCGGATGCTGGTGAACTGCGCGGGCCTTTACAGCGACGAGATCGCCCGGCTGACCGGGGACGACCCGGACGTCCGGATCGTGCCGTTCCGGGGCGAGTACTACGAGCTGGCCCGGCCGGAGCTGGTGCGGGGCCTGGTGTATCCGGTCCCCGACCCGGCGTTTCCGTTCCTCGGGGTGCATCTCACACGCGGGATCGACGGGGGTGTCCACGTCGGGCCCAACGCGGTGCCGGCGCTGGCCCGCGAGGGGTACGGGTGGGGGA
>NZ_NGFN01000564.1 GCF_002148965.1 Streptomyces swartbergensis | reverse complement strand
AAGCTGGAGTCCGGCCGGAAGGCGCGATAGGGCGGGGGGAAGGGCCCGGCACCGTACGGCACCGGGCCCGCAAGCTGTGGGGCGGGTCAGAGTGTCGACGCCGCCGAGGCGATGGCGGAGGCGAACGTCGAGACCTCCGTGTAGACGCCGGGGGCCTCGGGCCGGGCGCAGCCCTCACCCCAGCTGACGATGCCGACCTGGATCCAGGCGCCGGCGTTGTCCTTGCGGAACATGGGGCCGCCGGAGTCGCCCTGGCAGGTGTCGACACCGCCCGCGTCGAAGCCGGCGCAGATCTCCTCGTTCGCGACGAGGCCGCTGTACTGGCCGCCGTAGGCCTTGCAGGCGGCGTCGCCGACGAACGGCACGGTCGCCTTCAGCAGGTAGCGCTGCTGGGAGCCGCCCTCACGGTTCGCGCCCCAGCCGGCGACGGTGAAGTCACCGGTGTTGTACTGCGCGGTGGTGGCGATCTTCAGGGTCGGCAGGTTGATGGGCTGGGCGAGCTTGATGAGCGCCCAGTCCTTGCCGGTGCCGTTGTAGCCGGGGGCGCGCAGCACCTTGGTGGAGCGGACCTGCACGCGGCCACTGGTGGACTGCAGGTCGACGACCCCCGCGGTGGCGGTGATGCCGGTGTTGTTGCCGGAGCTGCCCACGCAGTGCGCGGCCGTGAGCACGATCTGCTGGGTGTAGAGCGCGCCGCCGCAGCCCATGGAGAGCCGGACCATGAACGGGAACTCGCCCTGCGCGGCCCGCGTCCCACCGACGACGGGCGACGGGGCGGCCTGCGCGGCGGAGACGGGCTGAAGGCTGGCGATCGCGAGCGCGGCGGCTCCGAGGGCCGCGCATCTCTTGAGGGCCGTGAGAAGTCTCTTCAACGTGATGCCTTCCGTGGGGGGTTGACTGGGGAGGTGCAACCGAAGCATCCAATTGACGGGCACATGACAGCAACAAGGGCAAAAAGAAACGTCCATGTGCTGGCATGGACTGGTCAAAATTGTGCTGCTGGATTATGAGAACGCCGCCGGTCCTTCCACAAGGGGTGCGATTCGGCCAGTCCGGCCCGGCGGTACGCCGCCGGGCCGGCCGCGCGGACTCACGCGTTCCTGATCGCAGAGATGTCGAAGTTGAGCTTGATCTTGTCGGAGACCAGGACGCCACCGGTCTCCAGGGCCGCGTTCCAGGTCAGGCCCCACTCGGAGCGCAGGATCTCCGCCTTGCCCTCGAAGCCGACGCGCTCGTTGCCGAAGGGGTCCTTCGCGGCGCCGTTGAACTCGAGGTCGATGGTCAGGGGGCGGGTCGTGCCGAGGATCGTCAGGTCGCCGGTGATGCGGTAGTCGTCGCCGCCGAGGGACTCCGCCTTCGTGGAGCGGAACGTCATGGTCGGGAACTCGTCCGCCTTGAAGAAGTCCGCGCTCTTGAGGTGGCCGTCGCGGTCGGCGTTGCCCGTCTCGATGCTGTCCATCACGACGTCCAGGGAGGCCGTGGACAGGGAGGGGTCGGTGCCGTCGAGGTGGAGCGTGCCCGTGAAGTCCTGGAAGCTGCCCTTGACGTTGGTGACCATGGCGTGCCGGGCGACGAAGCCGAGCGTCGAGTGCGCGGGGTCGATCGTGTAGTCGCCGGTCAGGGCGGCCAGGTCCGGGCGCACGGCGTCGGTCGTGACGGTCTCGGTGTCCTTGCGGCTGAAGATGCTCATGAGGTACGCCTCCTGCGGTGAATGTTGAACGTTGAACTATGTAACACGACCCACCGTAGACCTATTCCCGTTCAACTTTCAACATCATTGGCGGGCGGGTCACGATTGGGCCCGCGGCGCGAGTGGTACCCGGTGATCATGACCTCGGTCGCGGTCCTGGTCGAGCTGTTGCGGAGCAGCACGTCGGGCGGCCATGTGAAGTGCTGGGAGCGTTTCGCGGAGAGCGCCGCCCGCCTCCCGGAACGACTGCCCGACGGCGCCCGGTCCGGCCTCGACCTGACCGTCTACTTCCTCGGCGAGCGCGACCGGGTCGACGTCCTCTCGCCGCGCGTGCGCATCGTCACGCTCCGCCCCGTGCTCGGTACGGCCGCCCTGACCTCGGCCGACGGCGCCGAGGACGTCACCGACCTCGCCCCCTACCACCCCCGGCTCGCGGCCCTGCTCCCGCGCCACGACGTCTGGCACCTCACCCACTGCTTCGCCTACGCCACCACCGCCGTCCGCCTCGCCCGCAGATCCGGCCCGGCGCCCCGGCTGCTCGCCTCCGTGCACACCGACGTCCCGCTGCTGGCCTCGGTCTACGCCCGCTACCTGGCCGGCCGGTGGCTGCCCGGCGACCACCCGGCGCCGGGCGAGTTCCTCGCGGACCTGGCCGAGAGCCGGTTGCGCCGACGGCGGGACCGGCTCCTCGACTGCTGCGAACGCGTGCTGGTGCCGACCCCCGCCGAGCGGGCCGAACTCGCCCGCGCCCTCGGACCGCACCGGGTCGCCCTGCTGCGCCGCGGCATCGACCACCGGCGCTTCCGCCCCGACCCCGGCGCCCGCACCCGGCTCGGTCGCGAGTACGGCATCCCGGCCGACCGTCCGCTGGTGCTGTTCGCGGGACGGCTGGACGCGACCAAGGGCCTGCCGCTGCTGACCGAGAGCGTGCGGCTGCTGCGTGAGCGCGGCCGGGCCGTGCACCTCGTCCTGGCCGGCTCCGGCGCGGAGGCCGGGCCCGTCCGGCACACCCTCGGCGCCGACGTCAGCCTCCTCGGCCCGCTCCCGCAGGAGCGGCTGGCCCGGGTGTACGCCGGCTGTGACGTCTTCGCGTTCCCCTCCCGCACGGAGACCTGCGGCAACGTCGTCGCCGAGGCGATGGCGAGCGGCCTGGCGGTCGTGCTGCCCGAGGGCGCGCGCACCACGCAGTGGCTGACCGCACCGGGCCGGGACGGCATCGTCGTGCGCCACGACGACCCGGGGGAGTGGGCGGACGCCCTCGGCACGCTCCTCGACCGCCCCCGCCTGCTCTCGGCGGTACGCCACCACGCGATCACCACGGCCCGCGCCACCCACCCAACCTGGGACCGCGTCCTGACGGACGACCTCCTTCC
>NZ_NGFN01000563.1 GCF_002148965.1 Streptomyces swartbergensis | reverse complement strand
GAGGAGGACAAAGCGGACCCTTCAGGGGAAGTTCAGTGGGGCCTGGTGCTCTCAACGAGACAGGCGGGCAAGGCGGAGCCGAAGATCGGACTCGCCGGGCACTGCGCAACGTGAGCCGGCCATGGCTCAGCGCCGCACGTCACCGCGTGGCAGCCAAGGCGCATCGCACGGCATGGCGGAGCGGCCGCTGGTGCACTGGCGGAGATGGGCTCGCGGGGGCTGTGCCAACAGGTCCTCGACCCGTTGGCTGGCGTGAAGGCTTAGATCCGTAGGACCGCTGAGTCCGGCACGGGGGCAGATGCCAAGGGGGCAGTGACAGGTCGAGCGGCGTCGAGTGCATACGCGTGCGGAGGCCGATGAATGGCCGGGGTCTCGCACGGGCCGGGCAGCGCAGCGCCCTGTTGTGGCTGGCCGGACACACACTGGTGAGCCGCGTGATCGGGCTCCGGAGCATTCTGGTGGTCAGTGTGCCGCTGGCCGGAGTGCGGGTCGGGCGCCTCGTGGCTGTGCCCGGCGGAACCCGGGTCCGGAGCGTTCAGGGCTACCGCGTTGGTCGGCGCCCCGAGATGGGCGTGGGCTGCGGCGCTCTCCGCGCTGACACCGTGGCTGTACATCAGGGTGAGGAGAAGCGCGGCCAGCACCCACATTCGCCACGGGCCCGCTGCACGAGAGCGGGACCGTGGCGCGCTACGGGTCGCCCGGGCCGAAACCATGCCGGGGAGCATAGCGTCACGTCGGTCGTGGACCTCCTGTGGGGCGTGTTTTCCCTCGGACGAGTGGGTCCGTGGCTTTCGACCTGCCGGCGGGGGTTTCGGCTTCCGGCGGGGACGGCTACCGCCACCCCCGCAACCAGGGCAGGCCCGGCCTGATGCCCGCAGTCCTCGAGGCCTTCTCGCGGCCGCGGCCGCTGATCGAGGGCGCCGAAGCGGCCGGCGACCCGATCGAGGTCCTCCCGGCCGTCTTCCACGCCCTGTGGCACCACACGCTGACGACAGCACTCAAGGCGCCGCTCCACGAACGGGTCATCGTCAGTCCCGGTCCCCTCCGCGAAGGCAGTGGCGCCGGGCGTGGCGAGGAGAGCCAGGGCTGCGTCCCCGCAGCCGAATGCCCGGCGTCAGGCGAGGGGCGCGGCGGGGCCTGCGCCGGGTACGGGGAGGCGGTGTGAGCAGCAGCCGACAAAGCGGTCYACCGGTGGTGGCGGTCGGGTCTCATGTCCGCTTCCGCGGATTGCGGTGGCGGGTCGTTGCCCTGGCCGGGCAGTGCGTCCACCTGGCCGGCGAGGACGGCAGTGATGAAGCGGTGCTCGCCGGGCACCTCTTCGCCGATCCAGGCTTCGCCCTCCTGGGGGCAGAGGCGCAGCAGCCTCAGACGGTGCCGCGGTGGGGGCTGTTCGAGACGGCCCCGGCCACGGCGCGGGAGAAGGCGCTGGCCTGGCAGCGCCACATCCGGGAAGTCGAGTGCGGGTTGCCCGGCGGGCTGGGCAGCGGCGGGCCGGTGCGGGAGCAGTACGACCCCGAGCAGCACACGCTGGCCGAACGGGAAGAGGCCAAAGCAGCAGAGCTGACAGCGCTCGGCTTCGGCCGGGTGTCCCGTACGACGGTGCAGCGCATGCGCCTGGCCTACCGCAAACAGGGCCTGTGGGGGCTCATCGACCACCGCACCACCCGCGGCCCCAGCCCCACCGGACGAGCCGACGAGCGGGTCGTCGCCGCGGTCAAGGAGGCGCTGCGCCGCCAGCGCGGCCGCTCCAAAGGCACCATCAAAGGGCTGATGCCGCTGGTCGCGCACATCCTTAAGGACCGGCACGGCGGCGCGGTGGCGATGCCGGCGCAGGCCACCTTCTACCGGCTCGTCCATCAGCTCGCCGGCCCCGCCGACCATCCCGCACGCCCGGTGCGCACCCCGCCCATCACCGAGGACGGACGAGGGCACACGCCCACCGTCGCCCTGCGGCCCGGAGAGCAGGTGCAGATCGACACCACCCGGCTCGATGTCCTGGCCCTGTTCGACGACGGCACCCTGGGCCGGCCTGAGATGACGATCGCGGTAGACGTTGCGACGCGAGCGATCCTCGCGGCCGTGCTCTGTCCGGGCGGGACCCAGGCCGTGGACGCGGCCCTGCTGCTGGCGGAGATGGCCGTCCCCCACCCGTCGAAGCCCACCTGGCCCGACGCCCTGCGCTTCACCCACACCCAACTGCTCCCCCGGGCGCGGTTGCTGACGCTGGACGAGCGACTTCAGGGCGCGGCCGCCCGCCCAGTCGTGATCCCCGAGACGATCGTCGTGGACCGGGGCAAAGTATTCCTTTCCAGGGCGTTCACCGCCGTCTGCGAGACCCTCGGCGTCAGCGTGCAGCCCGCCCCGCCCTACGCGCCCACCGCCAAGGGCATCGTCGAGCGGACCTTCGGCTCGATCAACACCCTGTTCTGCCAGCACCTGCCCGGCTACACCGGATCCGACGTCACACGCCGAGGGCGCGACGCCGAACGCGAGGCGTGCTTCACCGTCGCGCAGTTGCAGGACCTCCTCGACGAATGGCTCGTGCACTACCACCACCGCCCGCACCAAGGGCTGCGTCATCCCGTGCTGCCCAAGGCCGCACTGACACCGAACCAGATGTGGGCCGCCCTCATCTCGGTCGCCGGGTACGTCCCCGTCCCCCTCACCAGGGACGACTACCTCGAACTGCTGCCGGTGCGCTGGCAGGCCGTCACCGAACGCGGGATTCGCCTGCACCACCGCACCTACGACTGCGACCTCCTGGCCCCTTACCGCGGGCAGCCCTCCCCCATCACCGCCCGCGGCGGGAAATGGGAAGTCCACACCAACCCCCAAGACGCCCGCCAGATCTGGCTGCGCCTGCCCGACGGCACGTTCGCCGAGATCCCCTGGATCCACCGCGCCCACGTCCACCGCCCGTTTAACGACAGACCTGGCAGCACATCCGCACCACCGTCACCCGCCACACCGACCCCGACAGCCTTGAGGCCGACCTCGCCGACGCCCTCGACCAGCTCATGCGCCGCACCCGCACCGGTAACGCCACCGCAGGCGAACAACGCCTCATGGCCCGCACCCAGCC
>NZ_NGFN01000562.1 GCF_002148965.1 Streptomyces swartbergensis | reverse complement strand
ACGACGGCCTCTCYCCGGCCACCGACACCGTGCTCGTCGACGGCGTCCTGCTCGGCGGCGGCAGCCGCGTCCGGCTCCGCCCCCGGGGACGCGGCGCCGACGCCCAGGACATGTTCCTGGCCGGCCGCACCGCCGAGGTCGCCGCCGTCTTCCACGACGTGAACGGCAGCGTGCACCTCGCCGTCACCCTCGACGACGACCCCGCGTCCGACCTGCACACCTGGTACGGCCGCTTCCACTACTTCCGGCCCGACGAGCTCGAACCCCTCGAGCCCGCCGGATCCCGGGACGAGCCGTCGGCACCGGCTCCCGCCGCAGCCAAGGCGCGGCACACGACCGACTCCGAGACCCCCGCAGCGGAGGCCGAGTGACATGACAACGCACAGCAGCACCACCGAAGTCAGCAAGGAACCCGAACGGGCCGAGGACCGGCAGGGCTTCGACGAGATCACCATCCTCTGGATCTCCGAAGGCATGAGCTGCGACGGCGACACCGTCTCCCTGACCGCAGCCGGCCAGCCCTCCATCGAGGACCTGGTGCTCGGCCTGATCCCGGGCCTGCCGAAGGTGAACCTGGTCAACAAGGTCCTCTCGCCGAGCCTGGGCGGCGAGGACTTCCTCGCTCCCTACCGGGCGGCCGTACGCGGCGAACTGGAGCCGTTCATCCTCGTCATCGAGGGCTCGGTCCCCAACCAGAACATCATCGAGGGCGACGGCTACTGGACGTCCTTCGGCAACGACCCGGAGACCGGCGAGCCGCAGACCCTGAACTGGTGGATCGACCAACTGGCCCCCAAGGCCTGGGCAGTGGTGGCCGCCGGCACCTGCGCCACCTTCGGCGGCATCCACGCCATGTCCGGCAACCCGACCGGCTGCATGGGCCTCGCCGACTACCTGGGGTGGGACTACACCTCCCAGGGCGGCCTGCCGATCGTCAACGTGCCCGGCTGCCCGATCCAGCCCGAGAACTTCATGGAGACCCTGGTCTGGGTCCTCTACCACGCGGCCGGCTCCGCGCCCCCGCCCCCGCTGGACCACATGCTGCGCCCGCAGTGGCTGTTCGGGAAGACGGTCCACGAAGGCTGCGACCGCGGCGCCTACTACGAGCAGGCCAGCTTCGCCAAGGACTACAACTCTCCCAAGTGCCTGGTCAAGACGGGCTGCTGGGGTCCGGTCGTCAACTGCAACGTCCCCAAGCGCGGCTGGATGGCCGGCATCGGCGGCTGCCCCAACGTCGGCGGCATCTGCATCGGCTGCACGATGCCCGGCTTCCCCGACGCGTTCATGCCGTTCATGGACGAACCTCCCGGCGGAACCCTGTCGTCCCTGGCCATCAAGCCGTACGGGGCCGTCATCCGCCGCCTGCGCGGCATGACCAACGAACTGGTCAACCACGAACCCAGGTGGCGCCACAACAAGCGCAAGCTGACCAGCGGCTACGACCCGCGCTGGCGGCCCTGATGCCGCGCGACACACCCCCCACCACCCGACCACGGAACACCGACAGCGAGGGGCAGTACCGCAGATGACCACCACCGAGGCCCGGCCCACGGAGCGTAAGCCGCCACAACTCGTAGACATGTCCTGGGATCCGATCACGCGGATCATCGGGAACCTGGGCATCTACACGAAGATCGACTTCGCCAACCGGGAAGTCGTCGAATGCCACAGCACCTCGTCGCTGTTCCGCGGCTACTCGGTGTTCATGAAGGGCAAGGACCCGCGTGACGCGGGCTTCATCACGTCCCGGATCTGCGGCATCTGCGGTGACAACCACACCACCTGCTCCGACTACGCCCAGCAGATGGCCTACGGCGTCAAGCCGCCCCCGCTGGCCGACTACATCGTCAACCTCGGCGAAGCGGCCGAGTACATGTTCGACCACACGATCTTCCAGGACAACCTGGTGTTCGTGGACTTCTGCGAGGCGATGGTCAAGGCCACCAACCCCAGTGTGCTGGCCCGCGCCGAACGCACCGAGGCGCCCCGCGGCGACATCCACGGCTACCGCACCATCGCCGACATCATGAAGGCCTTCAACCCCTTCGAGGGCGAGGTCTACAAGGAGGCCCTGAAGGTCAGTCGTGTCACCCGCGAGATGTTCTGCCTGATGGAGGGACGGCACGTCCACCCCTCTACGCTCTATCCCGGTGGCGTCGGCACGATGCCCCAGCCGAACACCTTCACCGACTACCTCAGCCGGCTCATGCGGGTCATCGACTTCGTGAAGAAGGCCGTCGCCATGAACGACGACGTCTTCGACTTCTTCTACGAGGCGCTGCCCGGCTACGAGGAGGTCGGCCGCCGCCGGGTGCTGCTGGGCTGCTGGGGTGCCTTCCAGGACCCCAAGACGGTCGACTACCGGTACGAGACGATGAACTCCTGGGGCAAGGACATGTACGTAACCCCGGGCATCATCGTCGACGGCAAACTGGTCACCAACAACCTCGTCGACATCAACCTCGGCCTGCGGATCCTGCTCGGCAGCTCGTACTACGAAGACTGGGTCAACGAGGAGCCCTTCGTCACCCACGACCCGCTCGGCAACCCCGTCGACATGCGCCACCCGTGGAACCAGACCACCGTCCCGGTGCCGCAGAAGCGCGACTTCGACGACAAGTACAGCTGGGTCATGAGCCCGCGCTGGTTCGACCAGCGCACCGGCGACCACCTCGCCCTGGACACCGGCGGCGGCCCGCTCGCCCGCCTGTGGTCGACCGCGCTGAGCGGCCTGGTCGACACCCCGTACGTCAAGTCCACCGGCCACAGCGTGCGCATCTCCCTGCCCAAGGGCGAGTCCCTGCCGGAGACGACCCTGGAGTGGCGTATCCCGCAGTGGAGCAACACCATCGAACGCGACCGTGCCCGGCCGTACTTCGTCGCCTACGCGGCCGCCATGGCCCTGCAGTTCCTGGAGGAGTCCATGGGGCTCATCCGCGCGGGCGAGACCAAGGTGTTCGAGAACTACGAGGTGCCCGACGAGGCGATCGGCTGCGGCTTCCACGAGGCGGTGCGCGGCGTCCTCTCCCACCACCTGGTGATCAAGGACAAGAAGATCGCCAACTACCACCCGTACCCGCCC
>NZ_NGFN01000561.1 GCF_002148965.1 Streptomyces swartbergensis | reverse complement strand
GGCGAGCGCCCGCAGCGCCTCCCCCGGGTCGGGCCGCTCCAGCCGCACCGCGAAGGCGGCGAGGACCGGCTCCGGGTGGGCCGGGAGGGCGGCGGCCGGCGCGTCCGGCGGGAGGTGCGGGTCGCCCGCCGCGAAGTGCTCCAGCGCCCGCGGGAGATACCGGGCCCGGGTGTGCGGATCCTGGACGAGGAGGGCGAGGGCGCCGCCGTGCAGGGCCCGGTCGGCCGGCCGGGCGAGCAGGGTGAGGGCCGCGTAGCGCAGGAGGGCGCGATCGCCTCCGGAGCGCACGTGCGGCGCGACGCGCAGGCCGTGCGCCACCGCGGCACTCCGTCGCGCCGGCCGCTCGTCGCGCGCCCACCGGTCGACGGCCCGGCACACCGCCGACGGTTCCTCCTCGGCCAGCACGGCGAGCAGCTCGTCGGCCCTCCGGTGCGCGCGGTCGACGAGCACGTCCGCCAAGTCGTCCAGCGCGCCGTGCCGGTGGGTGTGCAGCAGTGCCTGCGCGGCCGTGGCCACGGTCGCGTGCGGGGTGGCCGGCAGCGGCTGCTCGTCGTCGAACCAGCGGGCCAGCAGCGGCTGTACGGCGGTGGGATCGGCGGCCAACAGATGGGCGACGGAGTCCAGGAACCGGGGACCGGCCTCGCACGGCGGGCCGTCGGCGTGCACCAGCCGCCTCAGCAGCGCGAAGCGCTCGTCCTCCGGCAGCCGTACGGCTGCCCAGAAGGCGGGCCCGACCTCCTCCGGCACGGGCCGGTCCTGCCGCCGCCAGGCCACGATCCGGTCGGCCAGCAGCCGCAGCACCTCCGTGTACGGCGTCGCCTCGGGCACCGCCGACAGGGTCCCGGCGAGCAGCCGGGCGGCCCACCAGGACCGTGGATCGGCGTCCAGGGCGTGCACCAGGTCCGCCAGCCGCGAGGCCAGTCGGCCGGTGCCGTGGTGGCGGGCGAGGAACAGCAGGGCCTGCACGACCGGCCCGATGCGGTGGTGCGGGACGGGGTCGGACTGCGCGTCCCGCCGGCGGTGGACGAGGGAGCGTAGGGCCTCGTCGAGGTCGAGGTGCAGGCCCTGGAGCCAGTCGGCGAGCTCCTCGTGGGCGAAGCGGTAGCCGGCTCCGGCGGGGACGAGCAGGCCCTCGGCGAGGACGGCCGACGCCCAGCCGGTGCCGCCGCCGAGCCGCGCCGGTGCGGGCCCCCACGGGAACACCGTCTCGAACGCCTCCCGGTCCAGATCCCCCAGCCCGGGCCCGAGGCTGCGCCGGGCGGCCTCGTGCACCTGCCCGGCCACCTTGGCGGCCAGCCGTCGTACGGCCGTGCCGGACAGACCGTTCCCGGCGGCCAGCCGCACGGCGACGCGCAGGCACATCAGGTCCAGGTAGGCCGCGAAGACGTCGTCGCGGCCGACGGTGGCGCCGGGGCCGTCGGGACCGGTGGGTGCGCCGGCGCTTTCCGGGCCGTCGAAGACATCGAGTGCCTCACGGATCTCCGCGAGGAGCCGCAGGGTGAGGGGATGCCGGGCGTCGGCGTCGACGAGGGCGCTCTCCGGGATGCCGTGGCGCAGCCGGGCCTCCCGGGCCTCGTCCTCGGTGAGATCGCCGATGCGCACACACGCGGGCCGCCCGTCGGCACCGGCCGGCCGGTGCAGGACCTCCGCCGGGAACCCCGCCCCCTCCCAGTACTCCGGCCGGCACGCCACGACCAGCCGCACACCCGTCTCCCGCAGCCAGCGCACCGTCCCGCCCGTCCAGTCAGCCAGGCGGCGGGCGAGCGCCGGGGGCATCTCCTCCGGGCCGTCGAGAAGCAGCAGCAGAGGCCGGCCGAAGGCACCGGCGAGGCGGGCGAGGCGCTCGGGGGTGGTGTCGCCCAGGTCGGCCGGCAGGAAAGGGGACCGGGACGCGGCCACGGCAGGGGCTGCCCGCAGCAGCGCCCGGCGTGCCGCGTCGGCCACCGAGGCGTCGTCGTCCCGCAGTTCGCTGCCGCACAGCCACAGCGTGGGATGCCCGCTGCGGGCACGGCGCGCGGCGAGCGTCGCGAGTTCCGTCGTACGACCGCTGCCGGGCGCCCCGACGAGGCCGAGCACGGTCGCCCGGCCCGCCTCGAACGCGCTGAACTCTGCCACCACAGCCGCCCGTTCGACCGGCTCCGTCAGGCCTGTGCCGCCGGGCGGGCCGTCCAGCCCCGCCGCGGTGCCGGTCAGCTCCAGCACCCCGGCCAGGTTGAGATCGGCGCCGTACGCGGGGACCGTCGCCGCGTTCTCGGCGAGCAGCTCGGCGAGCGGGCCGGCCGCGCCGGGTGCCCGGGGATGCAGCGGTACGGCGAAGCCGACGTCGCTGTGGTCCGAGCGGAGCGCGGTGCCGAGGACACCGACGACGGCGCCGGTCGCGGCGTCGAGCACCGGGCCGCCGGCCGCCCCGCCGCCCCGTCGCAGCGCGTCCCGCCCTGCCGTGCCGACCGCCAGCTCCAGCGCGCCGTCGAGGCGGTGGACGCGGTCCGTGGCTGTGTACGTCACGGCGGTCGAGCCCAGCACCCGGGCCTCGCGCCAACCGCCGGCGGCGATCCGCACATAGGCGCCCGTCCCGGCCCCGCCCCGCACGGTGACGGGCAGCGGCGGGACGCCGAGTCCCTCGGTCCGTACGAGGGCCAGGCCGAGCGCGGGCAGCGGGGTCACCGCGTCGGCGGACACGACCCGGCGGCGGTCCCCGGCGCCGCGCAGGACGAGCCGGGGCAGGCCGTCGACCGCCTCGTGGCTGGTGACGAGCGTGCCGTGGTGGTCGGCCAGGAAGCCGGTGCCCCGGGGGCGGCCGGCGAGGTCGTGGATCCGGACGAGGGCCGGGCCGGATGCCCCGCCGTCTGCCCCCTCGGTCGTCCGCTCCGCTGTTCCGGGGCGGTCCTGGGATCCTGGTGCGCTGTCGTCTGTCTCCCCGGACCGGTTCCGCGACGTCATCGTCGAGCCTCCCCGCCGTACACCCGTGCCCTTGCGTTCGACGGTAGGGGCGAGATGATCAGCGGGACAGATCGCTCGGCGAAAGCGCCCCCTTCCGCTCCCCCGGTTCACTCCGAGCGCCTGCACGGACGGGTGAACGAACGGGGGCGGCTGGATACACCCTAGGGG
>NZ_NGFN01000560.1 GCF_002148965.1 Streptomyces swartbergensis | reverse complement strand
CCGCCGGTCCGCGTGTCGGCCCGCACGCACACCCCGTCGCAGGCTGGAGGAGCGCACCCGGCTCCCAGCTCTCCATTCACGCCCCGACCTGCCCGAACACCCGGTAATCCCACCCCCTCACCCTCCGTGACTCACCGGTTTGCCGTACGCGACCGTGCCGTGGTCGCAGCGTCGGCGGACGCTGATCGTGGGCTCGACGGCCTCCGGCCGCCCTCGGCGGTCCGAGGCGGACACCGTCGTGCCGGGCCGTACGCCGCTGACGGAGGAGAGACCGAGATGACCACCGCCCTCTCACGGAGCTGGGAACACGCCGTCGTCACGGGCGGCGCCGGGTTCGTCGGCTCCCACCTGTGCGCCGCCCTGCTGGACGCGGGCGCGGCCGTCACCTGCGTGGACGACTTCTGCACCGGCCGGCCCGAGAACATATCCCCGCTGCTCGAACGGCCCGGCTTCACGCTCGTGCAGGCCAACGTCGCCGAGGGCCTGCGGATCAAGCGACGGCCCGACCTCGTCCTGCACTTCGCCTCCCCGGCGTCCCCGGCGGACTACCTGCGACTGCCGCTGCACACCATGGAGACGGGCAGCCTCGGCACCCGCAACGCCCTGGAACTCGCACAGTCCTCCCGCGCCCGCTTCGTCCTCGCCTCGACCTCCGAGGTCTACGGCGACCCGCAGCAGAACCCCCAGGACGAGCGCTACTGGGGCAACGTCAACCCGGTCGGCCCGCGCAGCGTCTACGACGAGGCCAAACGCTTCGGCGAGGCGCTGACCACCGCCCACGCCGACAGCCACGGCACCGACACCTGCATCGTGCGGCTGTTCAACACCTACGGCCCGCGGATGCGCGGCCACGACGGACGCGCGGTGCCGACCTTCGTACGGCAGGCCCTGGCCGGCGAGCCCCTCACCGTGACCGGCGACGGCCGCCAGACCCGGTCGCTGTGCTACGTCGACGACACCGTCCGCGGCATCCTCGCGGCGGCCGCCCACGGCATGCGCGGCCCGGTCAACATCGGCAACCCGACCGAGATCACCATGCTCGACCTGGCCCGGCTGGTCGTCGAACTCGCCGGCTCCCCCTCGGAGATCCGCTTCATCGAACGCCCGGTGGACGACCCGGCCGTGCGCTGCCCGGACATCACCCTGGCCCGCGACAAGCTCGGCTGGGAACCGCAGGTGCGCGCCGAGGAGGGGCTGCGGCGCACGATCGCCTGGTTCCGCGAGGACGGAACCGACGACTGACCGACGACTGACCCGCCCGGGCACCCCCCCCGCACCACCGCGTCCGGTTTTCTCCCGACCGCCGAAAGGGCCGCCACCCCCATGCGCATCCTCGGAATCAACGCCCTCTTCCACGACCCCGCGGCCGCCCTGGTGATCGACGGGCGGACCGTCGCCGCCGCGGAGGAGGAGCGGTTCTCCCGGCGCAAGCACGGGAAGCGACCCCTGCCGTTCTCCGCCTGGGAGCTGCCCGAGAAGGCCGCCGCCTGGTGCCTGAAGCGGGCCGGGCTGCGGCCGCAGGACCTCGACGCGGTCACCTACTCCTTCGACCCGGCACTGGCCCGGCCCGCCGGGGACATGGGCCTGGACGACCCGTGGGACCACCTGCGGCTGACCTACGCCCGCGAGGCTCCCGGATTCCTGCGGACGGCCCTGCCCGGTCTCGACCCCGGCATCGTCCGCTTCGTGCCGCACCACATGGCCCACGCCGCCTCCGGCGCCTTCGCCGCACCGGACGCCGGTGACTCCTCCGTGCTGGTCCTGGACGGCCGCGGCGAACGCGCCTCCCACCTGGCCGCACGCCGCGTGGGAGACCGGCTGGAGGCGCTGCACGCACAGGACCTGCCGCACTCGCTCGGCCTCGTCTACGAGGAACTCACCGAACACCTCGGCTTCCTGCGCTCCTCCGACGAGTTCAAGGTGATGGCGCTCGCCTCCCACGGCACGCCACGCATGCTCGCCGAACTGCGCCGCCACGTGTACCCGACCGGCGACGGCGGTTTCCACGCCACCGGCGTGCCGTGGCAGGAGCTGTGCGCGCCGCGCGGCGCCGACGAGCCGTGGACGCAGGATCACGCCGATGTCGCCGCCAGCGCCCAGGCCGTGCTGGAGGAGACCCTGCTCGACCTCGTGCGCTGGCTGCACGGCCGTACCCACGACCAGGTGCTCACGCTCGCCGGTGGCGTCGCCCTCAACTGTGTCGCCAACTCCCGTATCGCAAGCGAGGGTCCCTTCTCCCGGGTGTGGGTGCAGCCCGCCGCCGGAGACGCCGGTACCGCCCTGGGCGGCGCCCTGCTGCTGTCCGCCGGCGAGGGCGACGAGCCGGAACCCATGGCCGGCGCCGACCTCGGCCGGGACTGGTCCGACGCGGAGCTCGGAGCCTGGCTGAAGACGGCCGCCGTACCCTTCGAACGGCCCCCGGACATCGCCGCCACCGTCGCCCGCGCCCTCGCGGACAACGCGATCGTCGCCTGGTTCCAGGGGCGCTCCGAATACGGCCCCCGGGCGCTCGGCCATCGCTCCCTGCTCGCCCACCCCGGGCACGCGGGCAACCTGGAACGGCTCAACGACGTCAAGGGCCGCGAGCAGTTCCGGCCCGTCGCCCCGATGGTCCTCGCCGACCGCGCCGCCGAGATCTTCGACGGCCCGCTGCCCAGCCCGTACATGCTGTTCGTGCACGACGTCGACCAGGAGTGGCGGGACCGCATCCCCGCCGTCGTGCACGTCGACGGCACCGCCCGCATCCAGACCGTCGACCCGGCCCGCGAACCGCTGGTGGCCCGCATGCTCGGCGAGTTCGAGCGGCTCACGGGACTCCCCGTCGTCGTCAACACCAGCCTCAACACGGCCGGCCGGCCCATGGTCGACGACCCGCGCGACGCCCTGGAGTGCTTCGGCTCCTCGCCCGTCGACCTGCTGGCCATCGGCCCGTACGCCGTCCGCCGCGGCGACCTGTTCCGCTCCGAGGACGCCGGAGGCCTGCGATGACCGAGCCCGACACCCGCAAGGGGAACGCCGAGTACGCCGTCGTCGTCCCGACCCTCGGCCGGCCCGGTCTGCGCGTGTGCCTGCACGCCCTGGCCGAGGCGAGCGGACCGGGGCCGGTCCGGGTGGTCCT
>NZ_NGFN01000056.1 GCF_002148965.1 Streptomyces swartbergensis | reverse complement strand
GTGATGGCGCTGGCCGACCAGTACCCCGAGCTGGTCCGGGAGCGGGTCGTCGGGGTGGCCTTCGTGGGGACGTCGTCGGGGCGGCTCGGCGAGGTCAACTACGGGCTTCCGGTGGCCGGCGTCAACGCGGTGCGGCGGGTGCTGCCCGGCGTGCTGAAGGCGATGGGGCAGCGGGCCGATCTGGTGGAGAAGGGGCGCCGGGCCACCGCGGACCTGTTCGCCGGGATCATCAAGCGGTACTCGTTCGCCTCCCGGGACGTCGACCCGGCCATCGCCCGGTTCGCCGAGCGGATGATCGAGAGCACGCCCATCGACGTGGTCGCCGAGTACTACCCGGCGTTCAACGACCACGACAAGACCGAGGCGCTGGTGCACTTCGCCGGCATGCCGGTGCTCGTCCTGGCCGGGGTGCAGGACCTGGTCACGCCGAGTGAGCACAGCGAGGCCATCGCCGATCTGCTGCCGGACGCCGAGCTGGTGCTGGTGCCGGACGCGGGGCACCTGGTGATGCTGGAACACCCGGAAGTGGTCACCGACCGCCTCGCCGACCTGCTCACCCGCACGGGTGCCGTGCCCGCAGGAGCTACCGTGAAGGGTTATGGAAGCACCAGCAGCACCGCACAACCCGGCTGAGTCCGGATCCGTCCAGATCACCGTCACGTCCCCCGAGCAGATGCGGGAGCTGGGCCGCCGGCTCGCGAAACTGCTGCGCGCGGGTGACCTGGTGATGCTCAGCGGAGAGCTCGGGGCGGGCAAGACGACACTGACGCGTGGGCTGGGCGAGGGGCTCGGCGTGCGCGGGGCCGTCACCTCGCCGACGTTCGTGATCGCCCGGGTGCATCCGTCGCTGGGCGACGGGCCGCCGCTGGTCCACGTCGACGCGTACCGGCTGTCCGGCGGGCTGGACGAGATGGAGGACCTCGATCTCGACGTCTCGCTGCCCGAGTCCGTGGTCGTCGTGGAGTGGGGCGAGGGCAAGGTCGAGGAGCTGACCGAGGACCGGCTCCAGGTGGTCATCCACCGCGCGGTGGGCGACACGACCGACGAGGTCCGGCAGATGACGATCACCGGTGTGGGGGAACGCTGGGCTTCCGCGGACCTGAGCGTGCTCGCGGCGTAGCTCCCGCCGCGTGGTGTTTTGATGAACGTTCCGACAAGGCGTCGGCAAAATGTTGCGTTCGGCGTCTTGTGCGTGGTCACATGGTATCCAGTCCGTAGTTAGGTCTACCTAACTACGTCCGCCCCGCCTTCGGGAGGCGTCCATGTCGGCTACAGAGAGCAAGGGGCAGCCGCTGCCGTTCGCGGTCGCCGGGGTGTCCATGCGGGACCTGCTGGCGGCGGGCGAGGCGGCTGCACTGATCTCCACGCCACCGCGGGCTCCCGACCTGGAGCTCACCGAGCCGACCCAGCCGGTAACGGACCACCGCGAAGCGGCCTAGCGGGCTGGCTGTATTGACCTGAAGCGTTGTTCACACGGCTGATCGGTGGCTGACCAGGGCCTTGCGGTCCAGCGGCCTTGCGGGCGACCAGGGCCCTGCGGCCTGGCGGCCGACCACGGCCTTGCGGTCCAGCGGTCCAGCAGCCGGCGGATGGCCGCGGCTCGTCGTAGCGGCCAGCCGTCTTCGACGACACACCGGGCCAGACGCAGCCTGCCGGTCGGAGTCAGCGGGGCGTTACGGTGGGACAACGAGGGCCTCTTGGACGCCGGTTGTAGATCTCGCAATCCACACCGAACCCAGGGGCCCTCGCCCCGTTCAAGGACCACTCAAGGCGTGTCGCCCGTCTCCAACGTCCCCGGACAGCACACCTAGCGGCCCAGCGGCCTAGCAGCCCGGCGGATGGCCACGGCCTTGTGGCCGACCACGGCCCTGCGGTCCAGCGGCCCTGCGGCCCTGCGGCCTGGCGGCCGACCACGGCCCTGCGGCCTGGCGGCCGACCACGGCCCTGGGTCCAGCGGCCCTGCGGTCCAGCGGCCGACCACGGCCCTGCGGTCCAGCGGCCCTGCGGTCCAGCGGTCGACCACGGCCCTGCGGTCCAGCGGTCGACCACGTCCCGTCCAGCGGATGGCCACGGCCTTGCGGTCCAGCGGCCCGGCGGCCGACCACGGCCCTCCAGCGGATGGCCACGGCCTGGCGGCCCGGCGGCCGACCACGGCCCTCCAGCGGATGGCCACGGCCTGGCGGCCTTGCGGCCGACCACGGCCCCACGGCCCCACGGCCCCGCGCCCTAGCGGACGACCACGACCTTGCGGCCGATCGTCGCGAAGGTCCACATCGCCTCGCCGTCCTCGCGGGACTCGCGGATGCCGCCCGTGCGTACCTTCGGGGCCCGTGCGGTGGTCGAGTCGTTCACGGCCGCGCTGAAGCCGATGATCACGCCGTCCACGCTGGTGAAACGCACGACGTGCTCGACGGGGACGCCGTCGGAGCCGGTGATCGCGTTCGAGCGGGACGTGACCGAGTAGCTGCCCGGGGCGGGGTCCACCGCGCTCGGGTGGACCTGGAACGTGCGGGTGACCGTCTCGTCCTCGCCGACCAGCCACACCCGGTCGTCGCGCAGGGAGTACACCACCCGTGCGCCCTTGCCGGACCCGCCGGGCAGCGCGGCGGGGTCCTTCTTGGCCCGGGGCGGCGCCTTCGAGACGTCGGCCGCCGGTGCGGCGCCCGCCTGTGACCTGCCCAGGCCGGCCGGGAGGGTCTGTGACGCCTGGTGGGCGAGGTAGCCGACCGTCGCGAGGGCCGCAGCGGTGAGCCCGGCCACGATCCCCGAGCTGCTGAGTGCCACCGCGCCCACCTCCGTGTCGTACGTTCCTGTCGCGCACGGTGCGTATGACGCGCCATGACGGTAGGTGACGGTAGCAGCAGGTGACGGCCCGACAGGTACGTCCGACACGGGCCCCGGGGAGCCGTAGGCTGTTTGCGTGCTCTTGCTCGCTCTGGATACCGCCACACCCGCCGTCACCGTCGCGCTGCACGACGGCCGGGACGTCATCGCCTCGTCGAGTCAGGTGGACGCGCGCCGGCACGGGGAACTGCTGCTGCCCGCGATCGACCGGGTGCTCGCCGAGGCCGGTCTGTCGCTCGACGCCGTCACCGGGGTCGTCGCCGGCATCGGGCCGGGCCCGTACACCGGGCTGCGCGTCGGTCTGATGACCGCCGAGACCTTCGGGCTCGCGCTCGGCGTCCCCGTGCACGGAGTGTGCACGCTGGACGGCCTCGCCTACGCCGCCGACCTCCAGGACCCGTTCGTCGTGGCGACCGACGCCCGCCGCAAGGAGGTGTACTGGGCGCGCTACGCCGACTCCCGCACCCGCGTCACCGACCCGGCCGTCGACCGGCCCGCCGACATCGCCGAACAGGTCGCCGGGCTGCCCGCGGTCGGCGCGGGCGCGCTGCTGTACCCGGACGCCTTCCCCCAGGCGCACGAACCCGAGCACGTGTCCGCCGCCGCGCTCGCCCGGCTGGCCGCGGAGAGGCTGGCGGCGGGCGAGGAACTCCCCGCGCCCCGGCCGCTGTACCTGCGCCGCCCCGACGCCCAGGTCCCCAAGAACTACAAGGTGGTCACGCCCAAGTGACCGAGTCCGAGACGTGTGTGCTGCGCGAGATGCGCTGGTGGGACATCGACCGCGTACTGGAGCTGGAGCGGGATCTGTTCCCCGACGACGCCTGGTCGCGGGGCATGTTCTGGTCGGAGCTGGCCCATGCGCGCGGGCCGGAGGCGACCCGGAAGTACCTCGTGGCCGAGGCGGGGGAGCGGATCGTCGGATACGCCGGTGTCGCCTCCTCCGGCGAGCAGGCCGACATCCAGACCATCGCCGTCACCCGGGAGTACTGGGGGACGGGGCTGGGCGGCCGGCTCCTCACCGAACTGCTGCGGGCCGCGACCGCCTTCGAGTGCGCCGAAGTGATGCTGGAGTGCCGGGTGGACAACGTCCGCGCGCAGAAGCTCTACGAGCGCTTCGGCTTCGAGGCCATCGGCTTCCGGCGCGGCTACTACCAGCCGGGGAACGTGGACGCCCTGGTGATGCGACTGACCACGAAACCCGACAGCGGCTCCGCCGCGGGTTCGGCTCCCGTACAAGGAACCCAGATCAATGACTGACTCACGCGACGAGCCTCTCGTACTCGGCATCGAGACCTCCTGTGACGAGACCGGCGTCGGCATCGTCCGCGGCACCACCCTGCTCGCCGACGCCGTCGCCTCCAGCGTCGACGAGCACGCCCGCTTCGGCGGTGTCGTGCCCGAGGTCGCCTCCCGGGCCCACCTGGAGGCGATGGTCCCGACCATCGACCGCGCGCTGAAGGAGGCGGGAGTCAGCGCCCGCGACCTCGACGGCATCGCCGTCACCGCCGGTCCCGGCCTCGCCGGCGCCCTGCTGGTCGGCGTCTCGGCGGCGAAGGCGTACGCGTACGCGCTCGGCAAGCCCCTGTACGGCGTCAACCACCTCGCCTCGCACATCTGCGTCGACCAGCTGGAGCACGGCGCGCTGCCCGAGCCGACCATGGCGCTGCTGGTGTCCGGCGGCCACTCCTCGCTGCTGCTGTCCACGGACATCACCTCCGACGTCCGCCCGATGGGCGCGACCATCGACGACGCGGCCGGTGAGGCCTTCGACAAGATCGCCCGCGTGCTGAACCTGGGCTTCCCGGGCGGCCCGGTCATCGACCGGTACGCACGCGAGGGCGACCCGGACGCGATCGCCTTCCCGCGCGGCCTGACCGGTCCGCGCGACCCGGCCTACGACTTCTCCTTCTCCGGGCTGAAGACGGCCGTGGCGCGCTGGATCGAGGCGAAGCGGGCGGCGGGGGAGGAGGTCCCGGTGCGGGACGTGGCGGCCTCCTTCCAGGAGGCGGTCGTGGACGTGCTGACCCGCAAGGCCGTCCGGGCCTGCAAGGACGAAGGTGTCGACCACCTGATGATCGGCGGCGGTGTGGCCGCCAACTCCCGGCTGCGCGCCCTGGCCCAGGAACGCTGCGAGGCGGCCGGGATCCGGCTGCGGGTGCCGCGGCCCAAGCTGTGCACGGACAACGGGGCGATGGTCGCAGCGCTCGGCGCCGAGATGGTGGCCCGGAACCGGGCCGCGTCGAGCTGGGACCTGTCGGCGGACTCCTCGCTGCCGGTGACGGAGCCGCACGTGCCGGGCCACCAGCACGACCACGACCATGTGCACGAGATCAGCAAGGAGAACCTCTACTCGTGACGGTCGCCTTGATGTGGGAGGCGCGGGCGGTGCCCGGCCGGGGCGAGGACCTGCTGGCCTGGGCCCGGGCGCAGGAGCTGCCCCGCGCACCCCTGCGCCGGGAGACCCTGCGCGCTCCTCAGGACCGGGTCCTGGTCATCACCTGGTGGGACGCTCCGTACGAGGCCGAGCTGCCGGAACTGCCCGAACCGGACGGGGAGTTGGTCACGCGGGCCGTGCACCGGTGGCGGTTCGAGTCGGTGGGCGCCGGCTGACCGAGAGCTCCCAGGGCCTGCTGCCGACGTGACCCCGCCACAGCAGCAGGCCGTGCCTGCGCTCCCAGTGGGCGACCAGGGCGGCCTGGCCCAGCCAGTCCAGGGCCGACCACAGGGCGATCCCGGTCACCCACGGCTCCCAGAACACGGAGATGGGCAGGACGAACAGGAGATACAGGACGAGGACGGGCCAGTTGAACCAGGAGTCGCGCAGGGAGGCGTCGGCGGGCACGACCGCGCCGGTGTCCTCGACGGGGACGGCCTTGTCGTAGTCCCGTGCCAAGCTGAACCGCCCTTGAGCCTGGTCCCTTTCAGGAGGGTCCACACCACGGCGAAGGCCAGCAGACCGGCGAGGTACAGGGCCACTTTGCCGGGCTCCGGCGGGGCGAAACCGTGGGCGAGGCCCGCCGCCGTCAGGGACACGGCGACGACGGCGAGCACCGAGAAGACGGCCCGCAACTCGTGGTGAAGCAACCTGTCCAACGCGTTCCCCGCTCGCTCCCCGCGCGGAGGTCACCTCACCTCCGACACCTCCGTCCCACACCGCAGCATCCGATCGGCGCCGGTGACCCGTACCGGGCCCGTGAGGGTGAGGCGTGTCGTGTGGCGTACGTCTGCGCTGGACGCCGCCAAACGTAGTTCCAGGACGCCCGGTTCGACCACCCTGCGACCTGAACGGTCGGTGAACGCCGAGAGATCCGTGTGGAACCGGAACGTCACCCGGCTCGCCTCGCCCGGCGCCAGTTCCACGCGCTGGTAGCCGATCAGCCGCACATCGGGCCGGGTCACCGACGCCACCGGGTCGTGCAGATACAGCTGCACGACCTCCGCGCCCTCGCGGTCGCCGGTGTTGCGGACGGTCACCGAGATGTCGTACGTGCCGTCCGTGCCGATCTGAGCCGGCTCCTCGCCGCCCGTGCCGTCCTCCCACGCGAACGTCGTGTACGACCGGCCGTGCCCGAAGGCGTACAGCGGGGTCGGGTCGAGGTTGCTGACCTCGCCCGCGAGGCCGAGGGGCGGCTGGAGGTACGTCCAGGGCTGGCCGCCGGGGACCTGCGGGACGCTCACGGGGAGGCGGCCCGACGGGTTCACGCGGCCCGACAGCACTCCCGCCACCGCCGGGCCGCCCTCCTCCCCCGGGAAGAAGGCCTGGACGACCGCGCCCAGGCGGCCGTGCCAGCGGCCGAGCGCGTAGGGACGGCCGGTCAGCAGCACCAGCACCACGGGGACGCCCGTGGCGACCAGCGCGTCCAGCAGCTCGCCCTGGGCGCCCGGCAGGGCGAGGTCCGTCGCGTCGCAGCCCTCGCCCGAGGTGCCGCGGCCGAACAGGCCCGCCCGGTCGCCGAGGACCGCCACGCACACGTCCGCCTCGGCGGTACGGGCGATGGCCTCCTCGAAGCCGGAGGTGTCCGGGTCCGTCACGTCGCAGCCCGGCGCGAACGTCACCTTGGCGTCGGGGAGTTCGGTGCGCAGGGCATCGAGGACGGTCGGGATCTCGATGCCGGTCGGGACGCCGGGGTGGTGGGTGAGGACGTGGGACGGGAAGGAGTAGCAGCCCAGCATGGCCAGGGCGTCGGCCGCCCGGGGGCCGACCACCGCGATCCGGGTGTCGGGGGCGAGCGGGAGCAGGCCGTCGGGGTTGTCGAGCAGGACGACGGACTCCTCGGCCAGGCGGCGGGCCAGGATCCGGTTGCCCGTCGAGTCGAGGYTCACCGTGGCGGCCGGCTCGGGGGTCCAGTCCTCGTCCAGCAGTCCCAGTTCGCACTTCTGGAGCAGGACGCGGCGGGCCGCGCGGTCCACCAGCTCCTCGGGGATCTCGCCCGAGCGGACCGCGTCCACCAGCGGATCGCCGTAGCACTTCAGGCTCGGCAGCTCCACGTCGATGCCGGCCACCAGGGCCGCGTGGGCCGCCTCGGCCGGGGTGCCGGCCACCCGGTGGAGGGTCTGCAGGAAGCCGATGCCGAAGTAGTCCGCGACGACCGTGCCGGTGAAGCCCCACTCCTCGCGCAGCAGTCCGGTCAGCAGCTCGGGGTCCGCCGAGGCCGGGACGCCGTCCCGCTCCGTGTACGCGGCCATCACCGAACGGGCCCCGCCCTCGCGCAGTGCCATCTCGAAGGGCGGGAGCGTGACGTCCGCGAACTCGCGGATGCCGGCCCGTACGGGGGCCAGGTTGCGGGCGCCGGCCGAGGAGGCGTACCCGGCGAAGTGCTTCAGCGTGGCGACGACCCCGGCCGACTCCAGGCCCCGCACATAGGCCGTGCCGACCGTGCCGACCAGGTACGGGTCCTCGCCGATCGTCTCCTCCACGCGGCCCCAGCGCGGATCGCGTACGACGTCCAGGACGGGCGCGAGGCCCTGGTGGACGCCGGCCGAGCGGAGGTCGTCGCCGATACGGCGGGCCATCTCCTCGACCAGCGGGGGATCCCAGGTCGCCCCCCAGGCCAGCGGGACCGGGTAGGCCGTGGCCTGCCAGGCGGTGAAACCGGCCAGGCACTCCTCGTGCGCGATCGCCGGGATGCCGAAGCGGCCGGCCTCGGTGATGCGGCGCTGGGCGCGGGCCAGTGCCTGCGCGCCCAGCGCCGGGTCCACGGGGGCGGTGCCGAAGGAGCGCGTGAGCTGGCCCAGGCCGCGGGTGATCAGCTCGTCCCATGCTTCGTCGGAGTGGTCGACCGTCATGTCGTGCTGGTGCGGAGCGACTCCGTCGCCGTCCGTCGAGGCGCCCACCCACACGCCGTACAGCTGGGCGGTCTTCTCCTCCAGGGGCATCCGGGAGAGCAGATCGTCGACGCGGGCGGCGGCGGGCAGGGCGGGGTCACGCCAGGGCACGGTGGTCATGAAGCTCCTGTCGGGTGGACGGACGGCCCTCTCACGGACGGTGCTCACGAGCGTCTTTCCCGCCCGCTTCAACGAATGTTTCGATAAGTATGTCGAATGTTCCGGGAACCTATGGCGCCCCGGGGACTTCGTCAAGGGGGCCCGCAGGGATACGATCGCCGCCATGACATCCCCGGAGCCGGTGGAAAGCCGGACGCAAACCCGGACGCAGGGGCGCAGCCCGCAGACCGCGACGCTCGCCGAGATCGCCCGTGAGGCCGGTGTGTCGGCGCCGACTGTTTCGAAGGTCCTCAACGGCCGGGCCGACGTCGCCCCCGCCACCCGGGCCCGCGTCGAGGACCTGCTGCGCGCCCACGGCTACCGGCGCCGCCGAGCCGAGGCGACCCGCTCACCCCTGATCGACCTGGTCTTCCACGAGCTGGAGAGCGCCTGGGCGCTGGAGGTCATCCGGGGCGTGGAGAACGTGGCCCGGGACGCGGGGCTCAGCGTGGTGCTGTCGGAGAGCGCGGGGCGGCTCACCCCCGGGCGGACCTGGGCCGACCAGGTCGCCGCGCGCCGCCCGCACGGCGTGATCCTGGTCCTGTCCGGGCTCGACGAGTCGCAGCGGGCGCTGCTGACCAGCCGCTCCATCCCGTTCGTGGTGATGGACCCGGCCGGCGACCCGGGGGCCGACGTGCCGTCCATCGGCGCGACCAACTGGCAGGGCGGTCTCGCGGCCACCCGGCACCTGGTCGAGCTGGGGCACCGCAGGATCGGCGCGATCAGCGGGCCGACGCAGATGATGTGCAGCCGCGCCCGGGTCGACGGCTACCGGGCCGCGCTGGAGACGGCCGGGCTGCCGGTCGACCCCGGGCTGATCGCGAACGGCGACTTCCACCACGAGGCCGGCTACCGGCTGGGCCTGGAGCTGCTGCGCCGCCCGGACCGGCCGACCGCCGTCTTCGCCGGGAACGACCTCCAGGCGCTCGGGCTGTACGAGGCCGCGCGCGAGCTGGGGCTGCGCATCCCCGAAGACCTGAGCGTGGTCGGGTTCGACGATCTGCCGGTGGCGCCCCTGGTCGGGCCGCCGCTGACGACCGTACGGCAGCCGCTGACGGAGATGGCCGAGGCGGCGGCCAAACTGGTCCTCGACCTCGGCCGCGACGAGGGCACCCCGGCGGCCACCCGGGTCGAGCTGGCGACGAGCCTGGTGGTGCGCAGCAGTACGGCGGCGCCCGCGGGCGGCTGACTGGCCGTTGTCGTCGTATTGACGGGTGTTCCGGGCGCCTCCACACTGCACCGAAGCCAATCGGTTGCACCACCGAAACTTTCGGAGGCACCCGCAATGAGAGCGCTGAGATCGCTCAGATCGCTGAGACCGGGCTTACTCGCATCCCTGCTGGCCGGAGTCGTCGCGGCCGGCTCCCTGCTGCTCGCGGCCCCCGCGTCACACGCCGCCGACGCCCCGCTGCGCGACCTGGCCGACGCCAAGGGCAAGGTCATGGGCACGGCGGTCACCGGCTCGAAACTCACCGGCACCTACGGCGAGATCGCCGGGCGCGAGTTCAACTGGCTCACCCCCGGCAACGCCATGAAGTGGGGCTCCGTCGAGCCGAGCCGGGGCAGCTACAACTGGGCCGAGGCCGACCAGATCGTGGACTTCGCCGAGGCCCACGGCCAGCGGGTGCGCGGCCACACCCTGCTCTGGCACCAGCAGAACCCGGGCTGGCTGACGAACGGCAGCTGGACCCGGGACCAGCTCAGCGCCATCGTCCAGGACCACATCGCCACCGAGGTCGGCCGCTACAAGGGCCGGCTGGCCGCCTGGGACGTGGTGAACGAGCCCTTCAACGAGGACGGCACCTACCGCCGGACCCTCTTCCACGACACCCTCGGCCAGGACTACATCGCGCAGGCCCTCACCTGGGCCCGGGCCGCCGACCCCAGCGCCAAGCTGTACATCAACGACTACAACGTCGAGGGCGTCAACGCGAAGAGCACGGCCCTCTACAACCTGGTCAAGTCGCTGAAGGAGCGCGGAGTCCCGATCGACGGAGTGGGGCTCCAGGCCCATCTCATCGTCGGCCAGGTGCCCTCGACGATGCGGCAGAACATCCAGCGCTTCGCCGATCTGGGCGTCGACGTGGCGATCACCGAGCTGGACATCCGGATGCAGCTCCCGGCGACGCAGGCGAAGCTGACCCAGCAGGCCGCCGACTACAAGGCGGTCATGAACGCCTGCGTGGCGGTCGCGCGCTGCACCGGCGTCACCGTCTGGGGATTCACCGACTCCGACTCCTGGATCCCGGACACCTTCCCCGGCCAGGGCGCGGCGACGCCGTACGACGAGAACTACCAGCCGAAACCGGCGTACCACGCCCTCGCGGAGGCCCTCGGCGGGACGACGACCCCGCCGCCCACGGGCGCCTGCTCGGCGACGTACAGCGTCACCAGTCAATGGAGCACGGGCTACACGGGCCAGGTCCGGATCGCCTGCTCGGGGGCGTCGCTGTCGTCGTGGAAGGCGGACTGGACGTTCGGCGCCGGGCAGCGGATCACGCAGGCCTGGAACGCGAGCTGCACGCAGTCGGGTGCGGCGGTCAGTTGCGTGAACGCCCCGTACAACGGGTCCGTGCCGGACGGGAGTTCGGTCACGTTCGGCTTCAACGGCTCGTGGGCCGGGAGCAACCCGGTGCCGGTGGTGACTCTGGGGTGAGACCGGGCCGAGAAGTCTGAGAATTTCCGAAGAAAATCACCTTGGGGGTCCTGCTCGTAACAATTCGGACTTACGTTCCTGCCCGTGACGGGACGCGACGGGAACGGGGACGCGGGCAGAGCGGTGGGCCGGCGGTCGAGAGCGCTGCGGATCGCCGGCCTCACCCTGGCGGGTGCGCTGGTGCTGGGCGTCGGGGCGGCGGGCTGGGCCTACTGGCATCTCAGCGACAACATCACCAGCGTCGACATCAACAACGCGCTGGGCGACAACCGCCCGCCGAAGCCGGCGCTCACGCCGTCCCCCTCCGCACCGGCCCCGCCCAGCGAGGCGCTCAACATCCTGGTGCTGGGCTCCGACTCGCGCAGCGGCGAGGAGAACCGCAGGCTCGGCGGCGGCGACAGCTCCGGTGCCCGCTCCGACACGGCGATGGTCGTCCACCTCGACGCCGGGCGCGCCGGCGCGACGGTGGTGAGCATCCCGCGCGACACCCTGGTCACCCGCCCCTCCTGCCCGCGCCCGTCCGGCGGGTCGACGGCCGTCGCGTACAACTCCATGTTCAACAACGCCTATGCGGTGGGCGGTCCGGTCTGCGCGGTCAAGACGGTCGAGGCGGTCACCGGCGTCCGCATGGACCACTACGTCGAGATCGACTTCTCCGGCTTCGCGAAGCTCGTCGACGCGCTCGGCGGCGTCACCGTCACCACGGACGAGGACATCGCCGACGACGACAGCCATCTGCACCTGAAGGCGGGCACCCACCATTTGGACGGCACTCAGGCCCTCGCCCTGGCCCGCACCCGGCACGGCATAGGCGACGGCAGCGACCTGGGCCGCATAGGCCTCCAGCAGCAGCTGGTGAAGGCGCTGCTGGAACAGATCGCCGCGCAGGACCTGCTGACCGACCCGGCGAAGCTGTACCGGGTCGCGGACGCCGTGACCGCCGGCCTCACCACCGACACCGGCCTGGACTCCCTCGCCGAGCTGACCCGGCTCGGGCAGAGCCTGAAGGATCTGTCGGCCAGCGCGGTGCGGACGGTGACGATGCCGGTGGTGCGGGCGCCCTCGGATCCCAACCGTGTGGTGGCCGAGGAGCCGGAGGCGCGGAAGCTGTGGGAGTCGCTGCGCTGACGTGCGAAGACAGGCTCCGGAAAATTTCCTGAGAAAAATCCAGCGAGCGTGTCGATCCGGACGTCTCCCGATCGACGTAGGGGTGAGAGCGAGGAAAGCCCTCGCTCCGCAGCGCCCCAGGAGTCACCATGCCGCGCTTTCTCACCCTGATCCGCATCGACGAGAAGAACGCCCCCGCCGAGGGCCCGAGCCCCGAACTGCAGGAGCGGATGGGCAAGCTCCTGGAGGAGATCACCAAGGCCGGGGTCATGCTCGACACGGCCGGGCTCACCCCGACCGCGGACGGCAGCCGGGTGACCTGGGAGGACGGGAAGCTGTCCGTCACCGACGGGCCGTTCACCGAGTCCAAGGAGGTCATCGGCGGCTACTCGATCAGCCAGTGCAAGGACAAGGCCGAGGCGATCGAGTGGACCAAGCGGTTCCTGTCCCTGCACGAGGACTACTGGACGATCACCGCCGAGGTCCGGCAGATCGCCGAGGGCTGACCGGCCCTCCTTGGCGGGGAGGCGCAACGGGTGTCTGATGGTGGGCTGTGACCCCGCAGCCCACCGCCGACCCGAGCGGCACCACAGCCGATCCGAGCCGCACTGCGGCTGATCCGAGCCGTGTCACCGGCGATCCGAGCCGCGTCACGGCCGGTCCGAGCGGTACCACCGCCGGTCCGAGCGGCACCGCGGCTGATCCGAGCGGCGTCACGGCCGGTCCGAGCCGCACTGCGGCTGATCCGAGCCGTGCCACCGGCGATCCGAGCCGCGTCACGGCCGGTCGGAGCGGCACCGCGGCCGGTCCGAGCCGCGTCACCGCCGGTCCGAGCGGCACCAACACAGCCATCGAAACAGTCTTCCGCATCGAGTCGCCCCGCATCATCGCCGGCGTCGCCCGGGTCGTCCGGGACGTCGGCATCGCCGAGGAACTCGCGCAGGACGCGCTGGTCGCCGCGCTGGAGCAGTGGCCGCGGGACGGGGTGCCCGACAACCCGGGCGCCTGGCTCATGGCCACCGCCCGCAACCGCGCCGTCGACCTGGTCCGCCGCCGCGAGAACTACGCCCGCAAGCTGGCGGAGATCGGCCGGGACCTGTCGACGGCGTCTCCCCCGGAGGAGCCCGCCGACCCGGACGACATCGACGACGACCTGCTCCGCCTGGTCTTCACCGCCTGTCACCCCGTCCTGTCCACCGAGGCCCGCACCGCCCTCACCCTGCGCCTCCTCGGCGGCCTCACCACGGCCGAGATCGCCCGCGCGTTCCTGGCCCCCGAGCCGACCATCGCCCAGCGCATCGTCCGCGCCAAACGCACCCTGGCGACGCGGAACATCGCCTTCGAGGTGCCCTACGGCCCCGACCGCGAGGCCCGCCTCGGCTCGGTCCTCGACGTCATCTACCTCGTCTTCAACGAGGGCTACGCCGCCACGGCCGGCGACGACTGGCTCCGCCCGTCCCTGTGCGAGGACGCCCTGCGCCTGGCCCGTGTGCTCTCGGCCCTCATGCCGAAGGAACCCGAGGTGCACGGCCTGACCGCGCTCCTGGAGTTCCAGGCGTCCCGCACGGCAGCCCGCACGGGCCCCTCAGGCGAGCCCGTCCTCCTCAAGGACCAGAACCGCGCCCGCTGGAACCGCATGCTCATCACCCGCGGCATCGCCGCGCTGGGCAGGGCCGAGGCCACCTCCTCCGGCGTCCCGGGCCCGTACCTCCTCCAGGCCGCCATCGCCGCCTGCCACGCGCACGCGTACGCCTACGAGGAGACCGACTGGTCCCGGATCGCCACCCTCTACGGCGTCCTGGCGGCCCGCTCCCCGTCCCCGGTCGTGGAACTGAACCGCGCGGTGGCCGTCTCGATGGCCGAGGGCCCGACCCCCGCCCTGGCCATCGTCGACTCCCTGCTGGCCGACCCCGCCCTGCGGGACTACCACCTGCTGCCCAGCGTGCGAGGCGACCTCCTGTCCCGCCTCGGCCGCACGGCGGAGGCCCGGGCGGAGTTCGAACGGGCCGCGTCGCTGACGCGCAACGAGCGGGAGAGGGAGCTGTTGTCGCGGCGGGCGGCGGAGCAGTCCTGACGGCTCCTGCCTACGCGGGGTGCCCCATGAGCATCGCCGGTGCTCCCGCCACCCGCGTCAGGAACACCGTGGCCGAGTGCCGGCCCTGGGGCTTGACCTTCCTGCGGAGCTCCTCCGGCTCGACCGCCGAGCCCCGCTTCTTCACGGTGAGGTTGCCGACCTCCCGCTCCCGCAGCAGGGCCTTCAGCTTCTTGACGTTGAAAGGGAGATGGTCGGTGATCTCGTAGGCGGTGGCGTACGGCGTCGGGTGCAGCGCGTCGGCCGTGACGTACGCGATGGTCGCGTCGAGCAGTCCGCCGCCGACCTCGTCGGCCACCTCGGCGACCAGGTGGGCCCGGATGACGGCGCCGTCGGGCTCGTAGAGGTAACGGCCGGGCGGGCGGACCGCCGGGTCGGGCAGGCCGCGGGAGAGCAGCGTGCGGGGGCCCGGCAGCAGGGTGGCCCGTACGGCCCCGGGCGCGGTGCCGAACCACAGCACCGCCTCCTTCACGTCGCCGCCGTCGGAGATCCACTCGGCCTCGGCGTCCTCGGGGACCGCCTCGTGCGGGATGCCGGGGGCGATCTTCAGCGCGGCGGCGCGAGGGGCACGGCGGGCGGCGGAGACCGCCCAGGACAGGGGCGGCGAGTACGCCTCGGGGTCGAAGATCCGGCCCCGGCCGCCGCGCCTGGCCGGGTCGACGAACACGGCGTCGTACCCGGCCGTGTCCACCTCCGTGACATCCGCCTCCCGCACCTCGATCAGGCCGGCCAGCCCCAGCGCCTCGGCGTTCGCCCGAGCCGCCGCGGCCGTCATCGGGTCCCGGTCGACCGCCAGGACCCGGATCCCGGCCCGGGCCAGCGCGATCGCGTCACCGCCGATGCCGCAGCACAGGTCGGCCACCGAGGTCACGCCCGCCTCCGCGAGCCGCCGCGCCCGGTAGGCCGCCACGCTCGCCCGGGTCGACTGCTCCACCCCGTTCGGCGTGAAGAACATCCGTCCCGCGTCCTCGGCCCCGAACTTCACCACCGCCCGCTGCCGCAGCCGCGCCTGGCCCAGCGCCGCCGACACCAGCTCGGCGGGGTGCTCACGACGCAACCGCGTCGCGACGGCCAGCTCCCGCGCCGGATCGGTGTCCCGCACCTCGTCGAGGAGGGCGCGGCCTTCGGGGGTGAGGAGGAGGGCGAGGTCGTTCACCGGATCATTGTCGGCCACGGGTGGTGTGGTGGTGTGAGTGGTGTGGACGGTGGGGCTCTGGGTTGGGGTGCGGGTCGGTCCAGGTGTGGGGTGCGGGTCGGCCCGGACCCGGGACGCCGGTCGGTCCGGGCCCAGGATGCCAGTCGGTTCGGGCCCGGAGCACGGGTTGGTTAGGGGCCGCGACGAGGGTCGGTTCGGGGCCGGGCGCCGGGCCACGGGTTCGTGCTCTGCGGCCGCCCGCTGTTCCGGTTGCGGCGGGCGACGGGTCCTGCCCTGTGGCCCCGCGTTCCCCCGTGGGCGTCCGCTGCGCCGGGCGCGGCGCCGGGCGCGGCGCCGGCTCCGGCATCATGCAGCGCCGCCGGAACATGCGTCCCGGTGGACCGGCGCGGTCCGTCCACCGCGTGCGCGCGGAGTCGGACCGTGTGGGCCACTCGGTGGATGGTGCGTCGCCGGTCGCGGTGTCGGGGCCGATCCGGGAAGGCCGGCTGCGAGGATCCGGCACCATGCGAGCAGTCGTACAAAATGACAAAAGCCGGGCATCTGGCGGTGTGCGGATTGGCCTCGCCGTGCTCACCCTCGCCGCCATCGCCTCGGGCTGCGCGCAGGGCGACAGTGGCCGGATCCCCCCGGCCGGCGGCCAGCAGCCCCTCGACGCGCCACCGGCCCGCGCGCTCGACTCCTACGCCTCCAAGCTGCGCGCCGCGCACGCCGCCCGGGTCGTCGCGGCGCAGCGCTGGGGGCTGAGAAGGGTCCCCCTGACCGCCCCGCCGGCCCCCGCGAAGAAGCCGAGGATCAGGACCCGCGAGGGCTTCGAGGTGGACGGCCACCGGAGACGGAAGCTCCCGCCCGTCTTCACCACGGTCCCCACCCGGGACAAGGTCGTCTTCCTCACCATCGACGACGGCGCCGAGAAGGACCCGGCGTTCCTGCGGATGATGAGCGAGCTCAAGGTCCCGTACAGCGCCTTCCTCAGCGGCTACCTGATCAAGGGCGACTACCGCTACTTCGAGAGGATGCAGGACGCAGGCGTGGTCCTGAACAACCACACCCTCCGCCACCCATATCTGCCGGGCCTGTCGTACCGGGCGCAGAAGCGCGAGATCTGCGGCATGCAGCGCCTCATCGAGAAGCGCTACGGCAAGCGCCCGGCCCTCTTCCGCCCGCCCTTCGGCAGCTACAACAGGGCGACCCTGCGCGCCGCCAAGGCCTGCGGCATCGAGTACGTCCCCCTCTGGAACGAGGAGGTCTTCGCCGACCGCTGGGAGTACCGCGAGTGGGACCGGAAACTGCACCCGGGCGATATCGTCCTCACCCATTTCCGCGGCCGCGACCAATGGCAGGGCACGATGCCCGACATGATCCGCCGTTTCCTGAACAAGGTCACGGCCGAGGGATACGCGGTGGGCCGACTGGAGGACTACCTGTGAGGCGGCGGTCGCCGGCAGCCGTGGTGTGCGCGGGGGCGATCCTGCTGGCCGGCTGTGCCGGGGCCGCCGGGGAGCGGATCGGGGCGGACGGCCGGGGTCGGTCACCGACGCACGCGTCGAGCGACGTCCGCGGTCCGGACCGAGACCACCGAGACCACCGAGACAACCGAGACCACCGAGACAACCGAGACCACCGAGACGACCGAGACCACMGAGACGACCGAGGCGCCCCAGGCGACCGACGCGGTCTCCCGCCCGTCGTGGACCACGTCCGCACCCGCGACCGGGTGGTCTTCCTGACCTACGACGACGGCGCCGAGCGCGACCCCCGCTTCGTCGGCCTCGTCCGCGAACGGCGGCTCCCGGTCAGCATGTTCCTCACGGACAGCGTCGTCGGGCCCGGCTACGGCCACTTCGCCCGCCTGCGCGCGGTCGGCGCGTCCATCCAGAACCACACCCTCGACCACCCCGCCCTGCGCGGCCTGCCCTACGCCGGCCAGCGCGCCGAGATCTGCGGCCAGCAGCACAAACTCCGCTCCCGCTTCGGCATCCGCCCCCGCCTCTTCCGCCCGCCCTACGGCACGTACGACACGACGACCCTGCGCGCCGCCGCCGACTGCGGCATCCGGGCGGTCGTCCTCTGGAGGGCATCCCTGGAGGCCGACGGCGCCCTGACGTACACCCGCGGCAAGCCCGCCCTGCGCCCCGGCGACATCGTCTCCGTCCCGTCCGGCGAGCCCGCGTCCCTGACGCTCACGGAACGCACGGAGCGCCTGCTGCGAGCCATCGAGGGAAGGGGGCTGCGGGTGGGGCGGCTGGAGAACTACCTCTGACTTCCAGAGGCCAGGACACCAACGCCGGGTGCCCGGCACAAACGTACGCCGACCCACCTCCACGGCCGACGCGCCGCCGGCAATTGGCACTCCGCTTGACCGAGTGCTAATCGCGGTCATAGTCTCGGCTCTGGCACTCCCCACTGGAGAGTGCCAACACAGCGACGGGCAGGTCCGGCACCCGCGACGACGGATCCACCTGGTCGCCACCTCAGACAGTTAACCCCGTGAGATCTCCGAAGGGGGAGGTCGGATCGTGACGACCACCAGCTCCAAGGTTGCCATCAAGCCGCTCGAGGACCGCATTGTGGTCCAGCCGCTCGACGCCGAGCAGACCACCGCCTCTGGCCTGGTCATCCCGGACACCGCCAAGGAGAAGCCCCAGGAGGGCGTCGTCCTGGCCGTGGGCCCGGGCCGCTTCGAGGACGGCAACCGTCTTCCGCTCGACGTCTCCGTCGGCGACGTCGTGCTCTACAGCAAGTACGGCGGCACCGAGGTGAAGTACAACGGCGAGGAGTACCTCGTCCTCTCGGCCCGCGACGTGCTCGCGATCGTCGAGAAGTAATTCACCCCAAGCACATTGCTTTGAGCTGCGCCCCTGGCCCCCCGCGATCGATAAGAAGCCGGGCGCCCGGGGCGCAGTGCCGTTACCCCTGATTCCGGAAGAGGGCTCACGCTCCCATGGCGAAGATCCTGAAGTTCGACGAGGACGCCCGTCGCGCCCTCGAGCGCGGCGTCAACAAGCTTGCCGACACGGTCAAGGTGACGATCGGCCCCAAGGGCCGCAACGTCGTCATCGACAAGAAGTTCGGCGCCCCCACCATCACCAACGACGGTGTCACGATCGCCCGCGAGGTCGAGATCGAGGACCCGTACGAGAACCTCGGTGCCCAGCTGGTCAAGGAGGTGGCGACCAAGACCAACGACATCGCGGGTGACGGTACGACCACCGCGACCGTGCTCGCCCAGGCGCTCGTGCGCGAGGGCCTGAAGAACGTCGCCGCCGGTGCCTCCCCGGCCGCCCTGAAGAAGGGCATCGACGCCGCCGTCGCCGCGATCTCCGAGGACCTGCTCGCCTCGGCCCGCCCCATCGACGAGAAGTCCGACATCGCCGCCGTCGCCGGGCTGTCCGCCCAGGACCAGCAGGTCGGCGAGCTCATCGCCGAGGCGATGGACAAGGTCGGCAAGGACGGTGTCATCACCGTCGAGGAGTCCAACACCTTCGGTCTGGAGCTGGACTTCACCGAGGGCATGGCCTTCGACAAGGGCTACCTGTCGCCGTACTTCGTGACGGACCAGGAGCGCATGGAAGCCGTCCTGGACGACCCGTACATCCTCATCACGCAGGGCAAGATCTCCGCCATCGCGGACCTGCTGCCGCTGCTGGAGAAGGTCATCCAGGCCAACTCCTCCAAGCCGCTGCTGATCATCGCCGAGGACGTCGAGGGCGAGGCCCTGTCGACCCTGGTCGTGAACAAGATCCGCGGCACGTTCAACGCCGTCGCCGTGAAGGCCCCCGGCTTCGGCGACCGCCGCAAGGCGATGCTGCAGGACCTGGCGATCCTCACCGGCGCCACGGTCGTCTCCGAGGAGGTCGGCCTCAAGCTCGACCAGGTCGGCCTGGACGTGCTCGGCTCCGCCCGCCGCGTCACCGTCACCAAGGACGACACCACGGTCGTCGACGGTGCCGGCAACAAGGACGACGTGCAGGGCCGTGTCGCCCAGATCAAGGCCGAGATCGAGACCACCGACTCCGACTGGGACCGCGAGAAGCTCCAGGAGCGCCTCGCGAAGCTGGCCGGCGGCGTGTGCGTCATCCGCGTGGGTGCCGCCACCGAGGTCGAGCTCAAGGAGCGCAAGCACCGTCTGGAGGACGCCATCTCCGCGACCCGCGCCGCGGTCGAGGAGGGCATCGTCTCCGGTGGTGGCTCCGCTCTGGTCCACGCCGCCAAGGTCCTCGAAGGCGGCCTCGGCAAGACCGGCGACGAGGCCACCGGTGTCGCGGTCGTCCGCCGCGCGGTCGTCGAGCCGCTGCGCTGGATCGCCGAGAACGCCGGCCTGGAGGGCTACGTCATCACCTCCAAGGTCGCCGAGCTCGACAAGGGCCAGGGCTTCAACGCCGCCACCGGCGAGTACGGCGACCTGATCAAGGCCGGCGTCATCGACCCGGTCAAGGTCACCCGCTCCGCCCTGGAGAACGCCGCCTCCATCGCCTCCCTCCTGCTCACGACCGAGACCCTGGTCGTCGAGAAGAAGGAAGAGGAGGAGCCGGCGGCCGGAGGCCACAGCCACGGCCACTCCCACTGAGGCACCTACCTCGCAGCAGAAGCCCCCGTCCCGCCTCGTGCGGAACGGGGGCTTCTCCCGTAGGTCCTGCGCGGCTCACAACTCCAACGGGTCCAGCGCCCCGAGCTGCTGCATCAGCCCCAGCCGGTCGTACTGCCACCAGCCCTCGGCGATCTTCCCGTCCGGCGTGCAGCGGTGGATGGTCGTCCCGGTCATGGTGACGTCCTGCCCGGTCGGCGGGATCCCGAGGAAGTCGCCCTTGTGCCTGCCCTGGAAGGTCCACCGGGTGCAGACCCGGTCGCCCTGGGCGATCTGGTCCTCGATGGTGAACGAGAAGTCGAACCCGCCCCGCCACACCTCCACCTCGCGCCGCATCGCGTCCAGCCCGATGACGTCCTGCACGTTGGCGGGATCGTGGTCGTGGTAGTCCTCGATGAACACGTCGTTGAACGGGGGCGCGTCGCCCTCCCCGGGCGCCAGCTCGAAGAACCTGCGCGCGGTGGCCGAGTACAGCTGCTCGTCCCGCACCACGTCCAGGTCCGTGAACGTCGGCGTCTCGTCGCAGAGCGCCACCATCTCCTGGAAGATCCGGTCGGTCTCCGGAAGCCCGGAGTTCCGCATCGCCTCCTCGTACGACGGGAACTCCACGATCTCGACGATGTGCGAGGCGTCGGCCCGGTCCTTCGCCACCACACTGTGCGTAGCGGTCCGTTTCCCCTTGGTCTGCTCGACCCACCTGTCCATCAGCCGGTTCATCTCGTCGAGCCGGCTGGTCCTGCATTCGATGAGCTGTACGAAGGTCATGCTCTCGCCTCCGGCCCCCCTGGGTCCGGCTGAACAGCTCCATTGTCCCCACGGGAACCGCTCGTCGCCTCCCGGCGGCCCCGCCCCCCAAGGCGCCTACTGCGGCCCGTACTTCCGCCCCGTCTTGGACGAGACAGCCCCGAGCACCCCCCGCGGCACCAGCTTCGCCGCCCCCATCAGCGCCTTGTAGCGCGGGTCCGGGATGGACAGCGTCTTGCCGCGGGCCAGGTCGTGCAGTGCCGCCGCCACCAGCTTGTCCGCGTCGAGCCACATCCAGCCCGGGATGTTGTCCGTGCCCATGCCGGCCCGCTCGTGGAACTCGGTGCGTACGAAACCGGGGCAGAGCGCCATCAGCCGGACGCCGCTGCCGGCCAGGTCGCGTGCGGCGCCCTGGGAGAACTGCACGACCCAGGCCTTGGACGCGCCGTAGGTGCCCCGGGGGAGGAACGCGGCCACCGACGCGACGTTCACGACGCCGCCGCGGCCGCGCTCCCGCATGGCCTCCGTCGCCGCGGACGTCAGCCGCAGCACCGCCTCGCAGTGCACCTTCAGCATCCGCAGCTCGTCGGCCATGGGCACGTCGAGATAGCGGCCCTTGTTGCCGAAGCCGGCGTTGTTGATCAGCAGGTCGACGGGGTTCTTCCGGTCGCCCAGCCGGTCGGCCACCGACTCGATGCCCTTGTCCTCGGCGAGGTCGGCCGTCAGCACCTCCGCCTCGATGCCGTGCCGGTCGTGCAGCTCGGTCGCCTGCTCCCTCAGCCGCTTGGTGTCGCGGGCCACCAGCACCAGGTTGTGTCCGTCCGCCGCCAGTCGCCGCGCGAACGCGGCCCCGATGCCTGCCGTCGATCCCGTAATCAGAGCCGTTGTCATGGCAGAAGGTTAGTGACCTGGACCATGTGCGTCCGCTTCCGTGCCGGGACCTCGACGGTGAAGGGTCGGTGGAGACCGTACGGTGAGCGGCCCGTCAGGCCCCGTGCTTCTCCGCGTACTCCCGCGCCTGCCTCCGGGAATCAGGGTGCAGCGCCTCGCCGGCCGCCAGCAGCCGCGGCAGCAGCGTCCGCTCGGTGGTCACCGCCCGGAACTGGAGGGCCACGGTCACGTCGTGCTCCGGCCGGTGCACGATCTCCACCGGGTCGCCCGCCCGGATCTCACCGGGCTCGATCACCCGCAGATACGCCCCGGGCGCTCCTCGCTGCGTGAACCGCTTCACCCACTGCTTCTCGCCCAGATGGCCCTGGAACGTGCGGCACGGGATCCGCCCGCAGGTGACCTCCAGCACCACCGCGGGCCCGATGCGCCAGCGCTCGCCGATCCGCGCCCCGGAGACGTCGAGGCCCTCGGTCGTGAGGTTCTCACCGAACGCCCCGTGCGCCAGCGGTCGGCCCAGCTCGCGCTCCCACGCGTCCAGGTCCTCGCGGGCCATCGCGTAGACCGCCTGGTCGTCGCCGCCGTGGTGCTCCAGCTTGCACACCGCGTCCCCGGCGAGCCCGCTCCCGCCGACGCCCTTGGGCCCGGGCGCCGACACCCGCACCGGCCCGTCCACCGGCTGCTTGTCGATTCCGGTCACACCCTCCGGGTTGTCCGTGTACGGCACGGCCTTGGCACGGCCCAGATTCACTGACAGAAGCTTCATGCCCGCACGGTAAGGGACCCGCCCTCAAAGCGTCGACGCATTATTCGGAGCGGCTTCAAAGGGTCGCTTATCCTCAGGGAGTGATCGAAGCTCGTCATCTCCGCGTACTGCGCGCCGTCGCGGCCACCGGCTCCTTCTCCGCCGCGGGGCGCGAACTGGGCTGCACCCAGCCCGCCGTCAGCCAGCAGATGAAGGCCCTGGAAGCCTCCGTCGGCACACCTGTGCTGATCCGCACGGGACGCGAGATGCGCCTGACCCAGGCCGGCGAGGCGCTGGTGCGGCACGCGGCCGGGATCCTCGCCGGGCTCACGGCCGCGGAGGAGGAGGTCGCCGCCATCGCCGGGCTGCGGGCCGGGCGGGTCCGGCTCGTCTCCTTCCCCAGCGGCAGCTCCACCCTCGTGCCGACCGCCCTGGCCGCCCTGCGCGACGCGCACCCCGGTACCCGGGTCTTCCTGGAGGAGGCCGAACCGCCCGCGTCGGTCGGCATGCTGCGTGAGGGCGACTGCGACGTGGCGCTCGCCTTCCGCTACGAGGGCGCGGCGGGCGCGGAGGAGTGGGAGGACCTCGTCGTACGGCCGCTGCTGACGGACCGGCTCGTCGCACTCGTGCCGGAGCGGCACCGGCTCGCGGGAGCGGAGTCCGTCGCGATCGGCGAGCTCGCCCGGGAGCCGTGGATCGCCGGCTGCCCGCGCTGCCGCGGCCAGCTCGTCGAGGTGTGCGCGGCGGCCGGCTTCACCCCGCGCATCGACTTCGCGACCGACGACTACCCGGCGGTCGCCGGCCTGGTCGGCGCCGGTCTCGGCGTGGCCGTGCTGCCCCAGCTGGCCGTCGAGTCCGTACGGCCCCGGGGGGTGCGGACCGTGACGCTGGAGCCGGCGGTGCGCCGGGAGATCGTCGCGTTGACCCTGCCCGACCTCGCACAGGTCCCGGCGGTGGCGGCGACGCTCGACCAACTGGCACGGGCGGGCAACCGCCAGCCACCACGGTGGTGACCGGTCCGGGCACCGTGGAAGCGCGTCAAAAACCAACGGCACGCGTGCGCGTGCCTGTCTCGCAGAAACGTTCCTTCAGCTGTTCGAGGCGGCGTGCCCGCCGGATGCCGACGCCGACACCAGCCGGTTGCGCGCTCGCCCCATCAGCTCTTCGCGCTCGTCCTCGGTCAGGCCGCCCCACACGCCGTACGGCTCACGCACCGCCAGTGCGTGGGCGGCGCACTCGGCGCGCACCGGGCACCTCATGCAGACCTCTTTGGCCGAGTTCTCGCGAGCGCTCCGAGCCGCACCGCGCTCGCCCTCCGGATGGAAGAAGAGCGAGCTGTCCACCCCGCGACAGGCAGCCAGCAGCTGCCAGTCCCACAGGTCCGCGTTCGGTCCGGGAAGGCGGGAGAAATCTGCCATTACGTGACCCCTTGTAGCCGTTCTGGGCGGATCTGGTGTCCACAACCGTACAACTACGATCTAAGGAGATGAAAATATGACTCATTGCGAATCTAGCTCCAGACACTGGCAAAACGGAAGAAAAGGGTCTGAATGGGGCATAGGTTGTGATGAAAGTTCGAGGGTCTGTTGCGCATATCTGCACCGTGTCCGGCCCCTCACGTAGAGTGCCGAAGATGTCAGCCGCCCCCGTAACTCTTTCGAGTGACCGTCGTTGAGAGTGCGAGGCGGTTGAAGGAACAAGCGCTCGGGCGGGCGTCCGAGACGGTCGACCGCACAGGTGACGATTTCGTACCAGCCTGGAGGCTCAAGGTGACGCGCATCAGCTGCGGAGGGCGGCCATGACTTCCGTCCTCGTCTGCGACGACTCCCCGCTTGCCCGAGAGGCGCTCCGACGCGCGGTCGCAACCGTGCCCGGCGTAGAGCGCGTGACGACGGCGGCCAACGGCGAGGAAGTCCTCCGCCGCTGGGGGGCCGACCGCTCGGACCTGATTCTGATGGACGTACGCATGCCCGGACTGGGCGGCGTCGAGACGGTCCGGCGGCTGCTGTCCGCCGACCCCGGTGCGCGCATCATCATGCTCACCGTCGCCGAGGACCTGGACGGTGTGGCCCTCGCGGTCGCCGCCGGTGCCCGCGGCTATCTGCACAAGGACGCCTCCCGCGCGGAGCTCCGCGCGACGGTGACGCAGGCCCTGGCCGACCCGACCTGGCGGCTCGCGCCGCGCCGGCTGCGCTCGGCCGAGATGGGCGCCGCGCCGACGCTCACGGCGCGTGAGATCCAGGTCCTCGAAGGCATGAGCCACGGCCGCTCGAACGCGGAGATCGGCCGGGAGCTGTTCCTCTCCGAGGACACCGTCAAGACGCACGCCCGGCGCCTGTTCAAGAAGCTCGGCGCCTCGGACCGGGCCCACGCCGTGGCGCTCGGCTTCCGGTGGGGTCTGGTGCGCTAGGGGGTGTCCGCGAAGTCCCGGCGTCCGCCCGGAGGGCGGGCCCTGCGGCGTTCGGCGTGTGCTCTGGGGGTACCCCCTGCGGTAAGAGCTAGGGGAGTGCCGGGCGTCGCACGGCAGGCGGGATTTCGCGGACGCCCCCTGGGGCCTGTCCTTCGGATCGGGCCGGCTTCCGCGCGCGGCGTTCGGCACGAGCCGGAGAGCGAGGGGATGCGGATGCCTCCGCGCGAGCCGCACGAGCGCGTGCACAGGCCGGCGGCCGGTCACAACGCCGGTGGGGGTCCCGCCCTGCCCGAGCGAACTCGAGAGCTCGGGAGGGTGCCTACGAGAACCCACGTCCCCGGGATGATCCGGACGGCAGGCCCTGGGGGCGATCGCGGGTGTGGCGGTGGTCGCAGTGGGAGCACGGAAAGCCAGGTCGGCGGGGGCGGGCCGGGGGTCCGCCGGACGCCCGCTGCTCGTTTCGCCGCGGATGCCGCATCCTTGAGGGTGTGGAGTTCCTCGGGGACGAGTCGGTCGAGCGGAAGGGGAGGGCGCAGGGTATGAGTTCCGGCGCACCTGCTCATAACGCTTCGGTGCACAACAACGGGCGCGGTGCCACGGACCCGGCGGCCGCAAGGCACCATGGACCGATGCGCGACGACGAGGCGGTCAATGCCCAAGGGGCGATCGGCGCGCTCGTCCACCGCGCGGTCGACGGGGACGAGCAGGCCACGCACGACCTGCTCGCCCATGTCCACCCCCTGGCCCTGCGCTACTGCCGCACCCGTCTGTCCCGCCTCCCGGGCGACGCCCGGCACTTCGTCGAGGACCTCGCCCAGGAGGTCTGCGTGGCGGTGCTCCTCGCGCTGCCCCGCTACCGGGACACCGGGCGTCCCTTCGAGGCGTTCGTCTTCGCCATCGCCGCGCACAAGGTCGCCGACCTCCAGCGCGCGGCGATGCGGCACCCGGGCTCGACGGCCGTCCCCTCGGACGAGATGCCCGAGCGGCCCGACGACTCCCTGGGCCCGGAGGAGCGCGCCCTGCTGAGCAGCGACGCGGAATGGGCGAAGAAACTCCTGGCCAACCTGCCCGAGAACCAGCGGGAGCTGCTGCTGCTGCGGATCGCGGTGGGGTTGACGGCGGAGGAGACGGGTCAGATGTTGGGAATGTCACCCGGCGCGGTCCGGGTGGCCCAGCACCGGGCCCTGAGCAGGCTGAGGGCGCTCGCCGAGCAGTAGTGCCTTCGTTGAACAGGGCAGGCGCCGGTTCCGTACGAAGATACGAAGCCCCCGGTCAGGCGGAACACTGGAATTCGGGCTCTCTGCTTCCCGTTAGCATGGACATCCGCACCGATCAAGGCCATTTGGGGAAGGTGTCATGACTGCCAACGTCGACGGCGTGCCCGACAAATTCGCGACACTCGGGCTGACCTACGACGACGTGCTGCTGCTGCCGGGTGCATCCGAGGTGCTCCCCAACGCGGTCGACACCTCGTCCCGCATCTCCCGCAACGTCCGGGTGAACATCCCGCTGCTCTCCGCGGCGATGGACAAGGTCACCGAGTCCCGTATGGCGATCGCCATGGCCCGCCAGGGCGGCGTCGGCGTGCTGCACCGCAACCTCTCCGTCGAGGACCAGGTCAACCAGGTCGACCTGGTGAAGCGCTCCGAGTCCGGCATGGTCACCGACCCCATCACGGTGCACCCGGACGCCACGCTGGCCGAGGCCGACGCCCTGTGCGCCAAGTTCCGCATCAGCGGCGTCCCGGTCACCGACCCGGCCGGCAAGCTGCTCGGCATCGTCACCAACCGTGACATGGCCTTCGAGACCGACCGCTCCCGTCAGGTGCGCGAGGTCATGACGCCGATGCCGCTGGTCACCGGCAAGGTCGGCATCTCCGGCGCCGACGCCATGGAGCTGCTGCGCCGCCACAAGATCGAGAAGCTTCCCCTGGTCGACGATGCGGGCATCCTCAAGGGCCTCATCACGGTCAAGGACTTCGTCAAGGCCGAGCAGTACCCCAACGCCGCGAAGGACGCCGAGGGCCGCCTGATCGTCGGTGCCGCCGTGGGCGCCAGCCCCGAGGCGCTCGAGCGGGCCCAGGCGCTGGCCGAGGCCGGAGTGGACTTCCTGGTCGTCGACACCTCGCACGGCCACAACAGCAACGCCCTGAGCTGGATGTCGAAGATCAAGTCGAGCGTCGGTGTCGACGTGATCGGCGGCAACGTCGCCACCCGTGACGGCGCCCAGGCGCTGATCGACGCCGGTGTCGACGGCATCAAGGTGGGCGTGGGCCCCGGCTCGATCTGCACCACGCGCGTGGTCGCCGGCATCGGCGTCCCGCAGGTCACCGCCATCTACGAGGCGTCCCTCGCGGCCCGTCCGGCGGGCGTCCCGCTGATCGGCGACGGCGGTCTGCAGTACTCCGGCGACATCGGCAAGGCGCTGGCCGCCGGCGCCGACACGGTGATGCTGGGCAGCCTCCTCGCCGGCTGCGAGGAGTCGCCCGGCGAGCTCCAGTTCATCAACGGCAAGCAGTTCAAGTCCTACCGCGGCATGGGCTCGCTCGGGGCGATGCAGTCCCGCGGCCAGGGCCGGTCGTACTCGAAGGACCGCTACTTCCAGGCCGAGGTGGCCTCCGACGACAAGCTCGTGCCCGAGGGCATCGAGGGCCAGGTGCCCTACCGCGGCCCGCTGGCCAACGTGCTGCACCAGCTCGTCGGCGGTCTGCGCCAGACCATGGGCTACGTGGGCGCCGCCACCATCGAGGAGATGGAGAGCAAGGGCCGCTTCGTCCGGATCACCTCGGCGGGCCTCAAGGAGAGCCACCCGCACGACATCCAGATGACGGTCGAGGCGCCGAACTACAGCCGTAACAAGTGACGGCCACGCGCGCGTGACGCACAGTGAGGGCGGCCCCGGAGCATCCGGGGCCGCCCTCGTCGTGCCCGTCGGCGATACTGGAAGACGCTGAAACGCAACAGGGAAAGGCCACAGACGTGACTGAGATCGAGATCGGGCGCGGCAAGCGCGGCCGCCGGGCGTACGCCTTCGACGACATCGCCGTCGTCCCCAGCCGCCGTACGCGGGACCCGAAGGAGGTCTCGATCGCCTGGCAGATCGACGCCTACCGTTTCGAGCTGCCGTTCCTGGCCGCTCCCATGGACTCGGTCGTCTCCCCGGCCACCGCCATCCGCATCGGCGAGCTCGGCGGCCTGGGCGTGCTGAACCTCGAGGGCCTGTGGACCCGCTACGAGGACCCGCAGCCGCTGCTCGACGAGATCGCCGAGCTGCCCGCCGAGGCGGCGACCCGGCGCCTGCAGGAGATCTACGCCGCGCCCATCAAGGAGGAGCTGATCGGCGCGCGCATCAAGGAGGTCCGCGACTCGGGCGTGGTCACGGCCGCCGCGCTCTCCCCGCAGCGCACGGCCCAGTTCTCCAAGGCCGTCGTCGACGCGGGCGTGGACATCTTCGTCATCCGCGGTACGACGGTCTCGGCGGAGCACGTCTCCGGTTCGCACGAGCCGCTGAACCTGAAGCAGTTCATCTACGAGCTGGACGTCCCGGTGATCGTCGGCGGCTGCGCCACGTACACCGCGGCCCTGCACCTGATGCGCACGGGCGCGGCGGGCGTGCTGGTCGGCTTCGGTGGCGGCGCCGCGCACACCACGCGCAACGTGCTGGGCATCCAGGTCCCGATGGCGACTGCGGTCGCCGACGTGGCCGCGGCCCGCCGGGACTACATGGACGAGTCCGGCGGCCGGTACGTGCACGTGATCGCGGACGGCGGGGTCGGCTGGTCCGGCGACCTGCCCAAGGCGATCGCCTGCGGCGCCGACGCGGTCATGATGGGCTCCCCGCTGGCCCGGGCGACCGACGGCCCGGGCAAGGGCCACCACTGGGGCATGGAGGCCGTGAACGAGGAGCTGCCGCGCGGCCAGAAGGTCGACCTCGGCACGGTCGGCACCATCGAGGAGATCCTCACGGGTCCGTCCCACACCCCTGACGGTTCGATGAACCTCTTCGGCGCGCTGCGGCGGGCGATGGCCACGACCGGGTACAGCGAGCTGAAGGAGTTCCAGCGGGTCGAGGTGACGGTGGCGGACTCGCAGCATCGGCGGTAGTCGGTAGTCGGTAGTCCGCAGGACGGGAAGGGCCTGGCCGCTCGGGTGAGTGGCCGGGCCCTTTTGCATGCTCAACTAGCTCTGATGGGGCGCGTGTTGCCGTAGGGGGGCGCACGGTTGCCTTTGAGCCGTTCGGCCCCGTGGAGGGCAGTTTCGAGGCGCTGGTGTCCGTGATCGGCGCCCCAGGTTCTTCTGGGTGCCCCCTTCCAAGGACACGGTTCCGGACCCCGGCCCCTCGGGGCCCGGCCCGATTCCAACGTGCTGCCTACCGGGTCAATGGGCGGCGTCGTGGAAGGGGGCGCCCATGGGACGCCACCGCAAGCCCACCCGCTGGGACCGACTCCGTCTTCGGATGGTGCAGTGCCGGAGGAGGTGGGTCTTGCGAATTTTCGGATGGTGAGCGGCCGCCCCCACGAAGACTAGGGGCGGACACTCCGTGATCCATCCTGGAGCCTGCCGCAGTACCCCCTGCGGTGGGCTCCACCTGTTTCCGTAAGGTACCCGCGCAGCGTGCCGCATGCCACCAGTCCCCAGGGCTCGCGCACCC
>NZ_NGFN01000559.1 GCF_002148965.1 Streptomyces swartbergensis | reverse complement strand
GGTCGGGGACGCCGGGGGGAAGCATCTGGCGGCGCTTGGGGCCGCCGTGTTCCGATTCGCCGGGTTCCTTCGCGCCGGGCCAGGCCTTGGCGACACGTGCGGCCAGGACGAAGTCCTTGCGCAGGGGGTGGCCTTCGAAGTTCTCGGGCAGGAGCAGGTGGTCCAGCGCCGGGTGGCCTTCGAAGGTGATGCCGAACATCTCGTGCGTCTCGCGTTCGTGCCAGGCGGCACCCGCGTAGACATCGACGGCCGAGGGCAGGGCGGGGGCCTCGTGCGGGAGCGTCGTACGCAGGAGAAGGCGCCGGAGCGGGGACAGCGCGGCGACGTGGGCCGTGACGCGGAAGCCCGTGCCCGGTTCGTCGACCGCGCTCAGCCAGTCGAAGTACGTGCAGCCCAGCCGGTCGCGTGCGCTCTCCAGGGCGGAGATCCAGGTCGCCGGCGGTACGTCGACCGTCAGGACCTCGTACGACTCCTCGGCTGTGGCGTCCGTGCCGAAGAGTTCCTCGGCATCCGCGGGGAGCCAGCCGACCGCGGTCATCGTCCCTCCCCCGGCGTCGAGTCGGAGCCCGGGCCGGGGGCGGGCGGCTGTACCAGACCGCTCTGCAACGCCGCTGCCGAAGGACGGGCGGCGCCGCTGCCGTACCGCTCCCCCAGCGACTCGCGGGCGATCTTCTCCTGGAGCTTGAGGATGCCCTGGAGCAGCGCCTCGGGCCGGGGCGGGCAGCCGGGGACGTAGACGTCGACGGGGATGATCTGGTCGACGCCCTTGGTGACGGAGTACGAGTCCCAGTAGGGGCCGCCGCAGTTGCTGCACGCGCCGAAGGAGATGACGTACTTCGGCTCCGGCATCTGCTCGTAGAGGCGTTTGACCGCCGGCGCCATCTTGTCCGTGACCGTGCCGGACACCACCATCAGGTCGGCCTGGCGCGGGCCGGGCGCGAACGGGATGACGCCGAGCCGGATGAAGTCGTGGCGGGCCATCGACGCGGCGATGAACTCGATCGCGCAGCAGGCGAGACCGAAGTTGAAGACCCAGAGCGAGTAGCGGCGGCCCCAGTTCAGGATCACCTTCATCGGCTCGGGCGCGAGACGCGCGAGGGCGCCGAGCCGCTTCGGCTCCGGAAGCAGCACGGGCTCGGGGCTGGAGGGGGTCACGTCCATGCCAGCACGCCCTTCTTGTATGCGTAGAGCAGGCCCACGGCCAGGAAGCCGAGGAAGATGAACATCTCCACCAGGGTCGTCGCGCCGTAACCGGGGGCTGCGAACACGGTCGCCCAGGGGAACAGGAAGATCGAGTCAACGGCGAAGATCACGTACAGGAAGGCGTAGACGTAGTAGCGGACCTGGGTGTGGGCCCAGCCCTCGCCGACGGGGTCGACGCCGCACTCGTACGTCAGAAGCTTCTCGGGTGTGGGGACCACGGGCCGCAGCAGGCGGCCGGCCCCGAAGGCGACGGCGACGAACAGCACGCCGACGACGGCGAGCAGCCCGACGACCGAATAGGACTGGAAGTAGTCCGCCGCGACGACGGTCGTGGTGACGACGGTCGGTTCCGGCACGTCCGTCCCTCGCTCCCTGAAACTCGGACTGGATCCTGCGACGATCGATTCCGCGACTCCGGAGTACGGCCGGGAACCACGGACGCCGCCGTTCGACGATCTGTACGCACGGGAGTCTAGGCCCTGATAAAGGCAGGGTAAGCAGCCCGTCACGCCCTGGCATGCGGGGGTGGGGTTTACCTCAGTTGATCCTGGCGGTCTACCTCATGGCGCGCCTGCCCGCCGCCGGGCACGCTAACGCATATGACCGAACGCATTCCGTCCTCCGGCACGAGCACGGCCACCGCGGCGGCCGGGGAGGACGACCGCCCGCCGCAGCCCCGTCTCGCCTACGACCGGCACACCTGGAAGGAGATCGCGCACCTCCTGGCGAACCTTCCGGTCGCGCTGCTCGGATTCATCTACGTCGTGACGGTGCTGTTCACCAGCTTCTGGCTGACGATCACGGTGATCGGGTTCCCGCTGCTCGCGGCCGGGCTCATGGGCGCGCGGCTGCTGGGCCGGATGGAGCGGGCGAGGGCCAGGGCGCTGCTCGGGGTGCGGGTGGACGAACCGAGCCGGCTGCCGCTGCGTGGCGCGGGCGGTCTGCTCCAGCGGCTGTGGATGTCGCTGAAGGACCCGGTGGGCTGGCGCACGGTGCTGTACGAGTTCATCCGGCTGCCGTGGGGCGTCCTCACCTTCACCATCACACTGACCTCGCTGTTCGTGCTGTGGCCCGTGCTGCCGTTCATCGCGCGGGGCCTGGCCAACGCCGACCGGGCCATGGTGCGCGCGCTGCTGTCCCCCTCCGACGAGCTGGAGCGGCGCATCGCCGAGCTGGAGTCGGACCGGGGGGTCGTGGTCGACACGGCCGCCGCCGACCTGCGGCGCATCGAGCGGGACCTGCATGACGGGGCGCAGGCCCGGCTGGTCAACCTGGCCATGGGGCTGGGCCTGGCTAAGGAGAAGGTGCTGGAGGACCCCGACGCGGCGGCGGCGATGGTCGAGGAGGCGCACGGCGAGGTGAAGCTGGCGCTCCAGGAGCTCCGCGACCTGGCCCGCGGCATCCACCCGGCGGTGCTGACCGACCGTGGTCTGGACGCGGCCCTGTCCGCGGTCTCCTCGCGCTGTACGGTCCCGGTCAAGGTGACGGTCGACCTGCCGGCGCGGCCGGCCGCGGCCATCGAGGGCATCGCCTACTTCACCGTCTCGGAGCTGCTCCAGAACGTCAGCAAGCACAGCGCGGCGAGGTCGGCCTCGGTGGATGTGTGGCGGACGAACGACCGGCTGCTCATCCAGGTCTGGGACGACGGCCGCGGGGGCGCGAGCCTCGACGGCGGTACGGGGATGAAGGGCCTGGCCGAGCGGCTGGACGCCGTTGACGGGCTGTTCGTCCTGGAGTCGCCCGAGGGCGGCCCGACGACGGTCACGGCCGAACTGCCCTGGCGCAACCGCACGGACGCCTCCGGCGCGGACGACCGCTAGGTCCTGCCACGGGCCAGGTCCTGTCGCCGCCAGGTGCGGGGTCGGTGACTGGTACGGAGGCGCGGGGTCGGGGGTTGGAGGCCGGTGGCCGGTGGGG
>NZ_NGFN01000558.1 GCF_002148965.1 Streptomyces swartbergensis | reverse complement strand
GGGGTGCGGGCGGGGTGGGCATGGCGTCCGGGGCGGGGGTCTTGGTCGTCTCGGTCATGTGATCACGCCCTGTCCGCGACGCGCTCGCCGAGCAGGCCCTGTGGCCTGAAGAGGAGCACGAGGATGAGGAGGCAGAAGGCCCACACGTTGGCCCAGCTCTGGCCGCCGAGCTGCTGCATACCGGGGATCTCGTCGATGTAGGCGGAGGCGAGGGTCTCGGCGATGCCGAGGACGACGCCGCCGAGCATGGCGCCGTAGATGTTGCCGATGCCGCCGAGGACGGCCGCGGTGAACGCCTTGAGGCCCATGAGGAAGCCCATGCGGTAGTCGACGTTGCCGTACTTGAGTCCGTAGGCGACGGCCGCGACGGCGGCGAAGAAGCCGCCGATGGCGAAGGCGATGACGATGATGCGGTTGGTGTCGATGCCCATCAGCTGTGCGGTGTCGGGGTCCTGCGCGGTGGCCTGCATGGCGCGGCCGGTGCGGCTGCGGCGCACGAAGAAGGCGAGGGCGGCCATGCAGGTGACGGCGGCGAGGATGAGGAAGATGTCGGCGTCCTTGATGGTGATGGAGCCGATGTCGTGGGTGGCGTCGAGGCCGGGGAAGGCGCGGGTGCGGTCGGCGCCGGGGTAGAAGTTGCGCACGACCTCCTGGAGCGCCAGGGAGAGGCCGATGGCGGTGATGAGCGGTGCCAGTCGTGGTGCTCCGCGCAGTGGCCGGTAGGCGAACCGTTCCGCTCCGACGGCGATGAGGATGGCCACGATGGCGCCGCCCAGGAGCATCAGGGGTACGGCGAGGGCCATCGAGGTGCCGTCGGGGAGGATGTAGAAGTAGACCGTGAGGGCGCCGAACGCGCCGGTCATGAAGATCTCGCCGTGCGCGAAGTTGATGAGCTGGACGATGCCGTACACCATCGTGTAACCGATGGCTATCAGCCCGTACATCGAGCCGAGAAGCAGCCCGTTGGCCAGCTGCTGCGGCAGGGTGTTCACCGCATGGCCTCCATGTCGCTGGTGGTGGTGTGCACTGGATGTGTGCGTGGTCGTGTGCTGGGTGGGGGTGTGAAAACGGGCCGCGCGGTCGGGGTCGTCCTCCCGCGCGGCCCGTGGTGCGGCGTACTGGGGGGCCGGAACTACTGGAGGTCGGCGGTGCCGGTCTCCACGGCCTTCCAGGCACCCTTCTCGACCTGGTACACCGTCAGCTGCTTGTTGGTGGTGTCGCCGTACTGGTCGAAGGAGACCTTGCCGGTGAGGCCTTCGAAGTCGGACTTCTGGACGCCGTCGACGACCTTGGAGCGCAGGTCGTTGATGTCGGTGGGCACCTTGCCGCCGTTGGCGTCGGCCGCGGCCTTGACGGCCTTGATGATGGCCGTGGTGGCGTCGTAGGCGTACGCGCCGTAGGCGCCGTAGTCGCCCTTGTAACCCTTGTCCTTGTACGTCTGGATGAACTGCTTGGCCGCAGGCAGGGTGTCGGCGGGGACACCGATCGCGGTGACGAGGTCGCCCTCGGAGGACTTGCCGGCGGCCTCGATGTAGGTGGAGGCGAACATGCCGTCGCCGCCGAACAGCGGGATCTTGACGCCGGCGTCCTTGAGCTGCTTGGTGATCAGCGCGGACTCGTCGTACTGGCCGCCGTAGTAGAGCAGGTCGGCACCGGAGTTCTTGATCTTCGTGACGAGGGAGCCGAAGTCCTTGTCGCCGGTGTTGACGTGGTCGGTGGCGACGACCTTGCCGCCGAGCTTCTTGAACTGCTCGTTGAAGATCTTCGCGAGGCCGGCGCCGTAGGTCTGCTTGTCGTCGACGACGAAAGCCTTCTTCTTCTTGAGGCCGTTGTACGCGTAGCCGGCCGCGAAGCTGCCCTGCAGCTCGTCGGTGGTGGCGGTGCGGAAGTACGTCTTGAACGGGCGCTTCTTGTCCGTCTGCCAGTTCTTGCCCTGGGTCAGCTCGGGGGCGGTGTTCGCGGGGGAGATCTGGACCATGTTGGCCGAGGCGAACACCTGCTGCATCGTCTGGGCGACGCCGGAGTTCAGCGGGCCGACGGCGCCGACGACGGTCTTGTCGCCGGTGAGGCTGGTGGCGTTGGACTGGCCGGTGGCGGGCTGCGCCTTGTCGTCCAGGGCCCTGAGCTTGAATTTCACGCCCGGGACCCAGTTGTTCTTGTTGGCGTCGTCGACGGCGATCTGAGCGCCGTACTGGATGCCGAGGCCGGTGGTGGAGTTCTCACCGGACAGGGGCGCGTCCACGCCGATGGTCAGCGTGGTGCCGTCGCCGCTGTCTCCGCTCTTGTCACCGCTGTCGTCTCGGGAGCCGCAGGCGGTGAGAGTCAGAGCTCCGGTCGTAAGAACGGAGGTAAGAATCACCAAGGAACGCTGTCGCACGATCAGTCCTTTCACAGGCAGGCCCGCCCTGATCGGGGGGTGAGTGCCGCGCTGGTACCGAACTCCCGATGGAGCGGTGACTGGCCGTGACTCTAAGCCCGTGCGGAGGCAGGGTCAGCGGCGTGGGCTGGCTTGTGACTTTCTTGTTATGACGCGGTGGATGCCCGGCTTCGGTGGCGGGCTGTCTCGGCGGGTTTGGTGGACTTTCTCCGAAGTCCGCATTCTGAGAACGCGCACTTCCGGTTGGCCGTGGCCGAGATCACGCGGTTGCCGGGGCGCGGGTGACGTGAACCGGTTCGGAAAGGCCACGGGCGCAGGCACGGCCGAAGACGAAACTGTGCTGTGTATTGCGCGCGCGTTACGGAGCGTTACGCAGAGAAAGGGACGGCCGGCATCCCGGGGAGTTCCGAGCAACCGGAAACGGCTGTGTCGACGGTGAGGCTCCGGGGCGTGCCGGCCGGCCCGGTCGCGGCCGGGACCGGTCGTCGGGGTGCGGGCTGGCCGCGTCACTGCCACCGCCACCGCGGTCGCCACCGTGGCCGCCCTGACGCCCGTTGCGCGTCGCCGGGGTGACAGTGCGGCCCAGCGGGCCGGCGAGCCGGTTGGTCAGGCGTGGCGCAGCGGCGCCGGTGAGCTCGTAACTCTCGTCTGTTTGCGTCGAGTTGAGGGGCTCGGCGGTTCGACGGGTTCGAACGGGGCTTCGTGCGGCTCATGGCGGCAGCCTCGTGGGGCCACGGCAGGGGGA
>NZ_NGFN01000557.1 GCF_002148965.1 Streptomyces swartbergensis | reverse complement strand
GAGTCACTTCCCCAAGAGCCGCGTCCGGCTGCTGCTTGCCTGACGACAAAAGCCACAGTACGGGATCAAAGGGACGGCCCTCCAGGCGGCACTCCGGTCCCGTCCGGGCCCTCGCCCGCGCCCCCCCCGTACGCCCCAACTCCGGTCACCCGCAGCCCGATCCCACCCCCTGAAACGCGCTGAGGCCTCGCGGTTTGAACACCGGAGGCCTGGCATGAGGTAGAGTAAGCGGGCGTTCGGACACCGACTCCGGTCGGCGTCTTACGCGGGTGTAGTTTAATGGTAGAACATCAGCTTCCCAAGCTGAGAGCGCGAGTTCGATTCTCGTCACCCGCTCCACGAAGAAGGCCCAGGTCAGAGACCTGGGCCGTTTTGCTGTCAGCTGTGATCACTCGCCGCGTGCCAGATCCGTGCCAGAACGCTTCTCGGCGGCCTTCCGGGCAGCCTCCTCCCGAGCCTTCCGGACGGTGGCATCGAGGCCGGCGGCAACCTCCTCCTGGCGCTCCTCGTCGGAGTGCTGATAGATCAGCGCGGCCTTCTCGGACGACTGTCCGGCGCGCACCATCGTGTCCTTCAAGGTGGCACCGGACCGGGTCGAGAGCGTGTGCCCTGTGTGCCGCAGGTCGTAGAACCGGAACCCCTCCGGCATGCCGACGACCTCCCGGGCCTTCCGCCACTTCCGCCCGAAGGTGCTGCGTCGGAAGGGAGCCCCCTTCTCACCGACGAAGAGCAGCCCGTCCGGGCCCGGCTCGGCGTACGACTCCAGGTGCCAACAGAGCTCCCGGCGGAGGAAGGCGGGAAGAATCACAGTCCGGGTGCCGGCCTCGGACTTGGTGTCGCCCTGGACGCGACGCCCGTTCATCCGCTCCGGCTCGGCGAGACGGACCCGGAGGCGTAAGTGGTCGAGGTCGACGTCCCGCCGCCGGAGACCGGCCAGCTCTTCCGGCCGGAGCGGGCCATAGGCGCCGAGGTAGACCATGAGCCGCCACCGCATCCCCACAGCGTTGGCGAGGGCGTCCACCTGGCCGACGGTGGCGATACGGCGCTCAGCGGCCTTCTCCTTACCGGCGCCTTTGATGCGGCACGGGTTGCGCGTGATCAGTTCGTCGTCCACTGCCGTCTCCATGATGGCCTTGAGGAGCCGGTACGCCTTGGCCGTGATCGTCTTGGCACCCGTGAGTCGCAGCCGTTCGGCCCGCCACTCCCGGACTCGGGGCGCGGTGATCTCGTCCAAGTCCAGGTCCCCGAAGGCGAACAGGTGCTTGTCGAGGAGATAGCGGTAGAGGTCCTGCGTCAGCGGCGCGAGCTCCCGTTCCTCCACCCACTTCTCCGCGTAGGCCCGGAAGCTCACTGCGCCCGCATCGGGGTCGCGCCACTCACCACGGCGAATCTCGGTCTGCTTTTCGGCGAGCCAATCATCAGCGTCCGCCGTCGTCTCGAACGTGAAGGGCGCCGGACGCATCACCCCGTCGGGCCCTGGATAGCGCGCCTGGTACCGGCCGGAGGGGAGCTTTCTGATCGCGCCGAAGCGGCGACGCCTGCCCCTGTTGTTGGCCATCAGGCAGCCCTCCCGTAGCGCGGTCGGGGGCGCCTGAGCGGCTCCACCGTGCGGGACCGGATGAACTCTTCGACCGCGCTTTCCGGGATACGCACATGCCGGCCGACCTTCACGTAACGGATGCGCCGTTCCTCGATGAGCCGCCGCGGGAAGCGGGGAGTCGTGCCGAGCAGCTCGGCGACCTGGTCGACGGACAGGTAGCGGTCGTTCATGTGGTGGGCTCTCCTTCCGTTCCGGGGGCGGGTTCGAGGGATGCGGCGAGCCAGGCTTCTCCGGTGCTGAGGCCGGTTCCGGCGAAGACCCAGTGAGCGAGGACGAGCGTGGTTTCGCCGTCCTGGGGAACGGCAGTGGCAGCCTGTGCGCGGCGCCATTCGGCGCGGGCATCGCGGAGGGCGCCGAGGGTGGTGGAGTAGCGGCGGGACTTGGTGGAGAAGTGGCCGCGGAAGCCGAGCATGTGGGCCCAGGCACGCAGGCGGAGGTGTTCGAGGTCCTTGCGTGCGCCGAGGGTCCAGGCCGTCCGGATCATGCGCCGGGCGTGGTCGGTGATCCGGGCCTGTGCCAGTTCGGCGAGGAAGCGGATCGGCCGGTCCAGGGTGCCGGTCGCTGTCTCGGCGCCCTTGGTGGCGTACTTGGCGATGTACGCCGCTACGGCCCGTTCGGTCAGCTCCTGGCCGCCGTCGAAGTCGGCGGAGCGGATGGTGCGCACGTCGAGTTGGCGGCCGAAGGTGAAGGTGTGGGCGCGGCCGTCGACGTCCGGTCCATTGACGCGTGTGGCGGTGACAGCGGCCTGGATGGCGTCGGCCAGCAGCTCGGCGGACGCCCAGGCCGGAGGGGCCGTGTCGCCGCCCTCCGGGCCGTCGAGGCGCATGACCGCGTGGAAGTGGACGGCGCCCCGCTTCTGGTACTCGGCGACCTTGGCGAAGGAGACGCGCGCGTGATCCCGAAACGCACGCTGGGTGAGTCCGGCGCGCTTGGCGATCTCACGGCGCAGGTAGATCGAGAAGCGCCGCCAGAGGGCTCCGGCGTGGGCATTCCAGAGCACGGCCGCTTCGTAGTCGTACGCGCCCGGATCGAGGGGCGTACCGAGGACCGGGTCTGTGTCCTCGTGCCGGGCACCGCAGCGGCAGGGCCGCCCGATGGAGGGGCGGTTGTGAACCGGGCCGAAGCTCGGTGCGGTGAGAGTGGCGAAGACGCGCGGGTGCGTGCCGACCTGTTCGGCGGTGCCCTTGCCACCACGGAGTCCGGCGGTGATCAGGTGGAAGGTGTCTCTGCGGTAGACCTCCGCGCAGGCCGCGCAGCGGGTGGCACGGCGGTTGTTGCAGCGGACGAGGAGACTTCCGGCGGGCAGGGAGGACGAGTCGAGGTGGTGGAGGACGCGCCCGATCTCTCCGGTCGTCCGGTCGACCGCGTACTCGGTGCGGTGGCCGTCGAGGCGCACGGGGTTGGTGCAGCCGCCCAGGCCGGAGAGTTGGCGGGCCAGCTCGGGCATGGTGCCGAGGGAGGCCAGCATGGAGAGTTCCGCCAGCGGGGGCGGAGTCTGCCGGGTGATGATGGGTCTTCCTTTCGGCTGTTTCGGCG
>NZ_NGFN01000556.1 GCF_002148965.1 Streptomyces swartbergensis | reverse complement strand
GGCATTCGGCGGGGCCCTCGCCTCTCCCGCAGCCGCCTCCCCCACCGCCCCGCCGCCCGTCAGCGACTTCAAGGGCGTCAACTGGGCCGACCCGCGCGACAACTACGCYGACGACGCGGTCGTGCCCTCGGGCCTGTCCACCTCCGACAGCTACGCCACGACCTACGCCAAGTCCAGGGCGATCATCGGCGGGTTCTCCAAGCTGGGCGCCAACACCGTCCGCCTCCCGGTGAACCCGGCCTCCGTGAACGGCCCGTTCTGGAAGTCGTACCGGGGCGCGATCGACGCCGCCACCGCCAAGGGCTTCAAGGTCATCCTGGGCTACTGGGAGGCCGACAACGCCAAGGACGGCAAGATAGACAACCAGGCCTCCTGGGACCAGATGTGGGCGCGGATCACCTCCGCCTACGCCCGCAACTCCAAGGTGTACTTCGAGCCGATGAACGAGCCGTTCGGCTACACCGCCCAGGAGTGGACCGACATCGCAGCGAAGTGGGTGACCACCCACCGCAACGTGCCCCGCGACCGGATGCTGATCGGCGGGTACAAGTACAGCGAGGACGTCAAGCCGGTCTGCGCCGACCCGCGCCTCAACGGCACCCGGATCGCCCTGCACAACTACGGCTTCTGGCATACCGACTGGACCAGCGTCGACCAGTGGAAGCAGGACTTCAAGGCGCGCATCGGCGACTGCGCCTCGCGCACGATCCTCGACGAGTTCGGCGCCTCGATGACGACCGGCCTGGACTACAACGGCCCGGTCAACGGCTCCAACGAGGTCGCCTACATCCAGGCCGCGACCGACACCATCCGCGAGATGGGCCTCGGCTCGGTCTACTGGCCCGGCCTGCGCAACGGTGACACCTACTCCCTCACCACGCTCCAGGGCACGGGGACGAACCTCAGCCTGACGGTGAACAACCAGAGCGGCCTGGACCGGCTGCACTGGGCCTGGAAGCAGTAGAAGCCCCCACGGGGACCATGGTGGCCCTTCCGGGTCCGGCGCCGCTCGTCAGCCGGACCCGGAAGGGAGCCGTCAGGACGCCGAAGGCGTCCAGCCCGCGAGCCAGTCCGCGACCTCCTGGTCGGCGGCCTGCGCGTCGGTCAGGTGCGGCCGGTTGGAGCTCGCCGAACCCGCGCCCGCACCGGTGTTCTTGTACTCGGCGAACCGGTCGTCCTTCCACGAGAAGCCGCTCATGTCGGTCCACGGCGTGGACTTGATCGCGGCGCTCAGGCTGGTGTTGCGGACCGTGGTCTGCGGGTCGAGCGAGGCGTCCCCGCCCGCGTGCCAGGGCCGCCCGAGGTAGAAGCTGCCGCCCGACACGTCGCCGTTCACCGTGGAGTTGGCGATCAGGATGCCCTTGCGGTTCGCGGCGGTGCTCGGGGCGGTGACGTAGCCGGCCGAGGTGCCGTCCCAGCGCTTCTTCAGTGTGATGACGGACCTGTCGACGACGGCCGTGGCCCGCCCGAAGATGAAGTCGACGTTGCCGATGACGTAGGAGTTGCTGACGTAGACCCGGCCCAGCCGGTCCTTCGCGGCGGTGTCGAGCAGCAGCGTGTCCTGGTCCCCGCTGACGATGATCCCGTCCAGGAACACCTTGTCGGCGGCGGTCCGCAGGGCGACGGCCTGGTGGCCGCTGAGGGACTGGTTGGCCTTCTCGTCGAAGTCGTTGGAGATGGTCAGGTTCCGCGCCTGGAAGTCGTCGGCCTCGACGGCGACGGTGGCGCTGCCGCCCGTGCCGTACGTGCCGCCGCCGGGCTTCGGCGTACCGGAGGCGTTGTTGTAGACGATCGTCGTGTCCTTGCGGCTGCCGCCGGTGCCCTGGATGGTGACGTGCGGCTTGTTGGACGGCACCTTGACCAGCTCCCGGTACGTCCCCGGCTTCACGGCGATCACGACGCGCGACGGATTGTTCGCCGGTACGGCGTTCACGGCGGCCTGCACGGTCGTGTACTGCCCGCTGCCGTCCTTGGCCACGGTGAGGGTGGTGGCATTGGCGGCCTTGGTGGAGGCGGCGGTGGTCGTACCGATGGAAGCGCGGGGCCCGGCACCGGACTTGAGGATCGACGGAAGGTCGGCGGCCTTGTCGAGGGTGTACGGGTAGTAGGCCTTCGGGTCGAAGGCGCTCCCGCCGCTCTCGTTGCGCCCGCTGGTGCCGGAGAAGGAGTTCCCGCGCTGGACGATGGCGGCGCCGCTGTCCTTGATGACGGGGTTGTTGACGCCCTGGAAGAGGGAGTTCTCCAGGACCATCTTGGTCGCGCCGCGCGAGTAGTTGCCGTACGACGACTTGATGCCGGTGCCCGGGGCGTCCTCCAGGAAGTTGTTGTAGAGGTGGGCGTGGGCGGCGTTGTCGGTGGACGGGTTGCGCTGCTCGGTCTCGCGGATCCAGTTGTGGTGGATCGTGATGTCCGTCTTGACGTTCTCGGTCCAGCCGATGCCGAAGGTCTTGTTGTTGTCGCTCAGCTTGTTCCAGGAGACGGTGACGTTCGTGCTGTCCTTGCGGACGTCGATGAGCCCGTCGGCCATGTGCCGCAGATCGTTGTGATCGATCCACACGTGGTGGGCGCCGTCCATCTGGATGGCGTCGAAGTCGTGATCCTTGTCGTTCCAGACGCCTTGGTACGAGTCCCGGATGGTCAGATTCCGAATGATCACGTTGTGGACCCCGGAACCGAGGAAGAACCCACCGCCGACAATGTGCCCGGAGGTCCCGGACCCGACGATGGTCTTGTCGGACTGCACCTTGATCTCTTTGCCGACCGGGTTCATGGTGATCGTGCCGGCGACGACGATGACGTACGGCTCGGTGGCCGTGGCGTACTTCTCCAGGTCGGCCTGCGTCTTCACGGTGACGGTCTTGCCGTCCCGGCCGCCGTAGGTGCCGTTCTGGCCGAGGGAGTTGACGGAGGCGAACCCGTCGGCGGTGTCGGCGGCCCAGGCGGGAGCGGCGGCGGAGGCCTGCCGGGCGGTGGAGCCGAGGACGCCGAGGTCGGTGCCGTAGGCGAGGGTGCCGGCGGCGGTCAGGGCCAGCGGCACACCGACCGCCAGGGCCGTGCGGCTTCTGCGGTGCCGGGGCTTGCTGTGCGGCTCACTCATGCGGCGAATCCGTTCCGTGCGGGGGGATGGTCCGGGGGTGGGTT
>NZ_NGFN01000555.1 GCF_002148965.1 Streptomyces swartbergensis | reverse complement strand
CCCACCACCCCACACCCCCGGTGACCGGCGGGCACGGCCAGGGCCTGGTGCAGTTCGTCCTCGCCGCGCACGAGGGCCAGCGCAACACCCGGCTGTTCTGGGCGGCCTGCCGGGCCTACGAGGACGGCATCGGCGCCGCGCTCGTGGACGCCCTGGTCGAGGCCGCGCGGGGCACCGGCCTGTCCGAGCGCGAGGCCCGGGCGACGATCGCGTCGGCGGCACGGATGACGGGGCACCGGCCGTGAGCGGCACCCCGTCCATGAGCACCGAAAGACCTCCATGCAACAGCACGCCACATCGCCGGCCCTGGCGCTCGCCCGCCTCGTCCTGGCCTCCGGCCGCTCGGTGGATCTCGCCGAGCTGCGGTTCACGTCGACGTACGGCGACCTGCTGGAGGGCTACCCCTGCAAGCCGGTGAACGACCTGCGGATCCGAGGGCTGCTGCGCGCCGCCGCGCGGGCCCGCCCCGGCACGCCGGTGCACCTGGTCGCGCCGCCGCGCGCCTACCCCGACCAGTACGCGGGCGGCCTCGGGCCCGTCGAGGTCCTGCCCGCCGTGGCCTGCGTCGGCACCTTCCACTCCACGGCTCTCGATCCGGCCCGCGACCCGGTCGCGTACCGCTCCCGTCTCACCGTTGTCTGGTTTCAGGCCACACCTCGTCTGCCGTCGGGCTGCGACGCGGAGCCGGGGCTGCGGGACCTCGACTGGCCGGGACTGGCCCGGGACGCCCGGGCCGTTGCGTAGGGTCGTCCGATGAGCCTTTCCCGTGCGGAACTGCCGCGTTGGCAGCTCGAGTTGATCTGGTCATTGTTCGAGTACCACCTGGAGCGGCTGGAGCCGGAGGACTTCCTCTGGGAGCCGGTGCCGCTCTGCTGGACGATGCGCAGGGGCCCCGACGGCACTTGGGTACCGGACTGGGCGGAGACCGAGCCCGACCCTGTGCCCGTCCCCACCATTGCCTGGGTGAGCTGGCACATCGGCTGGTGGTGGAGCGTGGCCCTCGACCACGCCCGGGGCCGCCCGCCCCGCGACCGCGCGGACGTCGTGTGGCCCGGCGCGGGCACACCGGCCGTCGAGTGGCTGCGCGGCCTGCGCACGGAGTGGCTGGCCGTCCTGGACGACCTCACCGACGCCGACCTGGACGCCACGGCATCGTTCCCCCGGCCGGACGACCCCCAGTACACCGTCGCGCACATGGTGGCCTGGGTGAACGCGGAACTGATGAAGAACGTGAGCGAGATCGGCCAACTGCGACTGCTGCGCGCGGCGTCGGCCTGAGCCGGCCCGCGATGCCCGGCCCGTGCGCCTGCCAGGCAGCGGTCGGTCTTACGTCTGAAACACTCATGGCAGCCCTGTGACCTGGGAGAAAGCAGTTACGCCCTGGCCGCCGAACCCGGCGGCGGCGGTGGCGGTGGCGGTGGCGGTGGCGGCAGCCGGTCCGGGGCGATCGATCCGATCACGCCGTTCGCGCAGGGCGCCTCGGCGCTCGCCGGGAAGGCGCAGCCGTTCTACAACGCGTTCAGCCAGGCCGTGTCACCGGCTCCGAGGGCGTAGCGGGTTTTCGCCCAGCCGGGCGGCGCGGCCGAGCGGCGCGTGCCATCGTGGAGGCATGAGCATCGACGTTCGCCCGGCCTCGGACTTCGAGGACGTCCGTGCCGTGCTCGGCCCGAAGTCGCCCGCTGCGAACGTCTGCTGGTGCCTGAGCTACCGGCTCCCCTCCAAGCTCAACAACGAACTGCGCGGACCGGCGCGCGGCGAGTACGTCGCCGAACTGTGCCGCGAGGATCCCGCGCCCGGCGTGCTCGCCTACGACGGCGACGAACCGGTCGGCTGGGCCGCCGTCGCCCCGCGCGCGGACACCTCCTTCGCCCGCAACCGCAAGATCCCGCACGTCGACGACCTGCCCGTCTGGTCGCTGTGGTGCGTCCGGGTACGCCCCGGTCACCGGAAGCAGGGCATCTCGCACGCCCTGATCGCCGGCGCGGTCGAGTTCGCCCGCGCCCACGGCGCACCGGCGATCGAGGCGTATCCCCTCGACAACGGCGACGCCAAGGTCGACCTGACGATGGCGTACCCCGGCCTGCGGAAGAACTTCGAACGCGCCGGCTTCACGTACGCGGCGGACACCACCTCGGTGCTGGCCGGCCACCCCCGGGTCCTGATGCGGCTCGACCTGCGCGGCCACGCGCGCCCATAGAAGCCACGTATAGAAGCCACGCACACACAAAGGCCCGACCGCTGGCGACGGGGGATGCACCAGCGGTCGGGCTATGGCCAAGGGTAACAAGCGCTTGCCCATCGGAACCGACTGTTCGTCAGCAAAGCCGGAGTTGTGACTCGTATCACTCAACTGCCGTGATTGCGCGGCCTGTTGCGCGGCTCCCGGTCCGTCAGGGCTCGCACGGCGGGTCGTAGGACAGCCGGGGCAGGTACTCGCGCCAGGTCTCCGGCGTCAGCACGCCCCGGGTCATCGTGCACACGCGGCGTGCGGCGTCGTCGACGTCCAGGTTCCACAGCCGGATGGTGTCGGTGCCGCTCGACACCCCGAGCATGTGGGTGTTCGGGCTGAACGCCAGGAAGGTGCCGCTCTTGGCGTTGGGGCTCATCGACTGGCCGATCGCACCGGCCCTAGACGGGTCGGAGACGTTCCAGAGCCGGACGGTGCTGTCGTTGCCGCCGCTGGCCAGGGTGCGGCCGGTCCGGCTGAAGGTCAGTGACGCGACCGCCTCCGTGTGGCCCGTGAGACTCCTCTCCTCCGAGGCCTTGGAGGGGTCCTCGATGTCCCAGAGCCGGACCGAGTTGTCGTCGCCGCCACTGGCCAGCGTGTGCCCGTCGGGGCTGTAGGCGAGGACGTTGACGGCTCCGAGGTGGCCCCTGAGAGGTGCGCCGCGCAGGACGGCATGCCCGGGGTCCGTCGCGTTCCACAGCCGGATGGTGCCGTCGGCGCTGCCGCTGGCGAGCGTACGGCCGTCCGGGCTGAAGACGAGGGAGTTGACGTACCCCTTGTGACCGGTGAGGGGCGCGCCGAGCCGACGGGGGCGGGACGGGTCGGCGATGTTCCACAGCTGGACGGTGCGGTCGTCGTAGGCGGTCGCCAGGAGGCGCCCGTCCGGGCTGAAGGCCAGCGGGTCAGCGAACCGGATGGGCAGGGGGATGGGCGGCC
>NZ_NGFN01000554.1 GCF_002148965.1 Streptomyces swartbergensis | reverse complement strand
GTAGGGGTCGGCGATGAAGCGTTGTGCGGTGAGGGCGGGGCGGTTGACGTAGCCGCGGGCCAGTCCGGGGCCGCCGAGGTAGATCTCGCCGGCGACGCCGATGGGGACCGGTCGCAGCTGTTCGTCGAGGAGGCGGAGGCGGACGTTGGGCAGTGGGGTGCCGATGACGGGCACGTCGACAGGGCCGGACAGGTCGTGGCAGGTGGCGTCGACGGTCGCTTCCGTAGGGCCGTACAGGTTGAAGGCCTGAGTGGCGGCCCCACGTTCGTGCAGCGTCCGCCACAGCGTCGCGGACACCGCCTCGCCGCCCACCAGGACCGTTCCCGGCACCCGGTCGCCCTCCAGCAGCCCGGCATCGATCAGCATGCCCAGATGGGACGGCGTGACGTTGAGGACGTCGATCGCGGCCCGCCGCACCAGAGCCACCAGCGCCTCGGGATCGCGGCGCACGTCCTCCGGTGCGACGTGCAGGGTGTGTCCGGCGACCAGCCACAGGAACTGTTCCAGTGACGGGTCGAAGGTCATCGCGGTGGTGTGTGCGATATTCCGCCGGGGCCCGCCCTGTGCCATGCGTCGTACGTGGCACAGAAGGTGGCGCAGGGAGCGATGCTGGACGGTGACGCCCTTGGGGGCGCCGGTGGACCCCGAGGTGTAGATGATGTACGCGGCCTGGTCGGGGTGGAGGCGCGGCGTGGGCGCCGAGCCGCCGCCTGGGGCCTGTCGCGGGTCGAGGTGGACGCGGCCGGGATCGGTCGGCAGGTCTCGGGTGATGACGACGGGGGCCGCGACCTCGTCGAGGATGTGGGCGACGCGGCCCGCGGGCCACTCCGGGTCCACAGGCACGTAGACGCCTCCTGACTGCAGGACGGCCAGGAGGGCCACGATGCTGTCGGCGGAGCGCGGCAGGCACACCGCGACCGGCATCTCGGCCACCACGCCGGAGCGCAGCAACTGCTCGACCAGGCCGGAGACGTGGGTGTCGAGCTCGGCGAACGTCAGCGTCGTGTCCCCGTATGCCAGCGCGGGCGCGTCCGGAGTCGCCCGCACCTGCGCGGCGAAGGCGTCCGGGACCGTCTCCGTGTCCGCATCCGCTTGAGGGTCGGCGGCAGGCGTGTGCAGCGACCCGGACCCGGCCAGTAGGCGCAGGCGTTCGGCGTCGTCGCTCAGTGGCAGGTCACCCACCCGGAGGCCGGGCTCGTCCGCCGCCGCGCCGAGCAGTGTCAGGTAGTGGGCGGCCAGCACGTCCATGCGGGGCCGGTCGAACAGGTCGGGGCAGTACGTGAGCACGCACCGCTTCCCGTCCCGGCCCGAGACGATGTCGAGGGACAGGTCGAATCGGCTCGTCACGCCGCCGAAGCCCAGCGAGGCGCAGTCCGTGCCGTGCAGGACGAGCTTCTCGTCGGGGGCGTCGAGGAGCTGGAAGGTGACCTGGACGAGAGGGTTGTGGCTGAGGTCGCGCTCGGGCGCGAGCGTCTCGACCAGCGTCTCGAAGGGCAGGTCCTGATGGGCGAAGGCGCCCAGCGCGGCCTCGCGGACCCGGTCGAGCAACTCGAGGAACGACAGCTCCGACGGACAGCGGACCCGTACGGGGAGGGTGTTGACGAAGAAGCCGACCAGGGGTTCGGTCTCGGCGCGGGTACGGTTCGCCGCCGGCACTCCCACGACCAGGTCGTCCTGGCCGCTGTAGCGCGCCAGCAGTACCTGGAAGGCGCCGAACAGCGTCATGAACAGGGTGACGCCCTGCTCTCGGCCGAGCGCTTCCAGCCGCGCGACCAGCGGTGCGGGCAGCGGGAACTCGACGGTCTCGCCCCGGTGGGACTGGACGGCGGGACGCGGGTGGTCCGCAGGCAGCCGCAGTACCGAGGGCGCGCCGTCCAGGGCCCGCTTCCAGTACGCGAGTTGCTCCTGCTGTACCGGGCCGGTCATCCAGGCTCGCTGCCAGACGGCGAAGTCGGCGTACTGGATGTCCAGTCGGGGGAGCGCGGCGGGGGTGCCGGTGACGTATTCCCGGTACAGGCGGCCGAGTTCGTCCACCAGGACGTCGACCGACCAGCCGTCGGAGACGATGTGGTGCATGGTCACCACCAGCACGTGCTCGTCGTCCGCCAGCCGGGCGACAGCCACACGCATCAGCGCGCCGTCCGCCAGCCGGAACGGGATGCGTGCCTCCGCCGCCACCAGGGCCCGCACGCCGTCCTCGGTCCGCTCGGGCGGCTCGATCCGCACGACCTCCGTCGCCCGCCGCACGACCGGCGCGTCGGGGGCCGAGACGACCTGGTAGGGCACGCCGTCCCGGTCGACGAACGCCGTTCGCAGCGTCTCGTGTCGCTCGACCAGCGTCCGCAGCGCCCGCTGTAGCGCGTCCAGGTCGAGAGGGCCGCGGACCCGGTAGGCGTCGCACATGGTGTAGAAGTCGCTGTCGGGCGTCAACTGGTCCAGGTACCACAGGCGTTGCTGCGCGAACGACAGCGGCAGCGGCCCGCTCCGGTCCACCGGCTCAAGGGCCGGAGCCCCGTGGCCGAGGCCCTTGCCCTGTTCGGCACGGACGCGGGCGGCCACCTCCTCGACCGTCGCGGCGTCGAACAGCACCCGCAGCGGCACCTCGACATCGAGCAGCTTCCGGATCCGGGCCATCACCTGGATCACCAGCAGCGAGTGCCCACCCAACTCGAAGAAGTTGTCGTGCACGCCGACCCGGTCGACGCCGAGCACCGCGCACCAGACCTGCGCCACGACCTCCTCCACCACGTCACGCGGCGCCACGAAGCGGACGTCCAGTTCCGGCCTGCCCAACTCCGGCACCGGCAGGCGACTTCGGTCCAGCTTCCCGTTCGACGTCAGTGGCAGTGCGTCCAGAACCACCACCGCCGACGGCACCATGTACGCGGGCAGCCGGCCCTGCGCGAACCGGCGGATGTCGGCGGGGCCGGCCTCGACGGCGTCCGCGGGCGTGACGTAGGCGATCAGCCGCGCGTGTTCGTCGTCGATGACGGCGGCTTCCTTGACGGTCGGGTGGTGGGTGAGGGTGGCTTCGATCTCGCCGGGTTCGATGCGGAAGCCGCGGAGTTTGATCTGGTTGTCGGTGCGTCCGAGGTATTCGAGGGTTCCGTCGGGGCGCAGGCGGGCGCGGTCGCCGGTGCGGTAGAGGCGGCTGCCGGGGGTGTCGCCGTAGGGGTCGGCGATGAAGCGTTGTGCGGTGAGGGCGGGGGTGCGGTGAGGGCGGGG
>NZ_NGFN01000553.1 GCF_002148965.1 Streptomyces swartbergensis | reverse complement strand
GTCCCGGGCTCGTGCGGGGCGGTGTCGGGCGGGATCGCGGTGTCGGCCATGACCCGCGGCCTCACTGTGCCGTCAGCTTCTGAAGGTCCCCCTGGAGGTCCTTCAGCGCCTGTGCGCTGCTCTTCTTACCGGTGAGCGCGGCGTAGACCTCGTTCTGGATCGCGGCGGTCACGTCACCGTACTGCACGACGCGCGGGCGCGGCACGGCCTTCGTGATCGACTGCTTGAGGTCGGGCAGGTACGGATACTGCTTGTCCAGGGACGCGTTGTCGTAGAGGTCGGCGTAGGGCGGGGCGAGGGAGGCGCTCTTGAGGAAGTAGGTCGCGCTCTCCTCGCTGGTGAAGAACTTCATGAAGTCCAGCGCCGTGGCCTTGTTCTTGGCGAAGGACGACAGGGCCAGGTTCGAGCCGCCCAGGCTGGAGGCGCCGGGGCCGTTGAGGCCGGGCAGGGGTGCGACGGCGAACTTGCCCTTGATGGCGCTCTTCTGGGCGAGGGAGTACACGTACGGCCAGTTGTTCAGGAAGATCAGCTTGCCTGACTGGAACGCCTGGCGGCCGTCCTCCTCCTGGTAGGTGATGGCCTCCTTGGGGATGGTCTTGTCCTTGAAGGAGTGGACGAGGAAGTCCAGGCCCTTCTTGGCCTGCGGGGTGTCGACGTCGGGCTTGCCGCTCGCGTCGACGATCTGGCCGCCGGCGGAGTTCACGGCCTCGGCGAAGTTCACCGTCAGGCCCTCGTACTTCTGGAACTGCCCGGCGTAGCAGGACATGTTCTTCGCTTCGGGCAGCTTCTTCACCTTGGCGCAGGCGGCGGTCATCTGGGCCCAGGTGGTGGGCGGTCGGGTGACGCCGGCCTTCTTCAGCAGGTCGGTGCGGTAGAACAGCAGGCCGCCGTTGGAGCTGCCGGGGACGGCGTAGAGCTTGCCGCGGTACTTGCCCGTCTCCACCACCGGCTGGAGCATCTTGCCGAGCGGGAACTGGTTCGCGGGCAGCGGCTCGATCCACTGGTGGGCGGCGAACTCCGACGTCCACACGACGTCGGTGGCGAGCACCGTGTAGGCGTCGGACTTCGTCTCCGCGTTCTGGATCATCTGCTGGCGCTGCGAGTCGGCGTCCGTCGGCAGCTGGATGAAGGTGACCTTTTCCTTGGGGTGCGCCTTGTTCCAGCGGCTGATGATCGTCTGGACGGTGCCGGTGGTGTCCTTGCCGGCGACGTACGTGATGGGGCCTCGGCCCTTGAACGACGCCGGCCCGGCCTGCGCGGACTGTCCGGAGCCGCTGCCGCCGGACGAGCCGCAGGCGGTGAGGAGGAGTCCGGCGGCGGCGAGCGCTGCGGAACACTGAATCGCTCTGGCGGTGCTGGTCTTCACTGTCTCTCCTGGTCGTGACGGACCGAAGTCATGTCTGTTCCCCCGGAATGGCTTTGGTCATGAGATTGCGTTGCCACGGCATTCCGCTGATAAAAACCCCAGTTCACAGCGGGTAGAAGGCGTCCCTCCGGGGAGACTTCGAACCTGTCGAGACAACGTTTGCACGCTAGGAGCGCTACGTTCGGAAGTCAATGCGTCATACCGTGGTAAGAAGGCAAGAAGTTGGTGAGACAGCGCTGTCACCAACTGCCGTGCACGGCAGGGTTCCTGTGCTAGCGTCCGGCCCATGCCACCAGGTCAGCGGCACCCCACGATGGCTGACGTCGCCGAACGGGCCGGGGTCTCCACCTCCACGGTCTCGCGCACCCTGCGCGGGTTGTCCACCGTCTCGCCCGAGGTCCGCGCCCGCGTCGAACGGGCCGCCCGGGAGCTGAACTTCGCGGTCTCGCGCCACGCGGCCAGCCTCGTGACGGGCAGGACGTGCAGCGTCGCGGTGCTCGTGCCCACGCTCAGTTCGTGGTTCGTGGGCGCGGCCCTGTCGGGTCTCGCGCTCGTCCTGCGGTCGGCCGGCATGGAACTGACGGTCTATGTGATCCCCGGCATGGCCGAGCGCACGGCGTTCTTCGAGCATCTCCCCGCGCGGCGCAACGCGGACGCGCTGCTGGTGTTCTCCTTCGACCTCACCGAGGAGGAGACCGCCCGGCTGGACGGCCTCGGCATGCCGGTCGTGTACGTCAGCCAGCACGTCGACGGACGTCCGAGCGTCTACGTCGACGACGTGGCCGGCGCCCTGCGCGGCACCCGGCACCTGCTCAACCTCGGCCACCGCCGGATCGCCTACGTGCGGACGGTGGGCACCGGCGGCTTCTCCTTCAGCTCGCAGGAGCGGCTGGTCGGCTACCGGCAGGCGCTGACCGAGGCGGGTCTGCCCCTGGACGACGATCTGGTGGTCGCCACCCCGGCGGGCGACAAGCGCGGCGCCGCCGAGGCGGTCGGCAGACTGCTGGGGTTGCGGGAGCCGCCCACGGCGGTCTTCGCCGAGCAGGACGAGGTGGCCGTCGCCGTCATCTGGACCCTGCGCGCGACGCGCGTCGAGGTGCCCGGGCACGTGTCCGTGGTCGGCTTCGACGACCAGCCGGTGGCCCAGTGGTTCGACCTGACCACCGTGGCCCAGTCGCCCTCGGCCATCGGCCGGGAGGCCGGCGCGCTCGCGCTGGCGCTCGTCAACGACCCCGGCGGGGACCGCCAACGGCATGTCGTGCTGCCCACCCATGTGATCCCCCGGACCACGACGGCCCCGCCGCCCGCTCCACGGAGCACAGCTGAGGAGCTGTCCCAGCTGCCGCCGGCCTGACGGAAATCGCCGCGCCCGCCTGGCACCCCCGATCTAGACTCGGCCGAAAACGAGGGGGCGGTTGCGTATGACCACCGGAGAGAACACCGTCGGGGACGTCTTCAGCGCGGGAGCGGAGGAGTTCCACAGCTGGTCCCGGGTGCTGTGGGACCCGGTCGGCGAGGCGACGGCGGACGTGGCCGCCCCGGCCGGCGGCGAGTCGGTGCTGGACGCCTGCTGCGGAGCCGGGGCGTCGGCGCTGCCGGCCGCGCGGGCCGTGGGGGCGGCGGGCCGGGTGGACGCCGTGGATCTCGCGGACGGGCTGCTGGCGATCGGGGAGCGCCGGGCGCGCGAGGAGGGCCTGGCGAACATCCGCTTCCACCGCCACGAGGTCACCTCGTGGCCCGCGCCCGGCCCCGGCTACGACATCGTGCAGTGCGGGCTCGGGGTGTTCTTCTTCCCGGACATGGACCGGGACTCGGCCGCGCTGACGCGGATGCTGCGTCCCGGGGGCCGGTTCGTCGTGACGGTCTGGGAGAAGGG
>NZ_NGFN01000552.1 GCF_002148965.1 Streptomyces swartbergensis | reverse complement strand
CGTCCGGCCCGCCGCCCTTCACCAGCCTGCGTCAGACGGACACCGAACGGTTCCTGCGCGCTGCCTGTGCTCAGGCCGGGGTGGAGTTCGTGTGGGGCGCGCGCGTGACGGGCGTGAGCACCACCGGGACGGAGGTCCGGCTGACCGGTGAGGACGGGCGGGTGTGGGCCGGCGCGTTCGCGATCGCCGCCGACGGGGCCCGCTCCACGGTCCGGCGCGAGCTGGGCATCGCCCTGGAGGGCACGCACGGTGAGGGCTTCCACGTCGTCGTGGACGTCGCCGACGTGCCGGGCGCCGAGCTGCCGCTGGAGCGGGTCTTCCACTACGAGCATCCCGGGGTGGGCGGGCGCAGTGTGATGCGGGTGCCGTTCACCGGGGGCTTCCAGGTCGACCTCCAGTGCCGGGACGACGACCGGCAGGAGGAGTTCGGCACCGAGGAGGCGGTACGGCGCTGGCTTCCCTCGGTCGTCGGGGACGGCTACGGCGAGCGGATCCTGTGGGTGTCGACGTACCGCTTCCTGCGCAAGGTGGCGGCGTCGTTCACCGATCCGCACCGGCGGGTGCTGCTGGCCGGCGAGGCGGCGCATCTCTTCCCGCCGTTCGGGGCACGCGGCATGAACAGCGGGATCGCGGACGCGGCGGCCGCCGCCGAGGCGATCGCCGCGGGAACCGGCGAGGCGGTCGCCGGGTTCGCCGCCGTGCGGCGGGCGGCGGCCCTGTTCAACAGCGCCGCCGCCGGTGCCGCCCTGGACCATCTGCGGCCGCGCCGCCGGACCGTCCGGGTCAGGCAGCGGGCCGCGGCGGCACTGGCGCCGGTGCTGCCGTGGTGCGGGTCATGGCTGGAGCACGCGCCGTACGGACCCCGGCACGGGGCACCGGCCGTCGCGGGACGCAAGTACTGAGGAGGCAGTTGGTGACCAGACCGGCGGTGGCGGAGGGCCTGTGGACGTGGACGCCCGGCCGTGGCCTGGCCCCGGTCCCGGACCAGGTGGCCGGGGGGCGGCTGCTCGTCGCGGACTCGTGGCTGGTGCGCGAGGGCCGGGTGCGGGCCTATGACCGGCACCGGGAGCGGTTCGCGCGGGCCTGCGGTGACTGCGGCGGGCCGGAGCCGCGCCGGCTCGCCGCGTTCTGGCGGGACGTGACCGCCGTGCTGCCGCGCACGGGTGCGTGGTTCCCTCGGGTGGAACTCGCGGCGGGCTCTCTGGAGTTGCGGCTGCTGCTGCGGCCCGCTCCGCCGCTCGGCACGGGGGTGCGGCTGTGGGCGGCGGGCCAGTCCGATCCGCGGACCGCGCCCCGGCGCAAGGGCCCGGACCTGGACACCCTGGCCCGGGTGCGCCGCCGGGCCGCCGGCGAGGGTGCGGAGGAGGCGGTGCTGATCGCGCCCTCGGGCACGGTGCTGGAGTCGGCCACCGCCGGCGTGCTGTGGTGGGAGGACGACACCCTGTGCCTGCCCCCGCCCCGGCTGCCCGTCCTGCCGAGTGTGACGGCCGGGCTGATCCAGGAGCGGGCGCAGCGGTCCGGTATCCGGATCGCCCACCGGGAGCGGACCGTGGCCGAGCTGGACGGCCGTGAGGTGTGGCTGGTGAACGCGCTCCACGGGATCCGGCCCGTGACGGGCTGGACCGGGCGGCCCATGCGAGTGCCTCCGGCGGAACGGGCCGGGGAATGGCGGATGTGGCTGGACAGTTTGATGGAGCCGCTGCCGGCCGACTGAATCGAGGAAATAGCGACACCGGGTCGAATTCGACCCGGCGCATTTTCCGTTGGCCGCCTTTAGTTTTTTGGCGCCATACGCGTCGCTATCGCGATCCGGTTGTACGCGTTGATGACGGTGGCCGACCAGATGAGCGCCGCGATCTGGTTCTCGTCGAACACCCCGGCTGCCTCGGCGTACACCGCGTCCGGGACGCGACCGTCGTGGACGAGCGTCACCGCCTCCGTCAACGCCAGTGCCGCGCGCTCGCGTTCGGTGAAGAACGGCGTCTCCCGCCAGGCGTTCAGGGCGTAGATGCGCTGCTCGGTCTCGCCCTGGCCGCGGGCGTCCCTGGTGTGCATGTCGATGCAGAACGCGCAGCCGTTGATCTGCGAGGCGCGGATCCTGACCAGTTCCAGCAGTTCCGGTTCGAGTGTGGCGTCCTGGGCCGCGGAAACGGCGGCGGCGTGCAGGGAGGCCATTGCGGCGGAGACGTCGGGGGTTATTTTCTTCAGGGCCACACGGGGCAGGGAAGTGCTTTCGCTCATGAGGTGACCATATCCGTTGAACGGCATTCCGGTGAGGAATTCGCGCGATTATCCGGGCAGTACCGCGCACAGCGCGTCCAGTGCCCCCGACCACGCGTGGTCCGGCGGTGTCCCGTAGCCGACGACCAGGGCGTCGGCCGGCTCGACGACCGAGGCGGCGTGCCGGTAGCGGGCGAGTCCGTGGACCGCCAGGCCCTGCCAGTGGGCCGCCTGGAGCACCGAATGCTCGGTGCCGGACGGCAGCCGCAGCAGGACGTGCAGCCCGGCCGCGATACCGGTGACCCGGGCCTCGGAGGTCCGGGCCGCGACGGCGGCGACCAGGGCGTCCCGGCGGCGCCGGTAGCGCAGGCGGGTCGCGCGGACATGGCGGTCGTAGGCCCCGGACGTGAGGAACTCGGCCAGGGTCAGCTGGTCCAGCACTCCGCAGGTGTCGACCCCGCCCTTGGCGGCCGCGGTCTCCTCCGCCAGGCCCGGCGGCAGCACCATCCAGGCCAGCCGCAGCCCGGGGGCCAGGGACTTGCTCGCGGTGCCCAGGTAGATCACCCGGTCGGGGTCCAGGCCCTGGAGCGCGCCCACGGGCTGGCGGTCGTAGCGGAACTCGCCGTCGTAGTCGTCCTCCAGCACGAGCCCGCCGGTGCGACGCGCCCAGTCCACGACGGCCGCGCGGCGGTCGCGGTGCAGGGGGACGCCCATGGGGAACTGGTGGGCGGGGGTGAGGAGGACCGCGTCGGCGGCGGACAGCGCGCTCGGGTCGGTGCCCCGCCGGTCGAAGGGCAGCGGGACCGTGTGCAGACCGGACGCGGCCAGGAGCCTCCAGTGCACATCGAGGCCGTACGACTCGACGGCGACCGTCCGTGCCCCGCGCGCCCGCAGGACCGTGCCGAGCAGCTTCAAACCGTGCGCGAACCCGGCGCACACCACGATCCGTCCGGGCTCGGCGCGTACGCCCCGGGCCCGGGAGAGGTAGCCGGCGAGCGCGGCGCGCAGCTCGGGGCGGCCGCGGGGGTCGCCGTAGTCG
>NZ_NGFN01000551.1 GCF_002148965.1 Streptomyces swartbergensis | reverse complement strand
GGTGTGCTCGCCGCGCAGGATCTGAGCCACCGGTGGAGACAGTTCGCTTGACATGTCCGCTCCTACTTCATATGTGGACGACCATGCAGTGCTTCTTCACCAGGTCGCCCTGCCAGGCGAGGATCCTCGTGTTGCTGTTGGAGGAACCGTTGTTCCCGATGAAGTTGTCCGCGTCCGCGATGTGGTCCAGGCCGAGATAGTGGCCGATTTCGTGCGCGAACGTGTTCCCGCTGTTGCCGAGATCGCCGTTGAGCGAGACCACGGTTCCGGTCATCACACTGCCACCGGCGTTCTTGTCGCACGGTCCGCCGACCGCCGACCAGCCGTCGGCGCCGTTCATCGAACGCACCACGAACACATCCAGCGCGGCGTTCGGTACGGTCCACCCGTCCGTCAACTGCTCGGCTTCCGCCGCACTGTCGATGATCTCCAGCGCGCCCGCGTCCGCTGCGGAGATGACGTAGCGGCGCACGGTGCCGACATTGAAGTCGACCTGGCAGCAGATCTGCCGCGTGGCGGTGAGCGAGTTCAGCATCTGTTCGATGTTCGCCGCGGTGAAATTGTCTTGCCCGACCGAGATGAGGTTGACGTCGATCGTCGGGATCCGTGGCACCCACCACCGCTGCCATACGTTCGCGTCCAGTCCGCGCGCGAAGACCTGTTCACGCTGCGCGCTCGTCGACGCCAGCGCGACCTCGGCGGTGATCGCGCCGTCGGCGTGCCGGCCCCAGGGGTGCCAGCTGTTGTCGTACCAGGCGAGCTGCCACAGGCCGTCGTCGTTTCCGCGCACATAGACGTTGGCCACCTGGGGATTGCGCGAAATGGTGCTCGGACCACCGCGGAAACCCCCGGAGGGGGCGCCGAGATTGAAATACCCCGACCAGCCGGGCCCCGCCTGCCAGAACTTGTGGTGCACGTTGCCGTCGGTGCCTCGGACGAAGACGTGCTCGTGGTTGGGTCCCATCGATCCGGCGGTCGGATCGGAGGCGAGCACCATACCGTCGTTGTGCCGGGCCCACGGGTGCCAAGTGCTGTTGAACCAGGGGAGCTGCCACAGCGCGTCGTCGTTTCCGCGCACGTAGACGTTGGCCACCTGGGAGTTCCGCGAAACCGTCGCCGGACTGCCCTTGAATCCCCCGGGCGGCGCGCCGAGGTCGAAGTAGGGCGACCAGCCCGAGGCGGCTTTCCAGAACTTGTGGTGCAGATGTCCGTCGGCTCCACGGACGAACACGTGCTCATGGTCGATTCCCATGGACGCGACGGCGGGCGACGAGGTCAGCTGCATGCCGTCGCCGTGCCGCCCCCAGCCATGCCACTGCACTCCGAAATAGGCACGCTGCCACAGCGCGTTGTCGGTGCCGCGCACGTAGATGTTGGTGATGCCGTCGCTCCTTGCGACCGAGGAGGGGCGGCCGACGATTCCTCCGGACGGTGCGGACATCGGGATCCACGCACTCCAGCCCATGAAACTCACCTCAACTCGGGAAGAACCCATTCGGCTTGGAGTCAGGCGTGAAAAATCAGGGAAGACGTGACCGAATGCTGATGCGAGCCCCTTTGGCTGGTGGAACGGGCCAGGAGGAAGGGTGACGATTCAACCTTCTGCGGGTGACCGCACGGGACATCGAATCTCCGCTACCAGCGTCGCTCTCGCAGCGCCCTCTCGCAACTTGCCCGGAGAGCGGCGTGGGCATATCCGGGCCGGGGATAGTTCGGGCCATGACGAAGGGGCCGTTCCGGAGACGGCCCTTGCCCTGCGACTCTCACGCCGGTGGTCCAGTACGTCTCGTAGACGCGGTCCCCGTCGCGGAGGTAGCACGCCTTCATCCCGAAGTGGCGGCCGGCGACGAGCCGTTCGTGCGACTCGGCGGGTACGGAGTACCAGGGCATGTCCCAGCCCATGAAGCGGCGGTAGCGGTCGGATTCCTCGTAGGGGCCCTGGCAGAAGACGGCGAAGGTGACGTCACGCTGGTGCAGATAGGACAGTTCGCGGACCTGGCCGGTGAAGAAGGTGCAGCCCTCACACTGGTCGGCGGCGGTGTAGCCGTCGTGCCACATGTGATACGACATTGAACAGCTGGGTGCGGCCCTCGAAGACATCGATCAGGGGGACGCGCCCCTTGCCTCCGACGAGCGGGGTGGACGGGTCGACCTCGGTCATGGGCAGTCGTCGCCGGGCGGCGGCGATCGCGTCGCCCTCGCGGGTGTGCGCCTTCTCCCGGACGCGCAGGGTGTCGATAGCGGCCAGCCACTCCCGGCGGGAGACGACCGGCGGCTTGTTCACATCAGTCATGGCCGTACTGACCCCGCAGCTCGCAAGAAATCATCGGTGGAGCCCGTGGCAGGCGCTACCGACCGCGATATCGCCGGGTGGCACGGATGTTGCTCGACGCCCCTGCTTTGGGTCTGGTGCCAGATCAAGCCGTCGCCTGGAGCCACTTCAGGACGTCGACAGTGCACGGGACCTGCACCAAGCGGGGCCGCTCGAAGCCAACATGCTGGAGCCGCTGAACAGCGTCATAGCCACCATGGGGGCACGCTTCATGGAGTTACTCCTCTGGCGAACCCCTGCACAACAGCTACCCGAAGCAGACCCGCTCCGGCGCGGCAGAGGCCGCCATTCAAGGCACGAACTTGTCTTCCCCCTCGCGTGGTCGGCACGACCATCATGTGACGTTGCTCGATACCTGGCGTACGGATCTCGGCCGATGGCTTGAGCTGGCCTGCTGCGGGTATCAGGGCGAAGTCGGCGGGGAAGCGGCAGGTGCCTGGGGAGGTCCCTTGCCGTCTTMCCCGCCACTTCCATGTCCGAGCAGAGGCTGCTGACATCACAGGGGGCGAGCCCGTACGCCTACCGCCGACGCATGCCGTTGAACTTTCGGCGCTTCTGATCGTGCCCGTCGATGTGGAACCACACGCCCAGACGCGCTCATGTCGCCGAGCTTCTGGTGCTGACTGGCACGGCCGTGTGGGTCATGGGCGAAGAGAGGGACTCGCACCTGCCAGGTACGGAATCCCTAGTCACCATTACCGTTCCGACGAGCGGGAGATCTAGGTCGAACTGGACCCGGACCGGCCCGCGGAGTGACGGGCCGCGGCCGCGACCTATCTTAGGGCGTTACTGACTTCGGCTCGTCAGGGTGACCTTTCTGGGATATGGGGATGCTCAAGCCGCAGGACGTGAGGAGCATCCTCACGTTTCTAGGTGCCGCAAGCGGCAGTCTCCTCAGGTTTGGCGTTCCATGGCTCCGGGCTGACC
>NZ_NGFN01000550.1 GCF_002148965.1 Streptomyces swartbergensis | reverse complement strand
CCCCGTTGCCCCCGGAGGGTGCGGCGCAGGCGCAGGCGCAGCGGGCGGCTCAGCCGCTGCCCGCAGAGACGGCCGCGCCCGTCGACCCGAACTCGACGCAGGGGCGCGCGATCAGCGTGCGGACGCTGGGCCAGGGAGTGCCGTTCAACCGGCAGGCGGCCCACGTGCAGCAGCCGTCGGGCGTGCCTGCCGCACGTCCCTCGGCCGCTTCCGCGCCGCAGGCAACGGGCGCGCCCTCGGCGACGCCACCCCCGCACCAGTCGGGCGGATCGGGCCGGCGCCGCAAGCTCGGCACGCCGCCCGACCCGGCCGCGCGGACGGAGCAGGCCGGGCGGAGTGAACAGACCTCCCGCCAGGAAACGGCGCCGCGCCTGGAGCAGGCCGCTCGCCCGCATCCGGCGGCCGAGCCGACGCCCGCGCAGGGCACCGCCCCGGCCCCGGCGCCCGTCCCGGCGCAGCCGTCCCTCGCCGGTCAGTCGCGGCTCGCGCAGATGACCGAGGGCGGTGGACGGTCGTACGCCATAGGCGCGCCGGACGAGAACGCCGCCGAGGGACCGGAGCCGCTGGACGGGCCGGGTGGTGCCGTCGAGGTGGCCGATCCGCCGCTGCCGCAGCCGATGGACGACGAGTTGCCGCCGGAGCCGCTGGACAACCCGCGGCGGCTGCTGGTGTGGCCCGCGCCGGACGTCAGCACCTCGCAGGCGCTGAGCGACCGCGGTTACCGGCCCGTGATCGTGAACTCGCGCGAGGAGGTCGACGCGCAGATCGCGGCCTTCCCCGCCGCGCTGTTCGTCGACCCGCTGACCGGGCCGATCACACGTACGGCGTTGCAGTCGCTGCGGCAGGCCGCCGTCGCCGCCGAGGTGCCCGTCCTGGTCACGGCCGGACTCGGGCAGGCCTCGCGGGACGCGGCGTACGGTGCCGATCCCGCCGTCCTGCTGAAGGCGCTGGCGCCGCGCGACAGTGAGCAGCACCCGCCGCGCGTGCTGCTGATCGAGGAGCACGCGGAGATCGCGCTGGCGTTGACGGCGACGTTGGAGCGGCGCGGGATGCAGGTCGCGCGGGCGGCGAGTGACGCCGACGCGGTGACGCTGGCGGGGCAGTTCCGGCCGAACCTGGTCGTGATGGACCTGATGCAGGTGCACCGGCGGCAGGCCGGGATCGTGGACTGGCTGCGCGCGAACGGGCAGCTCACCCGCACCCCGCTCGTCGTCTACACGGCCGCCGTCGACCAGGCCGACCTGCCGCGGCTGGCCTCCGGAGAAACGGTGCTCTTCCTCGCCGAGCGGTCCACCAGCGGCGAGGTGCAGACCCGGATCGTCGACCTGCTGTCCCGGATCGGAACCAACTAGGACCGTCCAGGACCGTCCGGAACCGTCCAGAACCGTCGAGGACCGTCCGGAACCGTCCGGGCGCGCTATCGGGCCGTGAGGCGGCGGGCCGCCTCCTTGACCGAGGTGCGCAGGCGGTCCCGGTCGGGGTCCTCGCCGCCGACCAGGATGCGCCGCATCTGCGGCACGACGGCGGTCCAGTTGGCCAGGGCCGTCAGCAGGAACAGCAGGTCGGCCGCGGGGATCGCGTCGGTGACGACGCCCCGGTCCTGGCCGTCCTGGAGGGCGGCGACCTTGCGGGCGTAGTGCTCCCGGCGGTCGGACTCGTGGGGCAGTTCGGCGCTGCCGTACTCCAGGCCCTCCCAGAAGAGCAGGCGCAGCAGCTCCGGGTGGGCGGCGTGGTAGTCCATCAGGCGGTCGATCCAGCCCTCGATGTCGTCCGGGTCGATGGGGACGGCCTCGGCGAGGTGGAGCATCTTCCTCTCGAGGACGATCGCGAACAGCTCCGCCTTGTTGCCGAAGTAGGCGTAGATCAACTGCTTGTTGGCCTTCGCCTCGGCGGCGATGCGGTCGATGCGGGCGCCGGCGATGCCGTGCCGGGCGAATTCGGCGACCGCCGCCTCGAAGATCCGGACCTTGGTGGCCTCGGGGTCCCTTGCTGCTCCCATGGGGGAGAGGGTAGCGCGGCAGGTAACCAACTGTTTGGTTGACAGGGAATCGGAGGGCGGCCCACACTGTTGCCCCATTATCCAACCAACCAGTTAGTTGTTAGAGCCGACTCCAAGGAGTCCCCCTTCCATGCCGTCAGCGACCACAGCCACGACCACGTCCCGCGAGGCCGGCACCGCCCCCGTGCGACCGGCGCATACGCCCGCCCCCGGTCTCTTCCTCACGCTGATCGCCGTGTGCAGCGCGGTCACCGCCGCCAACATCTACCTCGCCGCGCCGCTGCTCTCGCTCATGGCGCGCGACTTCGGCTCGGCGCCCTCGGCCGTCGCCTGGATCGCCTCGGTCGCGCAGCTCGGCTACGCGGTCGGCCTGCTGTTCTTCGCCCCGCTCGGCGACAGCGCGAACCGGCGCCGGCTGGTCGGCGGGCTCACGCTCGTCACCACCGTCGCGCTGGTCGCCAGTGCGGCCGCCCCGGGTGTCACTGTCCTCGCGGTCGCCGTGTTCGTCGCCTCGGCCGCGACCGTCATCCCGCAGCTGCTCGTCCCGCTGGTCGCCGAACGCGCCCCGGCCGAGCGGCGTGCCCGCCATGTCGCGGCCGTCATCGCGGGCCTGTTCACCGGCATCGTCGCGGCCCGGGTGCTGGGCGGACTGGCCGGGCAGGCCTTCGGCTGGCGGTGGGTGTTCGCGGGCGCGGCCGTGCTCACCCTCGTCCTGGGGCTCGCGACCGCACTCGTCCTGCCGTCGCAGCGGCGGCGGGAAGGCCCGCTGTTCGCCGGGCTCGCCGCGCTGCCCTCGGTACTGCGCCACTCGCCCGACCTGTGGCGCGCCTGCCTGCGCCAGGCCGGGATGTTCGGGGCGTGGAGCGCGCTGTGGACCGCGCTCGCCCTGCTGCTGACCGGGCAGGCGTACGGGCTGTCCACCGCGACGGCCGGGCTCTTCGGGCTCTTCGGACTGACGGCGACCGCGGTGGCACCGTTGGCCGGCGGACTCGTGGACCGGTTCGGCGCGGCGCGTGTCGTGCGGTCCGCGTATCTGCTCGCCGCCGTGTCCGTGCCGCTGTTCTGGCTGGGCGGGCACACACTGGGCGCGCTGTTCGCCGCAGCGGTCCTGATCCACGCGGCACTCGTGGCGTCCCACGTCGCCAACCAGACCCTCGCCCTGACCGCCACGTCCACCCCGGCCACCGCCAACACCGCCTATGTGGTCGCCGGCTTCGCGGGTGGCGCCGGCGCCTCGGCTCTCGCCGGGTTCGCCTTCAGCCACTTCGGCTGGGGTGGGGTGTGCGGGGTGGCGGGCTTGTGGCT
>NZ_NGFN01000055.1 GCF_002148965.1 Streptomyces swartbergensis | reverse complement strand
GTGTAGAGGGGGAGTCGGGGGTCGACCGGCTGGTCCGGCCAGGTGTCGCGGACCCAGGCGTGGTCGGGGTGGTCGCAGATCAGCCAGGCGCGCTCGGCCTCCGGGCCCGCCATGACGTTGAGGTAGTACATGTGGTGGCCGGGCGTGGCCATCGACGGCCCGTGCCAGCCGTCCGGGATGAGGACGACGTCGCCGTCGCGGACCTCCGCGAGCACGTCGGTGTCGCGGCCCGGTCCGGACGGGGAGACGCGCTGGTAGCCGAGGCCGGGGATGCCGCCGTGGCCGGCGAACTCGAAGTAGTAGATCTCCTCCAGCACGGACTCCTCGCCCGGCCGGTGCTCGTCGTGCTTGTGCGGCGGGAACGACGACCAGTTGCCGCCCGGGGTGATCACCTCGACCGCGATGAGCTTGTCGCACTCGAAGACCCCGGCCGCGCCGAAGTTGTTGACCTGCCGGGAGCAGTTCCCGGTGCCCCGCAGCTCCACGGGCACCTCGGAGGCCGGGCCGTAGCGGGCGGGCAGCCGGCGGGTGCAGCGCGCGCCGGTCAGCGCGAACCGGCCGCCGGCGGCGGACGTCACGGTCGCCCGGGCGTCGCGCGGCACGTACGCGAAGTCGCTGACGCCGCTGAAGACGTCCCGGCGGCCCCGCAGCTCGAAGGTCTCCTGGCCGAAGTCGTCCGTCGCGGCGACCGTGCAGCCGCCGGCGAGCGGGACGACGATCCACTCGCTGTCGCCGGCCTCGAAGGAGTGTGTGCCGCCCGGAGGCAGCTCCAGGACCCGCAGGCTGGAGTGGCCCCAGCCGGCCTTCTCGGGCGTGACGTCGACGATGTAGGGGCCGCCGAGGGCCTTACCCGCGGGAAGGTGATACGTCATCGTGTGCCTTTCGGATCACAGCAGAGCGACTCACAGCAGACCGATTCACAACAGAGCGATGCACAGCAGACTGATGCACAGCAGACCGATTCACAGCAGACCGACGGCCGTGTCCACCGCCTGTTCCACGCTGCCCTCGGCCGGGTACAGCAGCGAGCGCCCGACGACCAGGCCCTGCACGGTAGGCAGGCGCAGGGCCTTGCGCCAGCGCTCGTACGCGCCCTCCTGGTCGCCGCCGACCTCGCCGCCGAGCAGCACGACGGGGAGCGTGGAGGTCTCCAGCACCTGGGCCATGTCGTCCGGGTCGTCGGTGACGGGCAGCTTCAGCCAGGTGTAGGCGGAGGTGCCGCCCAGTCCCGAGGAGATCGCGATGGACCGGGTGACGGCCTCGGCGGACAGGTCGTTGCGCACCTTGCCGTCGACCCGCCGGGAGATGAACGGCTCGACGAACAGGGGGAGTTGCATCGCCGCCATGGCGTCGATCGCCCGCGCGGTGGACTCCAGGGTGGTGAGCGAGCCCGGGTCGTCATAGTCGATGCGGACCAGGAGCTTGCCCGCGTCGAAGCGGAGCCGGGCGATGTCCTCGGCGCGGTGGCCGGTGAAACGGTCGTCCATCTCGAACGTGGCGCCGGCGAGGCCACCACGGTTCATCGAGCCCATGACGACCTTGTTCTCCAGCACCCCGAGCAGGAGCAGGTCCTCCAGGATGTCGGCGGTGGCGAGCACCCCGTCGACGCCGGGCCGGGACAGCGCGGTGCACAGCCGTTCCAGCAGGTCCGCGCGGTTGGCCATGGCCAGGCGCCGGTCGCCGACCCCGAGGGCGCCGCGCGCCGGGTGGTCGGCGGCCACGATCATCAGCCGGCCGCTGTCGCCGATCAGCGGTCGGCGCACCCGGCGGGCCGCCGCCTCGGCGACGGCCTCGGGGTTGCGGGCCCTGACCGTGGTGAGGTCGGGGATGCCGATGTTCAATTCAGGCTCCGTTCAGTGGCTCGTGCTCGGCGACGACACCCCGGCGAGGAGGTCCTCGATCTCGGACTCGGCGGGCATCGCGGACGAGCAGGCGAGGCGTGCGGCGACGAGGGCGCCGGCGGCGTTGGCGTGCCGCATGGTCTTCTCCAGGTCCCAGCCGGCGAGCAGGCCGTGGCACAGGGAGCCGCCGAAGGCGTCGCCCGCACCCAGGCCGTTGACCACCTCGACCGGCACCGGCGGCACCTCGGCCCTGCTGCCGTCACGGTGCACGGCCAGCACACCCTTGGGGCCCTGCTTGACGACGGCCAGCTCCACACCCGCCTCCAGCAGCGCGTCGGCGCAGGCCTGCGGCTCGCGCACGCCGGTGGCGATCTCGCACTCGTCGAGGTTGCCGACCGCGACGGTGGCGTGGCGCAGCGCCTCGCGGTAGTACGGGCGGGCCTCCTCGGGGTCGGACCAGAACATCGGGCGCCAGTCGAGGTCGAAGACGGTGATGCCGGCCTTGTCGCGGGCCTTGAGGGCGGCGAGCGTGGCGGAGCGGCTCGGCTCCTCGCTCAGACCGGTCCCGGTGATCCAGAAGATCCGGGCCCCGCGGATCGCGAAGAAGTCCAGCTCGTCGGTGTGGATCTCCAGGTCAGGGGCCTTGGGGCGGCGGTAGAAGTACAGCGGGAAGTCGTCCGGCGGGAAGATCTCGCAGAACGTGATCGGCGTCGGGTAGGCGTCGACCGGGGTGACCCAGCGGTCGTCGACGCCGAAGGACTTCAGCTCCTCGTGCAGGTAGGTGCCGAAGGGGTCGTCGCCGGTCCGGGTGATGACCGCCGTACGGCGTCCGAGGCGCGCCGCGGCGACCGCCACATTGGCCGCCGAACCTCCCAGGAATTTCCCGAACGTCTCCACCTGGGGCAGCGGGACGCCGGTCTGGAGGGGATAGAGGTCGACCCCGATGCGGCCCATCGTGATCAAGTCGAAATACTGGGCTGGCTCGGCCATGCGCGACCTCCTCGGGAAGCTGGGGATGCGGGTCCGGGGCCGTCCTGACACCGTGGGGCGTGGGTGACCTGGGACCTGCCGCTTAACAGGTGTAGGTGCCGGGGCAGGGCCCTGTCAATAGTTTGTACTTACATTCGGACCTGCTTGTGAAATGATGTCTTAACAAAGTATTGACAGCGGGCGCGGCAAGGACTTGGATCCCGTGGCATCGCAACAGTCTGTTTGCGGCATCATGATCCGGACTCCGTAAGGCTCCGGGACCACGGATCCCTCGTGATCCCCTTCCTTTCCCCAGCAGCAGCACAGTGAGGTGCCAGGAAAGATGGACCGCTCTTCTCACCCCCGCTCCCGCAGGATCGTGCCGGTTGTGGCCGTTGCCGCGGCGGCGGCCCTGACCCTCGCCGGCTGTTCCAGCAGTTCCGGGGGCAAGAAGTCGGAGGAAGGCGCCGCGAACGCCTCCGCCGGCAAGGCGACCACGCCGCCCATGACCGTCGCCCTGGTCACCCACCAGGCACCCGGTGACACCTTCTGGGACACCGTGCGCAAGGGTGCCGAGGCCGCCGCCGCCAAGGACAACATCAAGCTCGTCTACTCCGCCGACCCGAACGCGGGCAACCAGGCCAACCTGGTCCAGAACGCGATCGACCAGAAGGTCGACGGCATCGCCGTCACCCTCGCCAAGCCCGACGCCCTCAAGGGCGTCATCGGCAAGGCCGAGAAGGCCGGCATACCCGTCGTCGGCCTCAACTCCGGCCTGAGCGACTGGAAGAAGCTCAACCTGCTGGAGTTCTTCGGCCAGGACGAGTCCGTCGCCGGCGAGGCCTTCGGCAAGAAGCTGAACGAGGTCGGCGCCAAGAAGGTCCTCTGCGTCATGCAGGAGCAGGGCAACGTCGGCCTGACGCAGCGCTGCGACGGCGTGGCGAAGACCTTCGAGGGCAAGGTCGACCCGCAGAACGTCAACGGCACCGACATGCCCTCCGTGAAGTCGACGATCACCGCCAAGCTGAAGCAGGACCCCTCCATCGACTACGTCGTCACCCTCGGCGCCCCCTTCGCGCTGACCGCGGTGCAGTCGGTCTCGGACGCCGGCAGCAAGGCGAAGATCGCCACCTTCGACCTCAACAAGGACCTGATCAAGTCCATCAAGGCCGGCGACATCCAGTTCGCCGTCGACCAGCAGCCCTACCTGCAGGGCTACCTGGCCGTCGACGGCCTGTGGCTCTACAAGAACAACGGCAACTACAGCGGCGGCGGCGAGCAGCCCGTGCTGACCGGTCCGGCCTTCGTCGACAAGTCCAACGTCGACAAGATCGGGGAGTTCGCCGCGAAGGGCACCCGGTGATGAGCATGACCCAGCAGGCCACGCCGGCGGTGGACACACCGCCGGCCCCAGGCCCCAAGCAGTCCGACGGCCGGACACGGCAGCGCCCGATGGCGCTGCGGCTGCTGGCCCGGCCCGAGGTCGGCGTCTTCCTCGGCGCCGTCGCCGTGCTCGTGTTCTTCCTGTTCGCCGCGCCGCCGGTGCGCGACGGCAGCTCGATGGCCAACATCCTGTACCAGTCGTCGACCATCGGGATCATGGCACTGCCCGTGGCCCTGCTGATGATCGGCGGCGAGTTCGACCTGTCGGCCGGTGTCGCCGTGGTCACCTCGGCGCTCACCGCGTCGATGCTCAGCTACCAGCTGACCATGAACGTCTGGGTCGGCGTGATCGTCGCCCTCCTGGTGTCGCTCGCCATCGGGGCGTTCAACGGCTGGCTGCTGGTCAAGACCGGACTGCCCAGCTTCCTGGTCACCCTGGGTACCTTCCTGATCCTCCAGGGCGTGAACCTCGCCGTGACCAAGCTGGTCACCGGCAACGTCGCCACCGACGACATCAGCGACATGGACGGCTTCACCCAGGCGCAGAAGCTCTTCGCCTCGACGTTCACCGTCGGCGGGGTCAACGTCAAGATCACCGTGGTGTGGTGGCTGGTCTTCGCTGCCCTGGCCACCTGGGTGCTGCTGCGCACCAAGTACGGCAACTGGATCTTCGCGGTCGGCGGCAACAAGCACTCCGCCCGGGCCGTCGGTGTCCCGGTGACCTTCACCAAGATCTCCCTGTTCATGCTGGTCGGCTTCGGCGCCTGGTTCGTCGGCATGCACCAGCTGTTCTCGTTCAACACCGTGCAGTCCGGCGAGGGCGTGGGCCAGGAGCTCATCTACATCGCCGCGGCCGTCATCGGCGGCTGCCTGCTGACCGGCGGCTACGGCTCCGCGATCGGCCCGGTCTTCGGCGCCTTCATGTTCGGCATGGTGCAGCAGGGCATCGTCTACGCCGGCTGGAACCCGGACTGGTTCAAGGCCTTCCTCGGCGTGATGCTCCTCGGCGCCGTCCTCATCAATCTGTGGGTCCAGCGCACGGCGACCCGGAGGTGACCGCAATGACCAGCAACGAAACCGGCACCCACGGGGCCGTCCTGCAGGACACGCCGCCCGCGACGGACCGACCCCTCGTCGAGCTCCGCGGCGCCGGCAAGTCCTACGGCAACATCCGCGCCCTGCACGGCGTCGACCTGAAGGTCTTCTCCAACCAGGTCACCTGCGTCCTCGGCGACAACGGCGCCGGCAAGTCCACCCTCATCAAGATCATCTCGGGTCTGCACCAGCACACCGAGGGCGAGTTCCTCGTCGACGGCGAACCGGTGCGCTTCTCCACCCCGCGCGAGGCCCTCGACAAGGGCATCGCCACGGTGTACCAGGACCTCGCCGTCGTCCCGCTGATGCCGGTGTGGCGCAACTTCTTCCTCGGCTCCGAGATGACCAAGGGCCCCTGGCCCGTCCGCCGTCTCGACATCGAGAGGATGAAGAAGACCGCCGACGAGGAACTGCGCAACATGGGCATCGTCCTCGACGACATGGAGCAGCCCATCGGCACGCTCTCCGGCGGCCAGCGCCAGTGTGTCGCGATCGCCCGCGCCGTCTACTTCGGCGCCCGCGTCCTCATCCTGGACGAGCCGACCGCCGCCCTCGGCGTCAAGCAGTCCGGTGTGGTGCTGAAGTACATCGCCGCCGCCCGCGAGAAGGGCCTGGGCGTCATCTTCATCACCCACAACCCGCACCACGCCTACATGGTCGGCGACCACTTCAGCGTGCTGCGCCTGGGCACCATGGAACTGTCCGCCTCCCGCAGCGAGGTCAGCCTCGAGGAGCTGACCAACCACATGGCCGGCGGCACCGAACTGGCCTCCCTCAAGCACGAGCTGGCCCAGGTTCGCGGCGTCGACGTCGAGGAGCTCCCCGAAGAGGGAGACCTCTCCGCCCCCGTAGCCACGTCTTCGGAAGGAAAGTCCTGACATGGCCCTCGCGCTCGACCGCATCCGGGTCGGCTCCGCCCCCGACTCCTGGGGCGTCTGGTTCCCCGACGACCCCCAGCAGGTGCCCTGGGAACGCTTCCTCGACGAGGTCGCCGAAGCCGGCTACTCCTGGATAGAACTCGGCCCCTACGGCTACCTGCCGACCGACCCGGCCCGGCTCACCGACGAGGTGACCAAGCGGAACCTGAAGGTCTCCGCCGGCACGATCTTCTGCGGCCTGCACCGCGGCCCGTCCGAGTGGGACTCCACCTGGGAGCAGGTCAGCCGGGTCGCCGCTCTCACGCAGGCCATGGACGCCAAGCACCTGGTGGTCATCCCGTCCTTCTGGCGGGACGACAAGACCGCCGAGATCCTGGAACCCCCGGAGCTCACCACCGAGCAGTGGCGCAACCTCACCACGGGCATGGAGCGCCTCGGCCGTGAGGTGAAGGACACGTACGGCCTGGACATCGTCGTCCACCCGCACGCCGACACCCACATCGACACCGAGGAGCACGTCGAGCAGTTCCTCGACTCCACCGACTCCGGCGCGGTCAACCTCTGCCTGGACACCGGGCACTACGCCTACTGCGGCGGCGACAGCGTCAAGCTGATCGAGACGTACGGCGAGCGCATCGGGTACCTCCACCTCAAGCAGGTCGACCCGGAGATCCTCGCCGACGTCGTCAAGAACGAGGTCCCGTTCGGCCCCGCCGTGGCGCGCGGAGTCATGTGCGAACCGCCCGCCGGTGTACCCGAGCTGGGTCCGGTGCTCACGGCCGCCCAGAAGCTGGGCGTGGACCTGTTCGCCATCGTCGAGCAGGACATGTACCCCTGCGAGCCGGACAAGCCGCTGCCGATCGCGGTGCGCACCCGCAAGTTCCTGAGGTCCTGCGGCGCCTGACGATCCGAAAGGACGGCCATGACTGAGCGCGCCACCCTGGGAGTCGCGGTCATCGGTACCGGAAGAATGGGCGCCGACCATGTGCGCCGCCTCCACGAAGTCACCAGTGGAGCACGGGTGGTGGCCGTCGCGGACGTCGACGCGGAGCGGGCGAAGGCCGTCGCCGCCCGCGTCGACGGCTGTACCGCCCACACCGACCCGGCCGCCGCGCTGGCGGCCGCCGACGTCGACGCCGTCCTGATCGCCTCCCCGGGCCCGGCCCACGAGGCCACGCTGCTCGCGGCCTTCGAGCGCGACCTGCCCGTCCTGTGCGAGAAGCCGCTCACCCCCGACGCGGCCTCCGCCCTGCGCGTCCTCGAAGCCGAACTGCGCCTCGGCCACCGCCGTGTCCAGGTCGGCTTCATGCGCCGCTACGACCCCGAGTACGCGAAGCTGAAGGCCCTGCTGGCAACCGGCCAGCTGGGCCGCCCGCTGATGCTCCACAACCGGCACCGCAACGTGGCCAGCCCGCCCTTCTTCACCAGCTCCATGCTCATCAGCGACTCCGTCGCCCACGAGGCGGACGTGACCCGCTGGCTGCTGGGGCACGAGATCACGGCGGTCACGGTGCTGCGCCCGGCCCCGTCCGCCAACGCCCCCGACGGACTGCGCGATCCGCAGTTCGTCGTCTTCGAGACCGACGGCGGGGCCCTCTCCGACGTGGAGATCTTCGTCAACTGCGGCTTCGGCTACCAGGTGCAGGCCGAGGTGGTCTGCGAACGCGGCACCGCCCGCATCGGCGACGGCCACGCCCTGGTCACCAACATGGCCGGCCGCTGGGGCGGCACCATCGCCCAGGACTGGACCGAACGCTTCGAGACGGCCTACGACCGTCAGATCCAGACCTGGGTCGACGCCACCCGCCGGGGCGAGGTCACCGGCCCGAGCGTCTGGGACGGCTACGCCGCCGCCGCGGTGTGCGAGGCGGGGGTACGGGCGCTGGAGGACGGCGGCCGGGTCGAGGTCGAACTGGTCGAGAGGCCCGCGCCGTACGCGTGAGCCATGTGCTGAAGCCGTGCTGCCGTGAGGCGGCACGGCTTCGATGCTGTCAGACCCGGGTACGCGGCCGGGGCTCGAACCCGGCCCCGCGGTAGCAGTCGTCGACGAGCGCCATCGTCGTCACCGCGTCGTCCGCGTCCAGCGGCAGCGTCGCACCGTCCCGGACCCGGGCGGCGAACGCCTCCAACTGGTACGTGTACGACGAGCGCGTCCCGAGGTGCTCCGTGCGCTCGCCCTCCGGAGTGCGCACCACGATCCGGTCGTCCATCTGGGGAAGCACGAAGTTCGGGGCCGTCGCCTCGCCCCGGGAACCGGTGATCCGGATGCTCATCTCCAGCCCGTCGTACGCCATGTGGCAGCGCGCCGAGCCGGTCGCGCCGCCGGGGAACTCCAGGTCGGCGTCCAGCCACTCGTCGACCCCGGGCGCGCCCGCGCGCTCCCCGCCCCGGGCCCCGGCCAGGCGGGGCGGGCCGCCCGCCCAGGGGGCGAGCATGCGCAGGGCGTGCAGGCTGTAGCAGCCGAGGTCCATCAGGGCGCCGCCGGCCAGCGGCAGGGACCAGCGCGGGTCGGTGTCCGGCGGGGCGGCGATGGCGACCATCGCCTCGACGTGCCGCAGTTCGCCGAGTTCACCCGAGTCCAGCAGCTCGTGCAGGCGGCGGGTGACCGGGTGGAAGAGGTAGTGGAAGGCCTCCATGAAGACAGTCCCCGCCTTGGCGGCCGCCTCCCGGACCTCGGCCGCCTCCCCGGCGTTGCTCGCCGACGGCTTCTCCGACAGCACGTGCTTGCCGGCCGCGAGGGCGGCCAGGTTCCACGGGCCGTGCAGGCCGTTGGCGAGCGGGTTGTAGACGACGTCGACCTCCGGATCGGCCACCAGCTCGGCGTACGAACCCGCCACCCGCTCCACGCCGTGCTCGGCGGCGAACGCCTCGGCTCGGGCGCGGTCGCGGGCGGCCACCGCGACGAGGCGGTGGCCGGTCGCCCGGGCCGGGTCGATCAGGGAGCGCCCGGTGATCCGCGCGGCTCCCAGCACACCTATGCGCAGGGGTTCCCGGCCCTTCTCGCTCATGCCTGCCGTACCTCCTGGATCGTCACGGGGCGGTGCTCGTGCAGCGACAGTGTGCACGCCTCGGCGATCCAGCCCGCCTCCAGGGCGTCCTCGATCGTGCAGGGGGAGGGGCGGGTGCCGGCGACGACCTCGGTGAACGCGGTCAGTTCGGCGCGGTAGGCCTCGGTGAAGCGGTCCATGAAGAAGTCGTGCGGGGTGCCCGCCGGGAAGGTCACGCCCGGCTCGACGGAGCGCAGCGGCAGCTTGTCCTCCAGGCCGACGGCGATGGAGTCCGTGAAGCCGTGGATCTCCATGCGGACGTCGTAACCGCGGGCGTTGTGGCGGGAGTTGGAGACCACCGCGATGGTGCCGTCGTCCAGGGTGAGGATCGCGCCGGTGGTGTCGGCGTCACCGGCCTCCTTGATGAAGTCGGCACCGCGGTTGCCGCCCACGGCGTACACCTCGGTCACCTCACGGCCGGTCACCCAGCGGATGATGTCGAAGTCGTGCACCGAGCAGTCGCGGAAGATGCCGCCGGAGGCGGCGATGTACGCGGCGGGCGGGGGCGCCGGGTCGAGCGTGGTCGAGCGGACCGTGTGCAGCGTGCCGAGCTCGCCGCCCTGCACGGCGGCGCGGGCGTTGACGAAACCGGTGTCGAAGCGGCGGTTGTAGCCGATCTGGATCGGCACGTCCTTGCCCTGGACGGCCTTCAGCACCTCGACGCCCTCGCTCATGGTCTTGGCCACGGGCTTCTCGCAGAAGACGGGGATGCCGGCCTCGACCCCGGCGAGGATCAGCGCGGGGTGGGCGTCCGTCGCGGCCGCGACGACGATGCCGTCCACGCCGGCGGCCAGCAGGGCCTCCGGCGAGTCCACGACGTCGGCTCCGAACCGCTCGGCGGCGGCCTTGGCGGCGTCCGCGAACGGATCGGTGACGACGAGGGACTCGACGGCGTCGAGCCCGGACAGGGTCTCGGCGTGAAAGGCGCCGATGCGGCCGAGGCCGAGGATTCCGATACGCATGGGGGTGTTCGCTCCTAGAGTGCGGGTCTTGCAAGGGGGAGAGGGGGTCAGTCGAGTCCGCCCAGCACGTTCTGATCCCAATCGATGATCGACCCGGTGACCACCCCGGACCGCTCCGACAGCAGGAACACAACAAAGTCGGCGATCTCATCCGGCTGGCCCAACTTGCCCATCGGCAGCTTCGCGGCAGCCTCCGCGCGCCAGTCGTCCCCGGCCCCGTGGAAAGTCTTCTGCGTGGCGTCCTCGCCCTCGGTCGCCGTCCAGCCGATGTTCAGCCCGTTGATCCGGACCCGGTCCCACCGGTGCGCGTGCGCGGCGTTGCGGGTCAGGCCGATCAGGCCCGCCTTGGCGGCGACGTACGGCGCCAGGAACGGCTGCCCGCCGTGCGCCGACGAGGTGATGATGTTGACGATCGTGCCGGGCGCCTGTCGCGCGACCATGTCCGCGACGGCCGCCTGCATGGCGAAGAACGGCCCCTTGAGGTTGATCGCGATGTGCTGGTCGAACAGCTCGGGCGTGGTGTCCAGCAGCGTCCCCCGGGACGTCAGCCCGGCGGAGTTCACGAGGCAGTCGACGCGGCCGTACGCCTCCACGACCCGGGCCACGGAGGCCTGCGCCTGCCCGGCGTCCGACAGGTCGGCCCGGACGTACAGGGCCTTGCCGCCCGCGGCGGTCAGCTCCGCCACCAGGGCCTCGCCGGGCCCGGGGCGCCGACCGGTGACGGCCACGACCGCCCCCTCGCGGACCGCGGCCCGCGCGATGGCGGCGCCGACACCCTGGCTGCCGCCGTTGACCAGGACGACCTTGTCGTCGAGAAGTCCCACGAAGTCCCTCAGCTCTCTCAGCTCTCTCGCCGTTCGGTACCGGCCCGCAGCTCCGCACGGAGCGCTTCCGGTGTCCATTCCTCGCGCAGCGCCCGCCGTACGACGTCCGCCTGCGAGGGCGGGGCCAGACCGTCGACCGGCGGGTCGCTGTCGAGGTTGGTGGGGAAGGGGTAGCCCTCGGCGCTCGCCGCGATGACATTGGCCAGCCACGCGTCGCTCGCGCCCTCGGCCTTCCGCTTCAGCAGCACGGGGTACACCGCGTTCGCCACGGCCTCCCGGTCCACCGTCTCCATCGCGCGCCCGAACGCGGAGGACACCTGCAACAGGTTGGCCATGCGCCGGATGTCCGCCGAGCGGTTGGTGCCGGCGGCGTGGAACAGGGCCGGGTTGAAGAAGACCGCGTCGCCCTTCGCGAGCGGCAGCTGCACCTGGTGCGCCTCGAAGTACGCCCGGAACTCCGGGCGCCGCCAGGCGAGGTAGCCCGGCTCGTACTTCTGCGAGTGCGGCAGGTACATCGTCGGCCCGGACTCCACCGGCATGTCGCAGTGCGCCACCGCGCCCTGGAGGGTCAGCACGGGGGAGAGGCGGTGCACGTGCCCGGGATAGGCGGCGGCGACCTCGTCGGACAGGAAGCCCAGATGGTAGTCGCGGTGCGCGGTCTGGGCGGCGCCGCCCGGGTTGACCACGTTGAGCTGTGAGGTGACCTGGTAGCCGGGGCCCAGCCAGGCCGTCGCCACGAGGGCGAGGACGTCGTTGGCGTAGTAGTCGGCGAACACCTCCGCGTCGTACAGGGCCGCCTTCTCCAGCGCGTTCCACACCCGGTCGTTGGCGCCCGGCTTGGCGAAGTGGTCGCCGGCCGTCGCGCCCGAGGCGCGCTGCTCGGCGATCAGGGCGTCGAACACGGCGGTGGCCCGGTCCACGGTCTCCGGGTCGGGAAAGGCACCGCGGAAGACGACGATGCCGGGCCCCTCGGCGAGCGCGCGCACCAGCTCGGCCTGGACCACCCGGTCGCCCTCGAGCAGACCGGCGTCGTAGACCGGCACGTTCCGCTCCACGGCCGAGGCGTGCGGATAGTCGGCGGGGTCCGTCGCCCGCTCGACCAGCGCGCGGAACGCGTCGAGATCGCAGTCCTGCTCGGACAGCCAGACACGGGGGTGTACGGAAGTGAAGGACATCGTCGTCCCTTCGGGGTCATGGAGCGACGCAGCCCTGTCATTCTTGTCAGTACAAACCCCTCGAACAACCAGCAGGCAACCATCAAAAACCCCTCAAGGAGCCGGCGCATGGGCCACCCCTTCCCGATCCGGGAGATCGCACGTCAGGCGGGCCTGAGCGAGGCGACCGTCGACCGCGTCCTCAACGGCCGGGGCGGGGTCCGGGAGAGCACCGCGCAGGAGGTGCACCGGGCGATAGCCGACCTGGACCGGCAGCGCACCCAGGTCCGGCTCGTCGGCCGGACTTTTATGGTCGACATCGTGATGCAGGCGCCCGAGCGCTTCACCACCGCGATCCGCGCCGCCCTGGAGGCCGAGCTGCCGTCCCTGCACCCGGCGGTGCTGCGCTCCCGCTTCCACTTCCGCGAGACGGGCCCGGTCGGGGAACTGGTGCGGATCCTGGACCGGATCGCCCGGCGCGGCTCGCAGGGCGTGATCCTCAAGGCCCCGGACGTCCCTGAGGTCACCGCCGCCGTCAGCCGTCTCGAAGCCGCCGGCATCCCGGTCGTGACCCTGGTGACCGACCTGCCGGCCAGCGCCCGGCTCGCCTACGTCGGCATCGACGACCGGGCGGCGGGCGCGACGGCCGCGTATCTGATGGGCCAGTGGCTGGGAGAGCGTCCGGGCAACATCCTGACCAGCCTCAGCAGCGGTTTCTTCCGCAACGAGGAGGAGCGCGAGATGGGCTTCCGCAGCGCCATGCGCGCCCGGCACCCCGAGCGCACGCTGGTCGAGATCGCCGAGGGACAGGGGCTGGACGCCACCCAGTACGACCTCGTCCGGGCCGCGCTGGAACGCGACCCGGACATCCGCGCGGTGTACTCGATCGGCGGCGGCAACATCGCCACGCTGAAGGCCTTCGACGACCTCGGCCGCGAGTGCGCCGTGTTCGTCGCGCACGACCTCGACCACGACAACACCCGGCTGCTGCGCGCGCACCGCCTGTCCGCCGTGCTCCACCACGACCTGCGCCAGGACGTGCGCGAGGCCTGCCACACGGTCATGCGGGCACACGGCGCGCTGCCGCCGGCCGGGCCGTCGCTGCCGTCGGCGATCCAGGTGGTGACGCCCTACAACATGCCGCCGCAGGCGACGGCCGTGTGAGCCGGGGCGGTGTCACGAACGGGACCCCGGCGTGTATCCGGAACGCCGTGCGCCACGGCCCCTACCGTCGTCCACATGTGGACATCGCGCCCGGACGGCGGGCCGGACCGGTTGCTGACGCTCGCCGACGGCGTGTTCGCCATCGCCATCACGCTGCTGGTCCTGGACCTCTACGTCCCGCGCGGCCTGGACGCGGACGAGTATCGCGAAGCCCTGCACCGGCTGCTCCCGGACCTCGGGGCCTACGCGCTCAGCGTCGCGGTGCTCGGCAGTTTCTGGCGCGACCACCGCAGGATCTTCCGTGACGTACGGGAGGTCGACGGACACGTGATCATCCTGTCCCTCACCGGCCTGGGTGTCGCGGCCCTGGTGCCCTTCCCGACCAGGCTGCTCGCGGAGTACGGAGACGTGCCCGTGTCGGTCGCCGTCTACGCGGCGGCGGTCGCCGCGCTCGGCGCCTGCCATCTGGCGCTGGCCGCCGTCCTGGCGAAGCGCCCCTGGCTGCGCGACGGCACCCCCTCCGACACCGGCAGCACGCCCTACCTCCTCGAGAGCGCCACGCTGGTGCTGGTGTTCGCCGTGACCGTCCCGCTGGCCCTGGTGGCCGGGGCCGCGGCCATGTGGTTGTGGCTCGTCCTCGTACCGGTGAGGTTCGTCCTCGGCCGCCGCCTCCAGAAGGCGGGCTGAACGTCACGCCCCCGCGGCCACGTCCGCCCAGGCACCGCTCGACGCCGACCGCGCCATCGCGTCCAGCGCGGCCGCACTGTGCACGGCGTCCGCGAGGGTCGCCCCGTGCGGGGTGCCCTCGGCGACCGACCGGAGGAAGCGGTACGCCTCGACGACCTTCAGGTCGTCGTACCCCATGGCGTTCGCCGCGCCCGGCTGGAACGCGGCGAACTCACCGTGGCCCGGGCCGACGTACACCGTGGTCACGGCCTGGTCCTGGTAGGACGTGCCGCGGCTGACCCCCAACTCGTTCATGCGGCGGAAGTCCCAGAACACCGCGCCCTTGGTGCCGTGCACCTCGAAGCCGTAGTTGTTCTGCTCGCCGACCGAGACCCGGCAGGCCTCCAGCACACCGCGCGCCCCGGAGGCGAAGCGCAGCAGGCAGCTGACGTAGTCCTCGTTCTCGACCGGGCCGAGTTCGCCGCCGGAGGCGCGGCTGTGGCCCGCCGTCGCCCCGGTCGGACGGGCCCGCTCCGGCAGGAAGATCGCCGTGTCGGCCGTGAGGGACGCGATGTCACCGAGCAGGTACCGGGCCAGGTCGGCCCCGTGCGAGGCCAGGTCGCCCAGCACGCCGCTGCCGCCCCGCTCCCGCTCGTACCGCCACGTCAGCGCGCCCTCGGGATGGGCCGCGTAGTCGCTGAACAGCCGGATCCGGACATGCGTGACCGTGCCGATCTCCCCCGAGGCGATCAGCTCGCGGGCCGCCTCGACGGCGGGCGCGTTGCGGTAGTTGAAGCCGACGGTGCCCTGCACGCCCGCCCGGGCCACCGCGTCCGCCACCGCACGGGCGTCCTCGGCGGTCAGACCCACCGGCTTCTCGATCCAGATGTGCTTGCCCGCCTCGGCCATGGCGACGCCGATCTCGCGGTGCAGGAAGTTCGGCGCGGTGATGCTGACCGCCTGCACCCGGGGGTCGGCGGCCACCTCGCGCCAGTCACGCGTGGTCGACGCGAACCCGAACTGCGCGGCGGCCTCCTCGGCCCGTCCCGGCACCTCCTCGGCGACCGTGACCAGTTCCGGAACGAGGGTCAGCTGCGGATAGTGGTGCCGCACGCGCGCGTACGCCTGGGTGTGCACCCGCCCCATCCAGCCGAAACCGACGACGGCGACGCCGAGCGTGTGCACCATGAGAGCCCCTTTTTGGACCGTTCCAGAACCTGTCCGGCCCACCCTGGGCGCGGTTTCCCGCAGCTGTCAACCCTCTGCCGGTCCTTTGACAAGGCGATGACCCGCATGGAACGGTCCATCCCATGAGACCGCCGACGATCCGCGACGTTGCCGAACGGGCCGGCGTCTCCAAGTCGCTGGTCTCCCTGGTGCTGCGCGGCTCCGACCAGGTACGCCCCGAGAAGCGCGAGGCCGTCCTGCGCGCCGCCCGGGAGCTCGGCTACCGGCCCAACGCCGCCGCGCGCAGCCTCAGCGAGCAGCGCACCCGCACGGTCGGTGTCCTGCTGAACGACCTGCGCAACCCGTGGTTCGTCGAGCTCCTCGACGGCCTCAACTCCCTCCTGCACGCGGGCGGCCTGCAGACGCTGCTCGCCGACGCCCGCCTCAACCGCCGCACCGGCCAGGACCCGGCCGATCCGCTCCTGGACCTCCGCGTCGACGGCCTGGTCGTGGTCGGGACCTTGCCCGGCCCGGCGGCCCTCGGCGCGGTCGCCGAGCGGATGCCGGTGGTCCTGGCGGGCGCCCGCGAGCCCGTGCCGCCCGGGGTGGACCAGGTCGCCGGCGACGACGAGCAGGGCGCCCGGCTGGTCACCGAGCACCTCATCGGCCTCGGCCACCGCCGCATCGCGCACCTCGCGGGCTACGGAGCCGTCGGCGAACTGCGTCGCCGCAGCTTCGAGGCGACGATGCGGGCGCACGGCCTGGCGGACCGGGCCGTCGTCGAGACCGGCGACATGACCGAGGAGGGCGGCTACCGCGCCACCGTCCGCCTCCTCAGCCGGCCCGACCGCCCCACCGCCGTCTTCGCCGTCAACGACATCACCTGCGTCGGCGCCCTCTCCGCGGCGGAGGAACTGGGCCTGCGCGTCCCGCACGACGTGTCCGTCGTCGGCTACGACAACACGAGCATTTCCCGGCTGCGCCACCTGTGGCTCACCACCGTCGACAACGCCGGTCACGAGGTCGGCCGCCGCGCCGCCCGCTTCCTCCTCGACCGGTTCGAGCGGCCCGGGGGAGAGGGGCGGGTGCATCTGGCGGCGCCGACGCTGGAGATCCGGGGGACGACGGCGCGGCCGTTCTGACTCTGCCCGATCGTTGAGCGGTCCGCTTTTTCGCTCTCCACTGTCAAGTCGTCAACCAGGCGAACGCCAAGGAGATTGCTTCCGGCGTTTTTCCCAAGTCGCCGCTCTTGTTGCGCGGGACTAGAATTTTTGCCAACACCCCAAATCCGAGAGTGCCAAGGTGGCTTGGCGTTTTCTTCTCTCTCCCTCCACGTTCGCTGGAGGAGGCATCTCATGGATTCGCACGCGGGCGAACAGCAGAGGAACATGCCGGGCCCAGAGGCCGGCCAACCGCTGAGGATGGTCCCGGAAGTGGGTGAACACGCGGATGCCGACGGTGTTCTGCGCACGTACGTGGATCCCGGAGCGACCCTGACCCGCGCGCCGACGGCGAGAAAGGCCATCGACCGTTTCATGAGGGCACGGTCCCAGGACCTCAAGACCGACCGCATCGACCTGCGCGAGGTGGATTCCGCCGAAGGCGCGGCCACGCTACGCGTGCGCTACCAGCAGTTCCACCACGACCTCCCGATCGTGGGAGCCACCGTTCAGGCCGTGGCCGACGTGAAACAGGCCGCGGTCATCCAGGTCGACCACACGGCGGAGATCGATGTCGCGGATGCCCCCGACCCCGGCACCGCCCAGCCGCTCGACGCAGTGCGGAAGAGCGCCCTCGCGCCGTTCCAGGGCGATTTCGAATCCGCCGGCGTCATCAGGGACGAGCTGGTGTACCTGCGGGACACGGCCAGGCCCCCGTTGCCGGAAACGGACTATCCCACGGCGTCGATCGCCCTGCTGAAAAAGGGCCGGAAGCCCGACGGCGCCCTCCATCTCGTCCACGATCTGCTCGTCGAGACCACCGGCCCCTTCGAACATTTCCGTGTCGTCATGGACGCCGTCTCCGGAAAACTGCTCTGGCTCGCCCTCGCGGGGAAATACGTGACGGCCGGCCTCAGAGTCTTCATGCCCGACCCCGTTACCGAGTCCGACGACGCCACCGTGCACGGCGGTTCCAGCACGGCCACCCTCGACGCCTCCTGCCGCAACGTCCAGACGGAGGTCGCTCCGGCCGTCGGGGGCAGGTTCCGGCTCGACGGGGACTGGATCAGGTGTACCGACTGGGACACCCCGGCCTTCCCTCAACCGGAGGAGACATCACCGGACTTCAGCTACCAGCCCTACCCCGCCGACCGCGCCTTCCTGAGCGCGAACGCCTACTACTGGCTCGACTCCTTCGCGCGCTACCTGCGCAGCCTGGGCAACACGACGCTCAACACCAACATGGTCAAGGTCGAGGTCGACGCCCAGGCCTATGACGGCGCCGACCAGAGCGAGTGGCACGGCACGCTGACACCCCCGCGGATCCGCTTCGGCGAGGGCGGGGCACCCGACGCGGGCGACCTCGGGGTCATCGCCCACGAGTACGCCCACGGCGTGTTCGACTGGCTCGGCGCCCAGCACGGCGGCTCCGGCTCGTACGAGCACAGCGTCTGCGACGCGCTGCCCGCGATCTACCGCGACAGGTTCAACCCCAACGGGCACCGGCGCACCGAGACGTTCCCCTTCGACAACAACGCGACGGACCAGTGGAGCACCGAGCGACGGCTCGACCTCACCGAGCGATTCGACGACCCGGCGTTCAACGGCTTCGGCGTCAACCTGCGCAACTCGATGCTCGGCACGGCACTGTGGCGGTGCTATCTGGGCATGGGGGGCGACTCACCCGATCCCGCCGTGCGGATCGCGGCGGCCGACGCGATCAACAGGACGATGCTGGAGATGCTGCTCATCGTGCCGGAGGACAGCTCAACGGCTGCGCGCCACGCCGTGAGCATGGCCAGGGGCTGCATCACAGCCGACTCCGCGCTCACCGGCGGCCTCTACAGCAAGGTGATGGACGAGGCCTTCGTGAGCCAGGGCCTCTGGGCGCCGCGGCCGGTGGACGTCTACATCGGCGACAACCCCGCGGACCTCGGCACCGTGCCGAGCAGCGCCCCGTTCTGGACGTCGCCGGACATCTGGGTCCGCAACAACGACATCAGCACAGGTGACAATCCCGAGCTCGGACACGAGCCGCCCATCAACAACCGGCCCAACTACCTCTATGTGCGGGTGCACAACCGAGGGACCCAGGCAGCCGCGAGCGGAGCGTTCCAAGTGGAGGCGTTCCGGTGCGATCCGGGCACGGGGATGCTGTGGTCGACGCACTTCCAGCCGCTGGGCACTCTGGTGATCAACCAGCCGATCCCGGCGGGCGGATCGGTGCGGGTGGGGCCGTTCGTGTGGACCCCGCAGATCGTCGACCACGAATGCCTGGTCGCCGTCGTGCACGGGGCCCCCGACCCCGCCGTCACCGCTACCCTCAACGGACCGGTGCCGCACGGTCACCTGATCCGGTTCGACAACAACGTGGCTCAGCGGAACGTGGCGCCGCAGCTGGCCGCACCGGGCGGCAAGACGCACATGACGATCACGCTGCGAGGCGGCCTTGCCCGCACCACCGGTTCCTGGCACCTGGACGCGACCGCCCTGCCGGACGACACGCAGGTCTCGATCCGCACGCTGAGCCGCATCACCCACGACGCGGAGCTGACCGGCCTCACCGTGACCGAGGCGGGCTCGGTGCGCTCCACGCTGGAGATGCCCGGCGGCGGAACGGCCGTGGTCGACGGGTTCACGCTGGACCCCGACGACCGGGTGGCGGCCGACATCGTGATCGACTTCTCCCACCACGCGGAGCACCTCCGCCTCTATCCGTTCGTGGCCACCCAGTACCAGGACGGGCTGATCGCGGGGCGGATGACCATCCAGATCACGGCCGTGAAGGAGCTGGAGGACTTCTTCTTCGGCAACCCGCGCAGCGGCGAACTGCACATCTCCACCTGCCCGCACTGGCCCAGGCTCGGTGCCGGCAGCAAGGTGCCCTTCCTGCGCGCCGAGGACGCGCTCGCGCGCGGCTACAACGGCTGTGCCTACTGCCAGCCCGCCCTCAACACCGGCTGAGGAGGCCTGCCATGGGACGTGATCTACCCCTCGCGCCTCCCGAGAAGGGATACCCGCCCAGTCCCGCCGAACGCTTCGTGCCGACGGGACGCGAGAAGGCAGGCTCAGCGCGGTGGAGGTCCACCGGCCCACCCGTCGATTCGGTGTCGGCGGATGCGCTGCGGAACACGGTCGAGGAACTGGCCGCCTTTCATACGCGGCACACCTTCTCGCCCCTCATCGGCCCCGCCGCCGAGGAGATTGTGAACCGGCTGACCGCGGCCGGGTACCCGGACGTGGTCCGGCGCACATGGACCAACGCCGGTCACAGCGCCGACAACGTCATCTGCACCAAGCCCGGCACGGAACCCGGCAGCCCCGTGGTCCTGCTGTGCGCCCACTATGACTGCCGCATGGAGGACCCGCACGACGCGACGGCACGCGCGCCGGGCGCCGACGACAACGCCGGCGGGGTGGCCGCGATCATCGAGATCGCGCGCCTTCTGGCGACTGTTCCGCTGCCTTCGACGATCCGTTTCGTGGCGTTCTCCGGCGAGGAGCAGGGGCTGTGGGGATCCTCGGCGTACGCCGAGGCGCTGCACGCGGCGGGGGACGGGGCCCACCAGGTCGTGAACCTCGACATGGTGGGCAGACCGCCGGCGGACGGCTCCGTGACGGTGGAACGCGACCTGGGGAACTCCGTACCGGGCAATGATGCCGCGTCGCAGGCCTTCGCCGAGGTGATGGCGCGGGCGGCCGCGGACCACACGGCGCTGCCGGTCCGGCTCGGCCCCATCTACTCCAGCGACTACATGCCGTTCGAGGCACGGGGCGACGTGACGATCGGTGCGTACGAGGGGGAGGGGAACCCGCACTACCACCGGACGTCCGACACGCCCGAGACGCTCGACTACGGCTACCTCGCCGACGTCACGAGGCTCACCCTGGCGACCCTGCTGGCCTGACCGGTGTGCCGGCCGCTGCCAGGGTGTGGCGATCTTTTCGACGGCCTCGACAGGTGCCGGGCGGGAGTTCATCGGCGCCCACTGAGCGGGGAGTCTGCCCGTGGTGTCCGTCTCGACCTCTATGCCCCTGGTCAGGGGTACCCGTCGACTTAGCGTATTGTTTGCGGCATATGCCCACGAGTTGAGGCTTGCGGGCATCCTAGGGCGAAGGGGGAGCAACGGGTGGATGACGCGCGGGACCGGCGTGTCCGGCGAGCCGAAGCGACCGGAGGTGCCGTCACGGGGCTCCTCGCCATCGCGTCCTGTGCCGGACACGCGACCAAGGCGGACCTGCCCTGGTGGGCCGTCCTCGCCGTCGCCGTGTCGACAGCGGGCCTCGCCGGCTGGACCGGCGCACATCTCGGCCGTCAGCGCGGGGGATGTGACGAGGGCGCCGTGGAGGCCGGCGAGAAACCCCTCGGCGCGTACGCGATCCTCCCTCCGCACCCCGCCGGTCACCCGCCGCTCGACGCCCACGAGGGCCCGGTGTGTGGATGCGGTAGGGTTGACCTGCGCGATCACGCGGTTCACCCGCGCGAGCCCGCATCGGGACGTGGCGCAGCTTGGTAGCGCACTTGACTGGGGGTCAAGGGGTCGCAGGTTCAAATCCTGTCGTCCCGACGTGTGAGGCAGCAGATCAGAGGCCGTACCGGAGCTTTCCGGTACGGCCTCTTGGTCGTTCCGGGCTCGAGAGCAGGCCGGCCGGCCCGTGACCATGGCCTTCAGATCGGCAGCGCCTCCGGCACTCCGTTCCTGCGCACCCACTCCACGCGGTACTCGGCGGCCAGGGCCAGACCCCGGCGGCCGGCCTCGGGCGGCCGGCCTCGGCGGGTACCGGGAGCCGGCACAGGGCGTCCAGCGTGCGCAGCATCGTCTCGGCGAAGTGCTGCCCCAGTGCCGTGAGGCGACCCGAGGACAGCAGGACCTCCGTGGCTTCCCGGGCGCCCGCGCGCCAGCGCGCGAACTGGGCGTGCGCCCGCGCGAGTTCCTCGGGGTCCTGCCCCACAGCCCGGTGCCGGTTCCAGAACTCCGCCACCCCCAGGTGCGCGTACGCCCCGTAGAACAAGGCCGATCAAAGGCCGGGGATCCGGACGCCAGGGCACGTAGTAGCGCTCGTCGCCGCCGGGCTCGAACAGGTCGAAGAGGTGCAGGACGGCGGCGAACTTGCTGTGCTGCAACTCGTGGGCGAGGGACAGGGCGAGAGCGCGACCGGTGCGCGGCCGGGACAGCGCCATGGAGCCGAACGCCTCCGCGCTGCTGCCGCTGAAGCTGCCCGTCCGGCCGAGGGGCACCAAGGTGCGTGGACCGGCGGCGAGTTCGGCGCAGGTCTCCGGGTGGTGGGCCCGCAGCAGCCGGCAGGCCTCCCGGGCCGTGGCCTCCCACCAGCGCAGATCGTCCGCCGTCAGACCCAGCGGCCGCTCGGGCACGCCGGGGAGGCGCAGCGGATCCACGTCGTCCAGGAGCAGGGCGATCCGGTGTCAGCAGCGCGTCGCACACCCGCTCGAAGTCGCTCCGGTGCCGCTCGGCCCACTCGTCCAGCGAGAGCACGCCGCCCTTGCGCCCGGGGACCTCGACGGCCTCCACACCGCTGCCCGTCCCGGCGGGCCGCCGCGCCACACCGAGCCGCAGTGCCGCGTCCCTTGAGCTCGCCCCGGTGCTCGTCGGCCAGGCAGTACACCAGCCGGACATCACTCCTGCCGGTGTCCGCGACGGCCGGCCCGGCGGTGGCGGGAAGCAGCAGGGCGAGCGCCGGGACGCCGTGAACGGCACGCCGCCCGCCCCCGCTCGCTCTCCGTACGCCCATCCGGCCTCCTCGTGCCCCTGCCCGCGGCCGCGCCCGGCCACCGCACACCCTTCGGCTACGCGGAGGACCGCAGTCCGTCGGCCGTGGCCGGAGGTGCCGGCGGCCCGCCCCCGGCGGTTCAGGACGGCGTGGCCGACGACGCATGGCGTGGTCGAGGACGTCACCCACCCCCGATGAGGCGACGTCCTCGACCGTTCCCCCGGCGCCGGACTGTGGCTCAGCTGCCCGCGCGGCGGATTCGTGCCGTCACCAGCACATCACCGCCGTCTCGCCGGAACCCCAGGCGGAGTGCAGGCGTACGCGGACGACGTAGCGGCGGCCCTTGACGAGCCGGGCGCTGATCGTGGCGTTGTGCGGAGTTCCCCCGTCGTCCTCCCCGGCGAGGTAGCGCGGTTCCCCGTCCCGCTCCTCGAAGACCACGACGACGGCGTCTCTGTCGCCGAAGGTGCCCAGCGTGTACGTGCGGGTCTCCGGCGGGTCGACGACGAAGTCGGCCTGTTCGCCCGGCCCGAGACCGAGCGGTGCCGAGCGGAACGGCACCAGCGCGGGCGGGGCGGGCCCTCCGGATGTGCCGGCGGATACCAGCGGAGCACGAACTCCTTGTCGGCGGCGGACAGGGTGCCGGGCGGGTGGAGACCCGCACGGTACTGCTCCGGCTCCAGGACCAGCCTCGACGGGAACGGAAACTCCATGACCGAATGCGGGTCCCAGACGGAGTCGTTGACCTCGTCCGGGTCGAGCTTGCGCAGGACGTTGTAGTGCGTCCGCTCCCGGCTCCAGTGGTGGGGCGGGCCCGCCAGATCGGCGTACACGGCCTCGTCGTCCCAGTGGAGACCGGCGAACGGGCTCTGGTGCTCGTGCAGCATGCCGAGCGCGTGCCCGATCTCGTGCAGGGCCGTCCCGCGCTCCCCGGGCGCGGTCAGGTCCCAGCCGAAGTTCATGGTGCGCTCGTGCCGGCCGGCCGGCAGCGCGTCCCGGCCCACCGCCGACCAGGAGCCGGCGCCGAGCTGGAACCCGATGCGCAGTTCGGCCTCCGAGGGGTCGTCGACCTCGGCGAAGGTGATCCCGATGCCGAGGTCCTGCCACTCCTCGAAGCACTCGCGCACCACGTCCCGCTGCTCCTCGGCGCCGGCCCACGACACCCGTCGCGTCATCCCCGTCCCCGGCACGGGGATGACGGACGCGTCGGTGTCACGGTCGAAGAAGCAGTAGTGCAGGACCGTGCCGTTGACCCACATCCGCCGCCCGCTCGCGAGCGCGCTCAGCCGCTCGGCTGCCGGCCCCGGTGCGAAGGCGGGCGCCGGCGCCTGTGCCAGCGAGCAGTAGCGTGCGGTCATGGCCACAGCCTGCCCGCGGCCGGTCCCGGGCGCCTGAGTCGGGGGGCTACTCAAGTCGCCCTGTATCAGAAGTGAGGAGCGGCGCTCATGCATGTGTGACGACTTACGAGCGGGACGCGACGACGCTGGAGCCGCCCTGGCCGTTCGCCGGGCGGGAGGACGAACTGGAGCTGGTCCGCCGGTCCCTGGCCGGCGCACGCCGCGGCATCGTGGTGACGGGCCCGGCGGGCTGCGGCAAGACCCGCCTCGTCACCGAGGCGATCCGCGGCACCGACTGCGCCCGGGCGGCGGGTACGCCCGAGAGCCGGGCCATCCTCTTCGCCGCGTTCGCCCATCTGCTGCCGGAGCCGGTCACCCTGCACCGCGCGGTCCAGCTCCTGTCGGGCGTACGGACGCTGGTCGTGGACGACGCCCAGCTGCTAGACGACGCCTCCGCCGCCCTGGTCCACCAGCTCGCCGTGCACGGCCGCACCCGCCTGCTGGTCGTCGCCACGGACGGCACCCCGGTGCCGGGTGCGATCTCCCGGTTGTGGACCGGTGAGCTGCTGCCGCGTCTCGCCCTGGAACGGCTGCCCGAGGAGGAGACCGCGCAACTGCTCGCGGCGGCCGGGGCCGGACCTCTCGAACCACTGACCGTCAACCGGTTGCGGCGCCTGAGCCGGGGCGACCTGCGGCTGCTGCGCGACCTGCTGGGGGCCGTCCGCGGACAGCTGACCCCCGTGCCGGACACCGGCGAACGGGCGTGGCGGGGACCGGTGCCGCTGACCACGGCCGTCCGCGAACGCACCGCCCAGGTCCTCGGCCGCACCCGCCCGCTCGAACGAGAGACCCTCGACCGCCTCGCCTTCGCCGAACCCCTGTCGCCGGCATGGGACGACCTCGACCTCGGAGCCCTCGAAGTCCTGGAGAACGACGGCCTGATCGAGGTCGGCGACCTGGGCGGTGTCCGCCTCGCCCACCCCCTCCACGGCCCGGTGCTCAGGGCCGCGGCGGGCCGGCTGCGGGCGCGCCGGCTGTCCCGGACGCCCGACGCGTACGCCGCCGCCCTCGACGYGGAGTCGGCCGCGCTGGCCCGCCGGATCAACCAGGACGACGTACGGGCGGTGCCCACTCCGGTGGGGGAGTGGCTGGTCGCCGAGGGCGGCCCGCTGCCCGGCCGGTACGCTGCCGTACGCGCCCGGTTCGCCCGGCTGCGGGGCGAGTTGAGGGAAGCGGAGGCCTGGGCGAGAGAGGGCCTGCGGGGCGATCCCGGGGACGCGTCGTGCCGGGCGGAACTCACCCGCGCCTCCGCACCCGTGGACAGCCGGGAGGAGCTGGACCTCGAAGCCCTCGCCGAGCCCTACGAGGCCGTCCGGCTCGGCGTCCCCGAGAAGGTCATCGACCGGCTGACCGGCGTGTTCGCCCGGCACGCCGACGCCCTCACCCGTGCCGACGGCCCGGCCCTGGACGAGGTGGCCGAGGAGTTGGAGCGGCGCGGCTTCACGCTGTTCGCCGCGGAGGCGCACGCCCAGGCCGTGCGCGCCCACCGCGATCCGAGCGCTGCCCGCCACTCCCGCACCCGGGCCGTCGCCCTGGCCCGGCGCTGCCAGGGCGCCCGCACACCCGCCCTGTCCGGGCTGGTCCTCGGCGAACTCACCGCCCGGCAACGGCAGATCGTCACGCTCGCGGCGGCCGGCCTGAGCAACCGGCAGATCGCCGAACGCCTCACCCTGTCGATCCGGACCGTCGGTAACCACCTGTACAGCGCCTACGCCCGCCTCGGCGCGAGCGACCGCGGCGCCCTGCCCTGGCTGACGGAAGTCCCGCAGGCCCAGCCGGCCTGAGGCCGCACCCGGACCGGCGGCCTGACCCGAACAGGGGACGGGTCAGGCCGCCCCGAACGCCGAGAACGCCCAGCCCGTGGCCTGGTGCAGCGCGTCGCCCGGCAGGGCGGCCCGGGCGTCGCGCAGCGCCTCCGCCAGGGACAGGCCGGCCCCGAGGCCCTTGTGCAGCGCGAGCATCAGCGGCACCACCGCGGCGTCGTTGACGGGCGCGCTGCACGCCACCACCCCGGCCGTGCCGAGCGGCAGCAGGGCGGTGACCAGGCCGAGCAGTTCGTCGGCGCCGACGGAGGCGAGGAGCGCGGTGTCGCAGCAGGACAGGATGATCCGGTAGGGGCTGCGGTCCAGACGCTCGAAGTCGTGCACGACGATCGGGCCGTCGGCCATCCGCAGCGAGGAGAACAGCGGGCTGTCCGCGCGGAACGTGCCGTGCGCGGCGATGTGCGCCAGCGCGGCCCCGTCCAGCTCCTCCAGCACGCGCGGCACCCGCGCCTCGTCGTCCTCCAGGACGGTCGCACAGGCGTAGCGGCCGGCCAGTTCGGGCACCTCGGCGCCGCCCGTGGCCAGGCCCGGGCCGCGTACCAGCACATGGCGGCCGTCCGGCGGCGGCGCGGTCTCCCGGGCCCGCAGCCAACTGCCCGCCGACGGCGAGACGCTGAGCACCCGTTCCCGCAGCGACGGCAGCAGCGCCCACGGCACCCGGTGCAGCCGCCCCGGCGGCACGATCGCCACCGGGCCGCCGCCCAGGTGCGCCGCGGCCGGTCCGAGCAGCAGCTCCTCCAGCCGCCGCCCCGCGGCCTCCACCACCGCAAGCCGTGCCTCGGCCCCGGGGTGCGCCAGCCGCCGCAGCCCCGCCTGCACGTGCTCGGCCTCAGTCTCCGCGTCGGCCAGCAGCCCGGCCTCGAACCTGCGCACCCGCCCCTGTCCGCACAGCAGCACCTGCACCCGCCCGTCGAGCACGGCGAGTTCCACCAGCCGTACCTCGTCGGCCAGTTGCTCCAGCAGCCGGCCGACGTCGAAACGGTCACCGTCCCCGGGGGCCTCGCCGCGCATGTGCAGGGTCCGGGAGCGGATCTGCCGTTCCAGGCGCCGCTGTTCACGCTCCAGTGCCGGAACCGGCCGGCCCTCCATCCGGGCGGCCTCCGCGCGGGAGGCGATCTCGCGGAAGGCCGTCATGCCGCTGAGCAGTTCCGGGTCGGCGGGCGGCCTGGTCGGCGGGGTGGACAGCACGGTGGCCCGCCACCGCTCGCTCCACACCAGCAGCCGCCGCGGGCCGCCGGAGACCAGGCTCGCCCGCCCGGCCAACGCGGCCAGCTCCGCGCCCTGTTCGGTGGCGCGGGCCCGCAGCTCCGAGGCGCCCAGCGTCATCCGGTGGTCGTCGAGCACGTCCAGGCCGCGCCGGCACGCCTCCAGGACGCCCCGGGTCGACCCGGCGGCCCGGGCGCGCAGCGCCTGCGCCGCCCAGCCCGTCATCCGCGCCAGCGGCGGGCCGCTGCGTCTGCTGCGGGCGGCGACGGCCAGATGCCGCTCCGCGTCCGCCGTCCAGCCCAGGCCCAGCGCGATCCGGCCCGCGAGCAGCGACGCCTCCGGCGCGGCCGGCGCACCGAAGGCGGCCAGCTTCCCGGCCACCGCGGCGGCGTCGGCGACCAGCCGCCCCGAACCGCGCCCGGCCGCGTGCCGCGCCTCGATCAGCACCAGCCGGGCGTGCGTCTCCCACCAGGTGCGCCGCTGCCCGGCGAACAGCCGTACCGCCAGGGCGGCACGGGCGATCGCCGTTTGCGGGTCCCCGGCCAGCCGTGCGGCCCGCGCGGCGGCCAGCAGCAGCTCCGCCTTGCGGGTGGACTGCCCGCCGATCCCGTCCAGCTTCCCGATCGCCGCGTCCGCCTCGGCCAGCGCCTCGGGGGCCAGCCCGGCCGCCATCAGCACCTCACAGCGCCGGATGTTCAGCATGAACGTCGGCGTGCCCAGCCGGGCGTAGCGCTCCTCCGCCTCGTCGAGCAGCCGCAGCGCCGCCGGCACGTCACCGGACCGGAACGCGGCGAGCCCCTGGCTCTCCACCGCGTCGGCCTTGTCGTGCTCCTGGCCGGTGGTGTCCCACAGCGCCTCGGCAGCGGTGAAGTCCGCCTCGGCCCGCTCCACCGCGCCCAACGCCAGGTGCACGGTCGCCCGCAGCGTCAGCGCCCGCGCCGTCCAGATCACGTCCTGCGCCTGGCGCAGCACGGGAATCGCCCGGCGCACGTCCTCCAGCGCCTCGCGATGGTGACCGAGCACCCACCACACATACGCCCGCCGGTACAGCACTCGCGCCCGCGTGTGCCCGACGCCGCGCGCGACGCCCCGCTCGAACGCCGCCAGGCCCTCCCGGGTACGGCCCGCGTGCACCAGCGCCACGCCCAGGGTGGCCAGCACGTCCGCCTCCCGGTCGGCCGAGTCCGCCCGCGCCGCGCACTTCCGGGCCCGCCGCAGATGGTTCAGCGCGAGCCGCAGATCACCGAAGTCCCGCTGCCAGATGCCGATCACCTGATGGGCGACGGACGCGTCCAGCGGGGAGGGATCGGCGTCGAGCAGTGCCCGGGCCCTCGCGTGAGCCTCGCCCGGGTCGGCGAACACCATCGGCAGCAGTTCCCGCACCGAGTCGCTTCCCGCTGTCACTCCTCGGATGGTAGTGGTCCCGGAACCGCACCACACCGGGTCGGCGCTGTATCAAATGACCGCCCGGCGGCTCTTGTCGACGAGCACCGACGACCGTTCGCCGCACCGACCGACGCCGTCGCCCAGTGGGAGGACCCGCATGGCACCTCAGCGATTCCACGAGCAGTTCGACCAGATCCAGCGCTCGATGCCCGACGTCCCCCTGGCGATGGGACCGGACGACTCGGCCGAGTTCATGTACGAGAAGGGCGTCGTCCTCGTCCGCGACGGCGAGGAGGCCCGGATCGTCGAGGACACCGTACGGGCGCACTTCACGGCGGCACCCGACCTCGACCAGGACCAGGTCCGCCGGGCGGGCCCGCGGGCCAACCGCAGCGGCGTCACCCGCATCCGGGTCGGCGACCCCGGCGAGGGGAGCCGGGGAGCCGACCGTGCCGTCGCGCAGGCACTGCGGTCCGTGCGCGAGCGCGAGGCGCGGGCCGGGCACCGGATGGCCGCCCGCAACCACGTGGTGCACATCGCGGTCAACGCCTGCCCCGGTGACGAACCCGTACCCGTCCCGGTGAGCGAGCCGCCCAACCCGGCGGCGGCGGACACGGCGTACGACCCGGGCACCGCCGTCGGCGTCCTCGTCGTCGACACCGGCCTCACGCACGACTACCGCTCCTGCGCGCTCCTCGCCCACGCCGACGGCGACCCCCAGGTGCAGGAGTGCGACGAGCAGGGGATCCTCCAGCAGTACGTCGGGCACGGCACGTTCATCGCCGGGCTCGTCGCCTCCGTCGCGCCCAACACCGACATCACCGTGCGCGGCAGCCTCAACGACGCCGGTGCCATCCTGGAGTCGGAGTTCGGCGAGAAGCTCTTCGAGGCCGTTGACGCCGGCGGCTGGCCCGACGTCCTCAGCCTCTCCGCCGGCACCTCCAACGGCCGCACCGACGGCCTGCTCGGCGTGGAGAACTTCATGCGGGAACTGCGCGAGCAGCGCACCCTGCTGGTCGCCGCCGCCGGCAACAACGGCAGCGTCACCCCCTTCTGGCCCGCCGCCTACGCCGACCTGCCCGGCTGGGAGGACTCCCTGCTGTCGGTCGGCGCGCTGCGCAGCAACGGCGAGTCCGGCGCCTGCTTCACCAACCACGGCCCCTGGGTGAAGGTCTACGCCCCCGGCGAACGCCTCACCAGCGCCCTCACCGGCTTCGACAGGCCCGTCCCGTACGTCTACCAGCACTCCACCTACGACACCTGCCGCTACGGCTTCACCTACGGCTGCACCTGCCGGCACCCCCGACACACCGGCGTGCTGAGCGACGAGAACGCCTCCGCCAAGCCGGACCAGGTGATGTTCGAGGGGTACGCGCAGTGGAGCGGCACCTCCTTCGCCACCCCCGTGACCGCCGGCGTGGTCGCCGCCCACATGACGGCGCACAAGGAGACCGACCCACGCGCGGCCCGGCGGCAACTGCTCACCGCCGGCACCGGGGTCGCGGAAGTGCGCGGGGCGCACGTACCCGCGCTGCGCCCGCCCACCTGGCGC
>NZ_NGFN01000549.1 GCF_002148965.1 Streptomyces swartbergensis | reverse complement strand
GCCTGGCCCTGGGCCGCGTCGGCGGAAGCCGCGGCGGCCTCGCCGGACGGCGCGGGCAGTGCCGGCGGCAGCGCGTGCTGCTCGCCGGGCTCACGCCGGGCCCGCCGCCCGGAACCGGAGGGCGCGGGCACGCCCTGCGGCGGAACGGTCCCGCCCAGCCCCGTACCCGAGGCGGCGGTCCCCGCCGCATGCTCGGCGGCCGTGACGACGGCCCCTTCGGCGACACCCTGGACGGCACCTCCGACGGGCAGGGCCGGAGCCGCACCGGCGTGCTCGGCCGCGCGCCGCCGCCGCCCGGTACCGCCCGACACGGCCGCATCCTCACCGGAAGCCTGCGCGGGAAGGGCAGCCGGTTCCCCGGCGGCCCGCCTCCTGCGCCGCCCGGTGGGCGCGGCCCCCTCGGCACCGGACTCGCCGGGCCCACCGGACCCAGCGGACCCATCGGCCCCCTCGCCCTCAGCGGACACGTCACCGTCCAGGAAGGCATCGGTGTTTGCCCGCCGCGCCCGGCGCCGCCCTCCACCGGAGGTCTGCTCACCCGAGATCTGCTCACCGGGGGTCTGCTCACCCGAGTTCTGCTCACCGGAGGAAGCGGGCAGCCCCTCGCCGACCGCCTGGGAGGCCTGGGCCGCGGCATCCGCGGCAACCGCCCCGGCCCCGCCCCCGATCGGCACTTCGAGGACGTACGCGTTACCGCTCATCCCCGGCACTTCATGCGTCTGGAGCACGCCACCGTGAGCCCGGACGATCCCGCGGACGATGGGTTCGTGCACGGTGTCGCCGCCGGCGTACGGCCCGCGCACCTCGATGCGTACGACCTCGCCGCGCTGCGCCGCCGCGACCACGACGGTGTTGTCCATGTAGCCGCCCGCCGACACGGGCGTGTTGCCGGTCGCGTCGACCCCCGCCACGTCCGCGACCAGATGCGCGAGGGCGGTAGCGAGCAGCCGGGGATCCACCTCGGCCTCGATGGGCGGCGCGTGCACGGCGAACTGCACCCGCCCGGGCCCGATGAGCTCGACGGCCCCGTCGACACCGGCGGCGACGACGGCGTCCAGCATCACTTTCGTACGGGAGATGCCCTCGCTGCCCGCGTCGAGCCGTTGATAGCCGAGGACGTTGTCGATGAGCGTCGTGATGCGCGAGTACCCGGCGGACAGGTGGTGCAGCACCTGGTTGGCCTCGGGCCACAGCTGCCCGGCGTCGTCCGCGGCCAGCGCGGCCAGCTCACGCCGCAGCTCCTCCAGCGGCCCGCGCAGCGACCGCCCGAGCAGGGTCAGCAACTGCTCGTGCCGCGCGGCGAGCGCCTCGTACCGGTCCTTCTCCCGCTCCCCGAGGGCGGCGTACCGCTCCTCGTTCGCGCCGAGTTCCTCGGCGTGCCGCTCGCGCAGCTCCTCCAGCTCGGTGACGTGCTGCTGGCGCAGCGCGGTCAGCTCGGAGGCGTGCTCCTCGGCGATCCGCTCCAGCTCTTCCTCGTGGCGCTTCTGAGCCGCCTCCTTCTCCTCGACGACGGCGTCGTAGGGCCGCCGGTCGGTGAAGGTCATCACGGCGCCGACGAGCTGCTCGCCGTCGCGCACGGGCGCGGTCGTCAGATCGACCGGCACCTTGCCGCCGTTCTTGGCGTACAGCACCTGCCCGCGCACCCGGTGCTTGCGCCCGGAGCGCAGGGTGTCGGCGAGCGCCGACTCCTCGTACGGGAAGGGCGACCCGTCGGAACGCGAGTGCAGCACGAGCGTGTGCAGCTCACGTCCGCCGAGATCACTGGCCCTGTAACCCAGTATCTGAGCGGCGGCCGGATTGACGAGCACGATCCGCCCATCGGTGTCGGTCCCGACGACGCCCTCGGCCGCGGCCCTCAGGATCATCTCGGTCTGCCGCTGCGACCGCGCCAGCTCGGCCTCGGTGTCCACGGTGCCGGACAGATCCCGTACGACGAGCATGAGCAGCTCGTCGCTGGTGTAGCCGTAACCGTCGTAGGCCTGCTGCCCGTTCTCCAGATTCGCACTGGTGACCTCGACGGGGAACTCGGTCCCGTCCGTCCTGCGCGCGATCATCCGGGTCGGCTTGGTCCGGGCATGCGGATCGAGGTGCTCCGGCCGCCGCATGGACCCCGGGATGAGCTTGGAGTCGAACTGCGGCAGCAGATCGAGCAGCCCGCGCCCCACCAGGGCGGTGCCCGGCGTCTCGAAGGCCTCCAGGGCGATGGTGTTGGCGTTGACGACCGTCCCGTTGGCATTGACCAGCACCAATGCGTCGGGAAGAGCGTCCAGTATGGCTGCGAGGCGAGCAGCGCCTCGGGATGGCCTGCTGCTCACGAGACGCTTCCTCCCTGTTACCGCACCTTGCCGACCGCTCGGGCCATCTTGCCAACCGTCCCGCGGCGTGTCACGCGAGGGAGTCTAAGGGCTGCGGTTGCGCTCGCGACGCCGGATGAGAGCGAGGTCGCACGAGGAAGTGACCCCGAACTGACGACCGAGTAAGCGGAAACGCCCGTCCTCCTGCAACGACGTCGCGGGACCTTCGCGGGACCTTTACGTGGACAGTGTTTCTGTACCTTTTCGCCCGGGTGGCCGGATGGGGGTGCGCGTGGCCGGATAAGGACGCCAAGTGCCGACACGCGCTTCCCACGGATCCCTCAGGGGCGCCGCTCGGCCCTCATGTCGGGCAGCAGCGGCACGAGCCGGTCCCAGCGGGCGATCCCGCATCCGTCACGGCGGTCGTACCTGGCGTCGACGGGCCGTCCGGCCCAGGTTCCGGTGACGTGCGCGGTGGCCGGCCCGCCGTACTGCATGGTGCAGAAGCCGCCTTCCGGGGCGGGTGCGAAGACGTCCTTCCCCCACCGCGTGTCCCGCTCCAGGGCCGCACAGGCTGCGCGCGGGTCGGGATGGCTGCCACCGTCGGGCCCGCAGTACAGCTCATACGTCCCGTCGACCTCACCGCCCGCGTTCCGCACGGTGACGGTGAGATGGTCCCGGTCCGGGCCCAGGCGGCCATCGAGCCCGGCCGGGGACGGGCCGACCTGGGCGTACGCGGCCGGGGACACCGCGGCCAGCGACCCGAAGGCGGCGACGGAGGCGGCGGCGGCCCCGACGACGAGCCGCCGCAGACCGGGACGAGCGAGGGTCCGGAAGGTTCGGGAGGAGGGCTGGGAGGTCCGGACGGTCCCGGACGCGTTTCCGGGGCCACCCCGGCGAATGGCATGCGACATCGACATGACCTGACTAACGCGGCGCGGCCCGGTACGTTGCGCGCCGGTCCGAGGCGCCGCACGACTCCACCGCACTCCTCGCCACCCCGCCCCCCGCAGAGC
>NZ_NGFN01000548.1 GCF_002148965.1 Streptomyces swartbergensis | reverse complement strand
GTCCCGACCCCGGTCCGGCCACCGTCCCGACCCCGGTCCGGCCACCGTCCCGGCCCCGATCTTGCCTCGGCCTGGCTTCGGTCCCGGCCTGGCCCCGACCTCGCCCCGACCTCGCCTCGGCCTGGCCTGGATCCCGGCCCCGGCCCTGGGCCCCGGCCCCGGTCCCGGCCCGGGTCCAGGCGTCAGAGCCGGTCACCATCCCGGTCCCCGGTCACCGCCCGGGCGGTCTCACGCCTCGTCCGGCGTGTCCTTCTGCGCCTGCACGATCTTCTCCAGCACCCCGGACACGTACTGCTCGGTCGGCTCCTTGCCGATGCCCAGGCCGCTGAGGACGCCCTCGCCGTTCTCGTGCTCCAGCAGGGCGAGCAGGATGTGCTCGGTGCCGATGTAGTTGTGGCCGAGGCGCAGCGCCTCGCGGAAGGTGAGCTCCAGGACCTTCTTGGCTGCCTGGCCGTACGGCACGAGCTCCGGGGGCTCCTCGACGGCCGGAGGCAGTGCGGCGGTCGCCGCCTCGCGGACCGCGTCGAGGGAGACGCCCTGCTCGACGAGCGCCTTCGCGGCGAGACCGTCGGGCTCGGCCAGCAGACCGAGGACGAGGTGTTCGGGTACGCCCTCGGCGTTGCGCGCGGACCGGGCCTCGTTGTGCGCGGCCATCACCGTGTTGCGGGCGCGGGGCGTGTAGCGGTTGAAGCCCTGGCTCGGGTCGAGGTCGGCCGACTCCTTCGGCACGAAGCGCTTCTGCGCGGCCTGCCGGGTGACCCCCATGCTCTTGCCGATGTCCGTCCAGGAGGCCCCCGAACGCCGGGCCTGGTCCACGAAGTGGCCGATCAGATGGTCGGCCACCTCGCCGAGGTGATCGGCGGCGAGGACCGCGTCCTGGAGCTGTTCGAGGGGTTCCTGGTGCACCTTCTTGATCGCCGCGATCAGGTCGTCGAGGCGGAACGATGACGTGATGCTGGGGTTCGTCGTCATGGTGTCAACCGTAGGTTGCACCTCTAGGGGTGTCAACCGCGAGTTGACATCCGTCGTGGCTACTTCGGGAGGAATCGCGTCTCGGTCTCGTGGCGCGGAACGCCGCGGTATCGCTGTGGCTGCCATGGCCGCGTCTCGGCCGGGCATCACTCGGGACGGGGCGGGTCGCGACAGGTGCAAGGGCCACTCGATGGGGTGAGCGGTGGGGAACGTGTGGTGGGGTGCCGTGCGGGTGTCTACGATCGCTGATCGTGAAGCTGGTGGTTGCCGACAGGCCGAGAGCCGCCGCGACCGCGTGCACGAGCATCGCGCACGCCACCCCGAACGCCGCCATCACCCCGGCGGTGGGCCCGCCCCGTCCGCCCATCGCCACGATGAACATCATGTCCGGGCCGGGGTGATGCAGAGCGCCAAGGCGGCGACGAGGAACGCCACGTAGAGAGACATGTCCACCATGCGGCCGTGCTCGATGCCCCGCCGCGCGTGGACGACCAATTCCGGGGAGTGAGACGCACGAGATCGCGCATGCCGGGCCGTCCGCGCCGGCGTGGCACCATCGGCCCGTGAGTACGCCCACCACCGTCGACCGCGCGTTCGAGACCGCCCTGTACGGCACCAGCGAGACGGCCCTCGACACCGGCGCGTCCCTGCTCGCGTCCGACCCGGCGGCGGACGCCGAACTCGCCCGGCGCGGTGAGGAGTTCGTGGCGGCGGCCTGGCGGCGCGGCTGGCAGCCGGCCGATGTCGTACGGACCGTCCGGCGGAAGCTGGACGACGTACACGTACGCCTGGTGACGGCGCTGATCCGGGCGCAGGTGCCGCACGACCGTCCGCGCGGCCGCCGCTGGAACGCCCAGCTCGCGGAGCTGCCCGCCGGGGCCCCGCCCCGCACCGACCGCTTCTCGTACGCCACCGCCGTGCTGGAGCTGTACCGCCTGCTGCTGCGCCTGCCCGCGCTCGAGTCCCTCGACGAGTCGCCCGGGGGGCCGAAGACCGAGTCCCGGATGCTCGGCCGGATCCGCGCCCTGCTCGCCAAGGCGGAGGCGACCGGGTTCCCGGAGGAGGCGGAGGCGCTCAGTGCCAAGGCGCAGGAGCTGATGGCCCGGCACAGTGTCGACGAGGCGCTGCTCGCGGCCCGGGCGCCCTCGCCCGAGACGCCCGGGGCCTGCCGGATCGGTGTCGAACCGCCGTACGAGCAGGCCAAGGCGGTGCTGCTGGACGCCGTCGCCGCCGCCAACCACTGCCGGGCGGTGTGGAACGAGCCGCTCGGCTTCTCCACCGTCGTCGGCTTSGAAACCGACCTGGAAGCGGTCGAACTCCTCTACACCTCACTCCTCGTGCAGGCCACGACCGCGATGACGAAGGCGGAGGCCGCTCAGCGCGCGGCCGGTCGCAAGCGCACCAAGACGTTCCGGCAGTCCTTCCTCGCGGCCTACGCCCACCGCATCGGCACCCGCCTGGCGGCAGCCGCCGAGACCCAGGTGACGGAGGACCTGCTCCCGGTCCTCGCCTCCCGCGACGTGGCGGTCACCGGCCGGATGGACTCGATGTTCCCGGAGACGACCACGACCCGCCTGCGCGGTGTGCACGACGCGGCGGGCTGGACGGAGGGCGCGCAGGCGGCGGACCGGGCCCAGGTCGGACACCGGCCGCCGCTGCGCTGACCTGCCGTCAGTCGCCCGAGGACTCGAAGCCGCTCACCGAGGCCTCCGCCGCGCCGCCACTGCTGCTCCCGTCCCTCCGGGCGACCTCGCCGTACGACCATGTCAGCTCGTGCTCGTCCCTGGGGGCGCCGGGCAGGGTGAAGGACGCCTTGTGCACGGTGAGGCTCTTCGCGGAGCCGGCCTCGCCCCGGACGTAGGTGATCGTGAAGGACGTGGTGGCGCCCTTCCCCAGCGTGAGCGGCTGGGCCTGGGCGCCCTCTTCCGGGGACACGGACGTCGTGCTGTCCTCGGCCAGGAGGTCCACGGCGGGGAAGCCCTTCAGGGTGCACTGCGCGCCCTGGTTGGTGAGTGTGACGGTGACGTTGCCGGTGTCCCCGGCGGCCGGCGCGGCACCGGCCCCGACCTCCACGCCCAGGTCGCCGATCGCGCAGGCCGAACCGCCCGGCCGGTCCGCGTTCTTGGTGTCGTCGGCGCTGGTCGTGTCACCGTCGCAGGCGGTCAGCAGGAGTGTGGCCGCGAGGGCGGCGGGCAGGGCRAGGGGAGGAACAATGCGCATGGGGTCCTCTGGTGCGTGATGGCGATGAGCGGTTCGGACGCATGGATCATCTCGGACGCGGGGACCGTCACGCACCGGGGCAGGCCACACGCCGGAACAGCCTCCGGCCCCCGTAGCCC
>NZ_NGFN01000547.1 GCF_002148965.1 Streptomyces swartbergensis | reverse complement strand
GCATCAAGGCAGTCATCCCGGAGAAGAAGGACCAGGCTGCCAACCGGAAGAGGAAAGGCCGCCGGGGCGGCCGCCCCACATGCCACGACGGCGATCTTTACAAGGAGCGGAACACCGTTGAGCGGCTCATCAACAAGTTGAAGGCCTGGCGGGGCATCGCCACTCGATACGACAAGACGCCCGAGAGCTACCTCGCCGGCCTCCACCTCCGTGCCTCGATGATCTGGATCAACGACCTCCTGAAGGCAACTGGCTGATCACAACATCACACACACCCTAGGCCGCTACTCCGCCGCCACGATGCGCTCCACAGCGGCCGTCACCAGTTGTTCACGCTCTGCCTCCGTGAAGACGTCCGGCAGGGTGAGCTGCTCGACGATCAGCCAGTTCAGCGTCAGGATGAGCAGCTTGACGGCCATGGCGTCGCCAGGGAAGCCGGAAGCCTCGTGATAGGCGACATTGGCGTCGACGTCGGCTCGTACTCGCTCAGTGAGGACCTTGCGTAGTTCGGGGCGGCGGGTGGCCTCAAGGCGGAGCTCCAGCAGCGCGAGGTAGCCGGTGCGGAAGGAGGCGATGCGGCCGACGAGCTCGCGCATCAGTTCGACGTAGGTCTCCCGGTCGCGGTCGGTCGTCTGCAGGCGGGCGATCGTGGCCTCGTCGGGCTGGAGTCGCTCGTAGACCCGGGCGCCGGCCTGAGTGAACAGGTCGTCGCGGCTGGCGAAGTAGTTGGACGCCGTGCCGGCGGGAACGGTGGCCTCGGCATCCACGGCCCGGAAAGTCAGGCCGCGTGCGCCTTCCCGGGCCAGCACCTCGATCGCCGCGTCAACGAGGGCCCCGCGCCGCTGGTCGTTCCGTCTCACCATTGACACCACTCCGGATGTAGTACTACGTTCAAACCACTTCAAGCAGAGTACTACGTGTGGGGGCCACTGTGCGAAAGCTCGTGTACTACGTCGGCGTCTCGCTCGACGGCCGCATCGCCGGCCCCGGCGGCGAGTTCGACTTCTTTCCGCAGGGCGAGGAGCAGCAGGCCGCCGCCTACTCGACCTGGATGAACGCGCTGTACCCGGAGACCATCCCGACCGCTTACCGGGCGGCCGTCGGCGTCGCCGACGAGTCCAACCGGCGTTTCGACACCGTCGTCATGGGCCTCGGTAGCTACCGCCCCGCCCTCGACAACGGGATCACCAGCCCGTACGCGCACCTGCGCCAGTACGTCGTGTCCAGCACCCTCAAGCCGGACACCGACCCAGCCGTCACCGTCGTGCCGAGTGACCCGCTCGCCCTCGTCCGCGAGCTCAAGGGCGAGGTGGGCGCTGGCCTGGACATCTGGCTCTGTGGGGGCGGCCAGCTCGCGGGCACCCTGTTGCCCGAGATTGACGAGCTGCTGATCAAGACCTATCCGGTCGTTGCCGGTACCGGAATCTCGGTTGTCGACGGTGCCTTCGACCCCACCGTCTTCGACGTCGCCGAGCGCACCGCCTTCCCCAACGGGGTCACTTTCACCCGCCTCACCCGCCGCTGTGTCGTGTAATCACCTTGCTGACCAGATGACGATGGCGCGAGGCGGCGCGCGGCCAGGCACATCGTGGCGGTCTTGTCGTATCGAGTGGCCAGACCGCGCCACTGCATCAGGACAGCCTCTCAGCCGCGAGGGCGCGGAAACTCAAGGTCAACAGTGGTTCGTCGTCGTGAGCGGATGGCGTCGGCTTGCTTGGTCCGCAGGAAGGTCAAGGTCAGGTCGATGCCCTCGATCTCTCCGAGCCACTGTTCCTCCTCCGCGCGCTTCCGCCGCATGACCAGGTCTTTCTCCAGTTCGTCGAGACGGGGAAGCATCCTCGGGTTGATCTGGAGCATTGGGCATCGGATGCATGCGTGTTCGTGCTGACACGGTGTGCCGTAGGGGCGAGCGCAGTTGCCGAGCTCGACCTTCCTCTTGTCGAAGTGCTCTTCGAACTCCGCCCACTCCTTGGGGGTGACGTCGGTGTACTCGTCTTCGGGCCTCTGCGACCTGCGGTGGTCGAGGAACTTCCGTGGACGACCAGGCGCCCGGGCGAGAGGGCGCGGCGTCGACTCCCGTAGCGCGCGGTCCGGAGCGAAGGCCGCCCAGGCGCCGCGGGCTCGGTCCGGGCTTCCGGGGCATCCGTACGGACCGCTGACACCAGAACCCCTCACCTGGTGTTGGGGTTGCGTGAGCTGTGGTGTGACGGTTGAAGTGTCGACGGCACCGTGCGCAGCCCCTCCTGTCGACCCCGGGCTCGGGCTCCCGTCCGGCAACGTGCCCGAACTGCCGTCGCCCGAAGAAATCGAGGCTGCCCGCACACCCGCTGGCGGATGGACTCGTAACCAGCTCGCAGCATGGGGCGTTCCATGGCCGCCGCCCAAGGGCTGGAAGGAAGAGGTAACCGCCCGATGGCGTGCTGGCCGACAACCCGGACAACGCCTCGGACCCGATCTGTCGCGCCGGAACAGGGCACGTTCGACTTTGAATGACGGGCCGGGTGGCATCTGTCCACCGAGCCAAGTGCGGGCCACAGCCATTGATTCTAGACAGTAGGCCTCCGGCCGCACCCGGATTGTCGGGGCCCAGCGGCTGCATAGTTGGTTAGGGCTCGGTGTGTGTGATGGGTGGTGTCAGGCCGGTATGGGTGGCGCAGAAGGCGAGGGTGTCGGCGGTGAGGTCGGCCCATCGGGACGCGGTGCGGAAGCCGTGGCCAACGTCAGCCTCGGTGCGCAGCAGGATGGGCTGGTTGGAGGTTGTGGCGTGTTGGAGGGCGGCGGTGAATTTACGCATGTGGGCTGCGCCGACGCGGGGGTCGACGCGTGGGCTGGTGAGCAGGACGGCTGGGTAGCGGGTGCCGGGCTGCACCTGGTGGTAGGGGGAGTAACTCAGCAGGACCGCCAGGTGGTCGGGGTCGTCGGGGGTGCCGAACTCGGTGGCCCACAGCGGGCCGACGCCAAAGCGTGGGTAGCGGACCATGTCGGTGAGGGCGTCGGAGCAGACGACCGCCGCGTACAGGTGCGGATCGCGGGTGAGGGCGACGGCGACGACCAGGCCGCTGTGGGAGCCGCCTTTGAGGGCCAGGCGGCTGGGGGTGGTGACGCCCTGGTCGATGAGGTGGCGGGCTGCGGCGGCGAAGTCGGTGAAGCAGGCCGGTTTGTTGACGCCGCTGCCTGCCGCGTGCCAGGCCGTGCCGTGTTCGYCGCCGCCGCGGACCTGGGCGATGGCGTAGACGCCTCCGGCGCTGACCCAGGCGTGGATGGCTGGTGAGTAGGCGGGGGCGGCCAGGGCGCCGAAGCCGCCGTAGGCGGTCAGAGCCGCCGTAGGCGGTCAG
>NZ_NGFN01000546.1 GCF_002148965.1 Streptomyces swartbergensis | reverse complement strand
CGGCCAGGGAGGTGGGTGCTGCCGAGTGGTCGGGGCTGCCCGTGGGGTGCGAGCGGTGTGCGTGGTCGGGGGCGCCCCTATGGTCGGGGCTGCCCGATGGGCTGGGGCGGTGTGCGTGGTCGGAGGTGCCCGTGTCGTTGGGAGCGCGTGCGTGGTCGGGGGCGCCTGTGTCGTTGGGAGCGCGTGCGTGGTCGGGGGCGCCCGTGTCGTTGGGAGCGCGTCCGTGGTCGGGAGCGTCCGAGTGGCTGGAGATACCCGCCTGGCCGAGGGCGCCTGGCTGCCTGGAGGCGCCCGTGCGGCTGGCGTCGCCCGCATGGCCGGGGTCGGCCGCGCGGTCGACGTCGCCCGGGTGGCCGAGGCCGGCCGCGCGGGCGGCATCGTCCGGGTGGTCGAGGCCGCCCTCGTGGTCCAGGCTGCCCGCAGGAAGGCCGCCCGCCTGGCGGCCGTCCACGTGCTCCTGCCGCTCGTCGCGCGCGACCCCGTCCCGCCGCGCCGCCTCTACCGCCATGGGCGAGGCCGTCACCGTGCCACCTCCGCCACCCTCGCCTCGCCGAGCCCGGCATCCGGTATGCCGAGTTCGTCGTACGCGCGAGCCACCATCTCGCGGGCGTGCCGGAGGCCGATCCGCTCCAGCGTGCCGGCGAGCTCGGACAGGTCGGCCGCCGTCTCGGCGCGGTCGCGGCCCAGCCGGGCCAGGGACTTGGCGAGGCCCAGCCGCGACAGCGCCTCCCCGCGCGGCTCGCTCATCTCACGGAACTCCGCGAGGGCCTGCTCGTACAGGGCACGCGCCTCGGCGTAACGCCCGGCCCGGTACAGGACGTTGCCGCGCATCTTGTGGTTGTAGGCCAGCGCGCTGGACAGCCGCATCGCGCTGCACGTCGCCTCCGCCTCGCTCAGCAGTTCCAGCGCCCGCTCGGTGTCACCGTCGCGCACCGACACGACGTCGGCCAGACCGCGCAACGCCCAGGCGTGACCGCGCCGGTCGTCGGCGCGTGCGGCGATTTCGGCGGACTCCTCGAACAGGGCGTACGCGGTGTCGTAGTCCCCGGTGTTGCGGTGCATCTGCGCGATGCCCTCCAGCGCCCACACCGTGTGCCGTGCCTCCCCGCGCCGCCGGGCCTCGGCGAGCAACTGCTCGTGCAGCCGTCCGACGGCCTCGTAGTCGCCCTGGATGCGGCCGGTCTCGGCCAGCCCCGCCAGCGAGTAGCCGCGTACGACGATGTCCCCGCCCCGTTCGCCCAGGTCCGCCGCGAGCCGGAGCAGCCGGCGGGCCAGTCGGAACACCCCGCGCTGCCGGGCCAGCGTGCCGCCGCTCCACAGCGCCCAGGCCATCGCCGCGACGTCCCCGGCCCGGCGGGCGGCCCGGTAACTCGCCTTCCACGCCCGGTCCGCGTCCTCGACCCGGCCCAGCCGGCGGTGCGCCTCGGCCACCGCGAGTCCGGAACGCGCCGCCTCCCCGGGCTTCCCCGCACGCTCGGCCGCCCTCAACTGCTCGGTGCCGGCGGCCAGGACGTCGGTCAGGGAGGAGTTGACGGACAGGGTGGTGAGCGCGCCCTGGTACTCCGGGGCGAATGCCTTGCCGTACATCGATGCCTTTCCGTCCGTATACACACCCCGTATGCACATCATGTATACACAGAGCGTATACATGATGTGTATAGAAGGGTGGAAACTTGCCCTGGCCACAAGGGCCAGGGCATCACCTGTTGTGGATCAAGACGTCGACCGGACGGGCGGGGTTGCCTGTGCGGCGCAGATCACCTGAGGGGCTTCAGTGCTGACCTGCCTTCTGCGGTGTCGCCTCGCTCGGCCGCACGACGACGTATCCCTCGCCCTGGAGCGCCAGTTGCACGGCCTCGCCGGAGCCGCCGCGCAGCATCGAGCCGATGGACTGGGAGCGGTGCAGCGAGGTCTGGAGGCCCGCCGTCCAGCCGACGATCGCGTCGGTGTCGACGTACACCGGATACTGCGGCGAGACCGGGATGACCAGCGGGTTGCCCTCACAGATCAGACCCAGCTCGCCCTGCCCGGTGAAGACGCTGTTGAACAGGCCGCCGCCGGTGATGCCGGCGCCCTTCACGGTCGCGATGCGGTAGGACAGCGTGGCGTCGAAGCACAGGACGTTACGGCCGTTGACCGTGAACTCGTCGCCGGGTTCGACCTCGACGATGAAGCAATTCTGCGCTTCGTGGGCGAACCAGGCCTCGCCCTGCCCGCGCACGGCCATCAGCGGAAGTCCCTCCCCGGTGACCGCGCGCTTGAGCATGCCGCCCACGCCCTGGCCCTTGCGCTCGAACTGGAGGTTGCCGCGGTAGGCGATCATCGCGCCCTGTCGGGCGAGCATCTCGCCGTTCACCGTGTAGCGGAGGCACTTGGCGTTTTCGACCGTCATACCCGGTGCGACGGCCGGCTGCGCCATGTGCCGGCTGGAAAAGAGGTCACCCTTCATACGCGCATCCTCACCCGGACCGTTCCCCTCCGCCAAGATCGGGGCGAGTGACGGGCAGGGCGCGCGGTGGCGCGGTGTCAGCCGCCGAAGAGCTGCGTCCAGTAGGTTCCGGCCCGGCCACCGCCGGCGAAGCCGACCCCGAGGTGGGTGAAGCCGGGCTTGAGGATGTTCGCCCGGTGGCCGGGGCTGTTCATCCAGCCCTCCACCACTTCGGCGGGGGAGCGCTGGCCGCAGGCTATGTTCTCGCCGATGGAACGCCGCGTGGAGCCCGCGGCCGCGGCCCTGTCCCAGGGCCGGCTGCCGCCGGGCGCGGTGTGCGAGTAGAAGGCGCGGGCCACCATGTCCGCGCTGTGCGCCTGGGCGGCTGCGGTGAGCAGGGGGTCGGCGGCCAGGGGCGGGAGCCCGGCCCGGGCGCGCTCCCGGTTGGTGAGGTCGGTGACGGCCGCCGCCGCGTCCGCCAGCCCGTCAGGCGTGAGAGGCCTGGCCCAGAGCGCGGTCCAGTACGTGTCGCCGGTGGGGCCGTCGTGGACGTGGGCCACTCCGGCGTGGGTGAACGCCGGGTCGTGCAGGACGCGGCGGGCGCCGTCCGTGCGAAGGCAGTACGCGACGAACTCGGCGGTGGTGCGCGGGCCGGACACCAGGTGCTCGCCGACGGTGAGGTACGCGTACCCGGAGCCGACGACCCGCTGGTAGACGGAGACGCCGTCCCGGCTCTCGACCCCGAGGCGTCCGGACGCGGCCATGGCGGCGGCGTGGGCCCGCGCCGCTGACACGAGCCGCGGGTCGAGCGAGACCGGCGGCGAACCGACGGCGATTCGGGCGGAGTTGACCAGGGCGGTGAAGCCGTCCGGGTCGGGGGCGGCCGGTACGGGGGCGGACGGTACGGAGGCGG
>NZ_NGFN01000545.1 GCF_002148965.1 Streptomyces swartbergensis | reverse complement strand
GGTTCGGGGTGGGGCCCCGGGTGCTTGGCGGGGTGCGGGTTGCGTGTGGTTGATCGCGCAGTTCCCCGCGCCCCTGACGGGGCGCTGACACCCCTCTGAGCAGGGCGCATGTCGAATGAGCGCGCGCCCCATGGGTGGGCAAAGGCGACGGGGACCTGGGGCAAGGAACCCCCAAAACGGCGCCAACAGTCGACAGGTCTGCTGCCTTCGGTCCGGCTGAGGAGTCCACTGGGTCGCGGGGACGGAATCGTCCTCACGCCACAGCGGAACAGGAGCTGGCATGAGTGAGATCGCAGGGCAGACCGGGCTCCGCGCCGGTGCGAACGCCGTCGTCAACGAGTCGTACTCCTTCGCCTGCATGCGCTGCGGGTACGGCTGGGAGCAGTCCTACGAGATAGAGCACCACACGGACGCCACGGGACACGAGTTCGTCTTCTACGTGGCGGACGGCAAGGTCGTGCCCTCCCCGTTGAGCAAGCCCACGTGCCAGAACTGCGACGGACACGTCGTACGGATCATGCGGCCCGGGCGGGTCGAGTCGGCACGCAACGCGGAGCACCGGCACGGCCGCGTGCCGCCGCCCGCCGGGCCCGTGGAGGCCCCGAAGGCGGATGCCGAGGGGACGGATGAGCAGCTCGAGCACCACCACTGGCATCTCTCCGACCTGCTGCACCCCTTCCAGCGCAAGGCGAGCTGACCCGTCCGGCTCCCCTTGTTCGACGCCCTCCCCGCTCCTCCCCCGCCGGGGAGGGCGTCGCCCTTTCGTAGGATCGGGGCATGCCTTCGAACGACTCCGGCAAGCACGCCGCGCCCCCGCTCCCGGACCCTCTCCGGGTGCCGGTCGCCGACTCCCACACGCATCTGGACATGCAGTCCGGCACGGTCGAGGAGGCGCTGGCGAAGGCGGCGTCGGTCGGAGTGACGACGGTCGTGCAGGTCGGCTGCGACCTGAAGGGCTCCCGCTGGGCGGCCGAGACGGCGGCCGCGTACGACGCCGTCCACGCGACGGTCGCCCTGCACCCGAACGAGGCGCCCCGGATCGTCCACGGCGACCCCGACGGTTGGTCGAGGCAGGGCGCGCGCGAACCCGGCGGGCAGGCGGCCCTGGACGACGCGCTCGCGGAGATCGACAGGCTGGCCGCGTTTCCCCAGGTCAAGGGCGTGGGTGAGACGGGCCTCGACTACTTCCGCACCGGGCCCGAGGGCAAGGAGGCGCAGGAGAAGTCCTTCCGCGCCCACATCGAGATCGCCAAGCGGCACGGCAAGGCCCTGGTCATCCACGACCGCGACGCCCACGCCGACGTCCTGCGCGTGCTGAAGGAGGAGGGCGCCCCCGAGCGAACCGTCTTCCACTGCTACTCCGGCGACGCCGAGATGGCGCAGATCTGCGCGAGCGCGGGCTACTTCATGTCCTTCGCCGGCAACGTCACCTTCAAGAACGCCCAGAACCTGCGGGACGCGGTGGCGGTGGCCCCGCCGGAGCTGCTGCTGGTGGAGACGGACGCGCCCTTCCTCACACCGGTGCCGTACCGCGGCCGGCCCAACGCCCCGTACCTCGTGCCGATCACCGTGCGGGCCATGGCGGAGGTGCGCGGCGTCGACGAGGACACGCTGGCGACGGCTCTCGCCGAGAACACGGCGCGCGCTTTCGGCTACTGACCCGAGCGCGCCGTACGACTGTGCGTAGTCGCGTCGCTTTGGAGAGTGACGGACGCTCCGCTAGGTTCTGGGGGCCCGATCCGGACCCCTCTGGACCCCCTCCGGCCCCTGGAGCGTGTCGGCGTGAGCAACTCGCAGTACGAGACCTACAAGACGTACGAGACATTCGAGCCGTACGAGGCGTATGGCCCGGCCTGTGCGCACCCGGTGTACGGCGGTTTCGACGCGCCGCCCGCCGATCTGCACAGCGCCGAGACGCTCGGGTACGGGAGGCCCGGGGCGCCCGTCGCCCACGAGGACACCTACCGGCCCGCCTACGAGGTGCCGCCCCTGCCCGGGCTGCCCCGGCAGGGCGCCCCGGACGACGATGCGGCAGCACCCGTGACCGGCGCGCGCACAACGCGCGCGGAAGCGCGGGCCGAAGCCCCCGCCGCGGCGCGCACCGGCTCGCACCGCCGGTCCGCGCGCCGGCGCAAGACTCGGTACGCCGAGCGCCCGGGCGACGGCTCCATGCGGCGGCTGCTCCCGCAGGCCCTGGTCGTCGCCTTCCTGGCGGGCGGCACCACGGCGTTCGTCGCCAAGGACAAGGCGATCGAGCTGAACGTCGACGGCAAGGCGCGCACCCTGCACACCTTCGCCGACGATGTCACCGAGCTGCTGGCGGAGGAGGGCGTCGACGTCGGCGCCCACGACGTGGTGGCGCCCGGCCCCGGCATGGAGCTCACCAGCGGCGACGAGGTCGCCGTGCACTACGGCCGCCCCGTGCGGCTCACCCTCGACGGACAGCGGAGCGAGGTGTGGACGACGGCACACACCGTGGAGGGGGCGCTCCGGCAGCTGGGGGTGCGACAGGAGGGCGCGTACGTGTCCACGTCGCGCTCCCGGCGTATCGGGCGGGAAGGGCTCGCGCTGGACGTGCGGACCGAACGCGCGGTCACGATCATGGCGGACGGCCGCGCCCGCACCGTCCGCACCAACGCGGCGACTGTGCGGGAGGCCGTCGAGGAGGCCGGGATCACCCTGCGCGGCCAGGACACCACGTCGGTCCCGCAGGGCAGCTTCCCGCGCGACGGACAGACCGTCACGGTGCTGCGGATCACCGGCGGCAAGGAGGTCCGTGAGGAGCCGATCCCCTTCCAGGTGCGGCGGACCGACGACCCGACCCTGTTCCGCGGCACGGAGGTCGTCGAAGAGGCGGGCCGGCCCGGCCTGCGCCGGGTCACCTACTCCCTGCGCACCGTCAACGGCGTCAAGCAGAAGCCGCGCCGGATCCGGTCCGAGGTGGTACGCGAACCACGCCCGCAGGTGGTGAAGGTCGGCACGAAGCCGCGACCGACGTCCGTGCAGGGCGCCGACCACCTCGACTGGCAGGGCCTCGCGGCCTGCGAGTCCGGCGGCCGCCCCGACGCGGTCGACTCATCGGGCACCTACGGCGGCCTCTACCAGTTCGACACCCAGACCTGGCAGGCCCTCGGCGGCCAGGGCCGCCCCCAGGACGCCCCGGCGGCGGAACAGACGTACCGCGCGAAGAAGCTGTACGTACGGCGGGGGGCGAGTCCTTGGCCGCACTGCGGGGGCCGCTTGCGCGGGTGACAGCCTGGCTGCGGGCGTCGGTCCCGCCCAGCTGCGGGCAATCGTGCCGCTATGGGCGGCACCCGTCCCAACGAAGCGGCACCCCGCCCCGCCGGGCTG
>NZ_NGFN01000544.1 GCF_002148965.1 Streptomyces swartbergensis | reverse complement strand
AGCGAGAAGGCAACCGCCCAGTGAGCCCCACCCGCGTCCTCGTCCTCAACTCCGGCTCCTCGTCGGTGAAGTACCAGCTGCTCGACATGCGTGACAACAGCCGGCTGGCGGTGGGTCTGGTCGAGCGCATCGGCGAGCAGACCTCACGCCTGAAGCACACCCCGGCCGGCGGCGAGAGCCGGGAGCGCGGCGGGGCGATCGCCGACCACGATGCCGGCCTGAAGGCCGTGGCCGAGGAGCTCGCCAAGGACGGCCTCGGCCTGGACTCGCCCGAACTGGCCGCGATCGGGCACCGGGTGGTGCACGGGGGCAAGTCCTTCACCGAGCCGACCGTGATCGACGACGCCGTGCTCGCCGAGATCGAGCGGCTCATCCCGGTCGCCCCCCTGCACAACCCGGCCAACCTCACCGGGATCCGCACGGCCCGGGCGCTGCGGCCCGACCTGCCGCAGGTCGCGGTCTTCGACACCGCTTTCCACACCACGATGCCGGAGTCGGCCGCCCGCTACGCGATCGACGTGAAGACGGCCGACGAGCACCGCATCCGCCGCTACGGCTTCCACGGCACCTCGCACGCCTACGTCTCCCGTGCCACCGCCGAGCTGCTCGGCAAGGACCCCGCCGAGACGAATGTGATCGTGCTGCACCTGGGCAACGGGGCGTCCGCCTCGGCCGTCAGGGGCGGTCGCTGCGTGGACACCTCCATGGGGCTGACGCCTTTGGAGGGGCTCGTGATGGGTACGCGCTCGGGAGACATGGACCCGGCCGTCATCTTCCATTTGATGCGTGTTGGTGGAATGTCCGCCGACGAGATCGACACTCTTCTCAACAAGAAGAGCGGTCTGATCGGACTGTGCGGCGACAACGACATGAGGGAGATCCGCCGCCGCGTCGACGAGGGCGACGAGCAGGCGGAGCTGGCGTTCGACATCTACATTCACCGCCTGAAGAAGTACATCGGCGCCTATTACGCCGTACTCGGACGGGTGGACGCGGTGGCCTTCACCGCCGGCGTCGGCGAGAACGCGGCGCCCGTGCGGGAGGCCGCCCTGGCGGGCCTGGAGGAGCTGGGCCTGGCGGTGGACGGCGAGCGCAACGCCGTACGCGGCGACGAGGCGCGGCTGATCTCGCCCGAGGGCGCCCGGGTCGCGGTGGCGGTGGTGCCTACCGACGAGGAATTGGAGATCGCGACACAGACCTACGCGCTGGTAATTGGTTCGGGGAATCACACCTGAGCGGCAACCCGCCCTTTTGTATTTTCCGCCAGACGGAATATTCCGTTGCGAAACAAACCGATAGGATCGCCCCCATGCGCCGTTCGAAAATCGTCTGTACTCTCGGCCCCGCGGTCGACTCCCACGAGCAGCTTGTCGCGCTGATCGAGGCCGGCATGAACGTGGCCCGCTTCAACTTCAGCCACGGCACGCACGCCGAGCACCAGGGCCGGTACGACCGGGTCCGTGCCGCCGCCAAGGAGACCGGCCGGGCCATCGGGGTCCTCGCCGACCTCCAGGGCCCCAAGATCCGTCTGGAGACCTTCGCCGAGGGTCCCGTGGAGCTGGTCCGCGGTGACGAGTTCACCATCACCACCGAGGACGTCCCGGGCGACAAGACGATCTGCGGGACGACCTACAAGGGCCTGCCCGGCGACGTGACCAAGGGCGACCAGGTCCTCATCAACGACGGCAACGTCGAGCTGAAGGTCACCGAGGTCGAGGGCCACCGGGTGAGGACGATCGTCATCGAGGGCGGCGTCATCTCCGACCACAAGGGCATCAACCTGCCCGGCGCGGCCGTCAACGTGCCCGCGCTGTCCGAGAAGGACATCGAGGACCTCCGCTTCGCGCTGCGCATGGGCTGCGACCTGGTCGCGCTGTCCTTCGTCCGGGACGCCAAGGACGTCCAGGACGTGCACCGCATCATGGACGAGGAGGGCCGCCGCGTCCCGGTCATCGCCAAGGTGGAGAAGCCGCAGGCGGTGCAGAACATGGAGGACGTCGTGATGGCGTTCGACGGCGTGATGGTCGCCCGCGGTGACCTCGCCGTCGAGTACCCGCTCGAAAAGGTCCCCATGGTGCAGAAGCGCCTGATCGAGCTGTGCCGGCGCAACGCCAAGCCGGTGATCGTGGCGACCCAGATGATGGAGTCGATGATCACCAACTCCCGCCCGACCCGCGCCGAGGCCTCCGACGTGGCCAACGCGATCCTGGACGGCGCCGACGCGGTCATGCTGTCGGCGGAGTCCTCGGTGGGCGCGTACCCGATCGAGACCGTCAAGACGATGTCGAAGATCGTCACCGCGGCCGAGCAGGAGCTGATGTCCAAGGGCCTGCAGCCGCTGGTCCCGGGCAAGAAGCCGCGCACACAGGGCGGTTCGGTGGCCCGGGCGGCCTGCGAGATCGCCGACTTCCTCGGCGGCCGCGGGCTGGTGGCCTTCACCCAGTCCGGCGACACCGCCCGTCGGCTGTGCCGCTACCGCGCCGTCCAGCCGATCATCGCGTTCACCACGGACGAGTCCACCCGCAACCAGCTCACCCTCAGCTGGGGCGTGGAGCCGCACGTCGTGCCGTTCGTGAACAGCACCGACGAGATGGTCGACCTGGTGGACCAGGAGATGGTGAAGCTGAACCGCTTCAACGAGGGCGACACCGTGATCATCACCGCCGGCTCGCCCCCCGGCGTCCCCGGCACCACCAACATGGTGCGCGTCCACCACCTGGGCGGCGTGAAGAGCTGATCCGAGGAGGCCCGGGAAGGCCTCTGTACGCCACTGAGGGCGCCCCCTGCGGCAGGGGGCGCCCTCAGCTTGTGTGCGGCTCCCGAACGGGCTTGCAGGGGCGCTCGGTTGGCTGGGCGCCTCAGTCCGTGACGTACTGGTGCAGCCCCGGCACGGTCAGCGTGCCGCCGAACTGGCCGGCCTGCGTGACCTTCACCTTGGTGAAGTAGATCCACGGGATGTTCAGGGGCGGCGGGTGCTCCGGGTCGAACGTGACCGGGATCAGCCCGAGCAGATTGCCCGAGATCCTCTCCGTGTACATCACCGTCTTGCCGTCGGTGATGGTGGAATCCGAGCCCTTCGCCGCCTGGACGTGGTGGGTCTTACCCGACTGCTTGTCCTTGACGATCTGGTGCAGGTCCCCGATGACGGTGCCGTCGTTGATGACGTACTTCAGCACCTTCTTCGTGGCACCGCTCGCCGTCCTCACCTGCACGATGCCCTGGTAGTCGGCACCGTTCAGCGTCAGCGAGCTGGCCTCCAGGTACCAGGGGTCGTCAGGCACGAGGAGCTGGTTGTCGACGCCGCCCTCGGCGTCCGTGGCGGCCGGGCAGTCCTCGGGGTCCACGGAGGGGCTCGCGGACGGGCTGGGGGC
>NZ_NGFN01000543.1 GCF_002148965.1 Streptomyces swartbergensis | reverse complement strand
CCGGGCCCTGCCCCTGCCGGTCCTGGAACCGGGCGCACCCTGGCTCGCCCACTGGGCGGCCCTGGTCGCCGGCCCCGGCGGCGCCCGCACCCAGGGCGCGGCTGCCTGGCTGCCGCCCGCTCCCGCACCGCCCGCGGAACCGGCCCGGGACATCACCGGCTCCTCCCCCGAGGACCTGGTGCTGCGCTTCCGCGCGACCGCGTCCCCGGAGGCCTTCCGGCTGGCCGGGCACCTCGCGCTGGCGGTCCCCTCGGTCCCGGTGATGCGCCTGGTCCAGCGTGCCGTGGACCGCGACCCGCGCCCCCAGCACCTGGCCGAGGTGATCCTCAGCGGCATGCTCACCGCCGTCCCGGGACCGCCCGGCTCCTACGCGTTCCGGCCCGGCGTGCGGGAGCTGCTCCTGCGCTCCCTGCCCCGCACGGCCCGCGGCCGGACCCGGGAGTTCCTCGCGCGGATCGGCAGCCTGATCGACGAGCGGGCGGGGCTCGCGGCCGGGGAGTTCCGGGCGCAGGCGGACGGCGGGCAGGACGGCTCGGGCCCGGCGTTCGCGACGGTCAGCGAGGAGACCGTGCGCCGGCTGGGCGGGCAGGGGCCGCCGGAGCGGTTGTTCGCCGGGCGCTACCGGCCGGCCGGGCTGCGCGGGGCGAACGGCAGCCTGTGGAAGGCGGTGGACGTCCACACCGGCCGGCAGGTGGTCGTACGCCGGTACCGCGAGCAGCCGGCACCGCAGGAACGGTTCCTGAGCGAGGCGCGCACGCTGGCCGGGCTGGAGGACCCGCACGTGGTGCGGGTGCTGGACTTCGGGGTGGCGGACGGCGCCCCGTACGTGGTCACCGAGTTCGTGGACGGGCTGACGCTGGCCGAGGTGCTCTCGGGTCTCTCCTTCCGGACGTTCGCCCGCCTGGTGTGCCAGGGCCTGGCCGGCCTCGAAGCGCTGCACGCGCACGGCCTGGTGCGCGGGGAGCGCGGGCCCGCCGGCCTGCTGCTGCGGCCCGACGGCGGCGTGCTGCTGAGCCGGGTCGCGCTGGGCGAGGAGTCGCGGGGCAAGGACCCCGAGTCGGACCTGGCCGAGTTCCGGTGGCTGCTCAAGCAGCTGGCGACGAGCGTGTCGGTGCCCGCCGAGCACCGCGAGCTGCTCGACCTGATCGACGGGCGCAGGCTGCCCGCGGCCGCCCGGTACGCCGCCGAACTGGCCGCGACGGCCCAGTGGCCGCCCCCGCTCGACGTCACCCTGCTCGGCCCCCTGCGCATCAGCCACGGCACCAGCCCCGTGGAGCCTCCGTCACCGGAGGCCCAGGCGCTGCTGTGCATGCTGCTCTTCGGCCACGGGCGCCGCGTGACGCACGTCGAGCTGGCCCGGGGCCTGTGGGAGGAGCCGCCGGCGGAGCGCCGGGCCGCGGCCCGCATCGAGGACCTCGTTCCGGAGCTGCGCCGGGTGCTGCCCCCCGGTGCCCTGGTCACCCTCCCGGAGGCCTACGCCCTGCACGTGCCGGACGTCCACGTCGACGTGTTCCACTGCGAGAAGCTGCTCGACGGCCCGGCGCGCGGCCCCGCCGAGGTCCAGCGCGCGCTCGACCTCTGGTACGGCCCGCCCCTGGACGGCGTTCCCGGCCCCGCGGCGGCGGCGGCCCGTGACCGTCTGCGGATCCTGAAGTCGAGGCTCCGGGCCCTGCACGCCGAACTGGACGAGGCCCGGGGGGCCACCGCCCCGACGATCCTCTTCGAGGCCGACGATCTGAACCGGCCGGAGGCCCGGATCACCCTTGAGTACGCGGTGCACGAGATGCTCGCGCGCGGCGCCCTGGCCGCCCACCAGTTCGACGTCCGCGTCCGCCCCGACGGCTACATCGTCCACACCGAACCCGGCACCTTCGTCCTCCCCGTCCTGGTCGCCGTCCTGCGCGGCCTGCCCGAGGTCCTCACCGGGCTCGTGGACCCGCCGTCGCTGACCGTCACCTTCTGGGACCGGCCCGTCGCGCCGCCGGAGGTGCCGCCGGTGTCCGCCGGCATCCAGGTGGTCGTCGCCCCGGCCGTGTACGAGGAGTTCGCCGCCAGCTCGGCCGCCCAGGGGCCCCAGCGCTTCCAGCCCCTGTTCCAGGACGGCGCCACGGACACCCCGCCGGTCGCCTGGTCCTGCCCGCTGTCCCCTTCCACGGCCGCCCCCGAACCCGAGGCCCGCGACCTGGTGCAGGGCCCCTTCATCACGCACGATCCGCGCCGGCTCGGGATACCGGCCCCCGGCCGCACGGCCGTCGTCCACACCCGGCCCGACGGCCCGCTCACCCTCCTCGACCCCGCCCAGCCGCACGGCGACCGGCCGTCGCGGTTCGTGACGTACTACAAGGTGGACCTCACCACCCACCAGTCCCACCACCGGGTCTCCCTGCCGAGTTCCGGCAAGGGCGCCTTCACGGCCGCGGTCGAGCTGTCCTGGCACGTGGAGGACCCGGTCGCCTTCGTGCGCGCCGAGGTGACCCGGGTCTCCGAGCCGCTGCTCGGCCATCTGCTGGAGGAGGCGGCCCGGATCACCCGCCGCCATCCGCTGCGCCGGGCGGGCGCGGCCCAGCGGGCGGTCAACGCCGGGCTGCGCCGCTGGCCGGTGCCGGGCCTGTCGGTGGCGGCGTCGGTGCAGCTGGCCCCGGAGGGCACGGCCCTGCCCGGGCCACAGGGCCCGGTCCCCAAACAGCGCCCGCTGTCCGATCTCCTCGGCGAGGCCGAGTCCGTGCTGCTCGGCTTCGACGGCCCCTTGGCCCGGCTGTTCTCAGCGCGGGCGGCGAGCGAGGCCGCGCTCGACCTGCTCGCCCTGGTCGCCGAGCACCGCGACCCCGAGGGCGCCCCGCCCGCCGCGGTGCGGGACACGTTCACGCATCCGCTGGCCGTGCTGCGGGCCTTCGCGCGGGACCGGCTGGGCCCGCTCCTGCGCGACCGTCTCGACGCGATCGAACTGCGCGCGGTCCCCGACGCGCCCACCACGCACAACTCCGTGCCGCTGGTCCGCGCCCTGCACGGCTCCGGTCGCCGCGTCAGCGTGGTCACGGACGTCAGCGCACCGGCCGTGCACCGCTACCTGGACCCCTACGGCCTCCCCCTGGCCGGCATCCACGCCCGCGGCGAGGACCTCACCCTGCTGACCCCGCACCCCGACTGCCTCCTGCGCGCGATGCACTCCACCGGCGGCGCCACCACGACCGGCGTACTGATCGGCTCCACGGTCGCCGAACTCACCGCCGCCCAGCAGGCCGGGGTGCGCTTCATCGGCCTCGCCCGCAACACCACCGCCGCCCGGCAGTTCGACGAGGCGGGCTGCGAGACCACCGTCACCTCGCTGGCACCGCTCCTGGAGGCAGCGCGCTCCCTCCAGGAGCGGTGCCAG
>NZ_NGFN01000542.1 GCF_002148965.1 Streptomyces swartbergensis | reverse complement strand
ACGGCTGGATCATCCTGCTGGGTGACAAGGGCCTGGTGAACGAGACCCTGGCCGCCATGTCGGTACCGGGGGCGCCGTTCCAGCTGCTCTACAACGAACTGGGCGTGGTCATCGGCACCACCTCCATGATGCTGCCCTACACCGTGCTGCTGCTCTACGGCGTGATGCGCGGCGTGGACCGCCGCTTGCTCGCGGCGGCGTCCAGCATGGGCGCCGGGCGCGTGACCATCTTCCGAAGGGTCTATCTGCCGCTGGTCGCCCCCGGTCTGGCCAGTGCCGGACTGCTCAGCTTCATCCTCTCGCTGGGTTACTACATCACCCCGGCCCTGATGGGCGGCCCGAACCAGACGATGATCGCCACCCTCATCAACCAGCAGGTGACCAAGGAAAACCAATGGAACGGGGCAGCCGCTCAGGGAGTCATCCTGCTGCTGCTCACCTTCGCCGGACTGCTCCTGGTCAAGGCCGTCAGCTCCCTGGGCGCCAGCCGGAAGAAGAGGAGCGCGTCATGATGGAGCTGCGCAAGACCCTCGCGGGTCGGATCGCCCTGACCGCCATCGCCACCGTGATCCTGCTGTTCCTGGCCCTGCCGATCGTCGTCATCATCGTCACCTCCTTCAGCAACAACGCCTTCGCAGCGTTCCCGCCGGAAGCGTGGACGCTGAACTGGTACAAGGCACTGTTCGCCGATGGCAGCAAATGGCCGGCCGCACTCTCCCTGAGCGCCCTGATCGCCGCCCTGAGCACCGTGTTCTCACTCATCATCGGCGTCACCGCGGCAACCGCACTGACCAGAAGCGAACTCCCCCTGCGCTCCGCGGTCTACGCCCTGGTTCTCGGACCGCTGCTCATCCCGCAGATCGTCACCGCTCTGGGCCTGTTCCTGCTCTTCGAACCCGCCTCGATGCTGGGCAGCCCCATCGCCATCGCCCTCGGCCACACCGTGCTGGCTTCACCCATCGCGGTGCTCATCCTGATCGCGACCCTGCGCGGCATCGACGAACGCCTCGAGGACGCCGCCGCCAGCATGGGCGCCGGCCGCCTGACCGTCGCCCGGCGGATCACGTTCCCCCTGGCCGCCCCCGGCATGATCGCCGCGGCGATCTTCTCCTTCATCACCAGCTTCGACGAGTTCTACATCTCCCAGTTCCTCTCCTCCGTCGACACCGTCACCCTGCCGGTGCAGGTCTACAACTCCCTGACCTTCGACATCGACCCCAGCGTGACCGCCGTCAGCGCCATCCTCATCGCCCTCGCCATCCTCGCCCTCGCCCTGGTGGCCCTGGTGCGCTGGCTCGGCTCCGGACGGCAGAACGCCCTGCTCTCCGTCGAAACCGCGACCGGGATCGCCACCCCGGGAGGTGAGGCCGTATGACCACCGCCGAGGCCTCCGCCCGCATCTGATCCACGGTTGGGAAAGGTCTCTCACCTGAGCCTTGCGCCGGCACGGGCCGCGCTTCCGCTGACAGCGCCGTCGGCCGGGCCCTTGGCGGTGCCCGGCCGCCCCCCCCACTTCGAAACTCCCCGCAGAGGACCCCAAATGAAGACGATTCCCTACTGGATAGAAACCGCCGGGGCGTTCCCCGACCGGTCCGGCAAGCCCCTGACCGAGGACACCGACCTGGTGGTCATCGGCGCCGGCCTGACGGGTCTGTCCACCGCCCTCCATTCCGCCCGCAAGGGCGCCCGTGTCACCCTCGTCGAGAAGGGCCAGATCGGTTCCGGGGCCTCCGCGCGCAACGGCGGCATGGCGAACCTGGGCTTCACGATCGGCGTGAGCCAGGCCATCCGCCGATACGGACTCGAGCGGGCCCGCGAGATCTACAACTCCTACGGCGAGGCCGTGGACACCGTCGAGCGGCTGGTGAACGAGGAGTCCATCGACTGCCAGTTCAACCGCGTCGGGCGCCTGGGCGTCGCGTCCCGCCCCGCGCACTTCGAGAACAAGAAGGCCCAACAGCGCGACCTGGCCAAGTACTTCGGCCATGAGACCACACTGGTCAGCAAGTCCGAGCTGCGTTTCGAGATCGGATCCGACGCCTACCACGGCGGCCTGCTCGACCCGTTCAGCGCCGCACTGCACGTCGGCCGCTTCGTGCGCGGCATGGCCGAGGCGTGCGAGCGCACCGGTGTCGAGATCCACGAGCGCAACGCGGCCATCGGCGTGCGGCGCACCGCCGCCGGCCGTTACGAGGTCAGCACCGAACGCGGTGTGATCCGCGCCGGGCAGGTCATGATGGCCACCGACGCCTACACCGACAAGAACTTCCCGTGGCTGCGCCGCCAGCAGGTCTGCCTGGGCAGCTTCATCATCGTGACCGAGCCGCTCGGCGAGCAGCTCGCCCGGGACATCATCCCGAAGGCCCGCCTCATCGTCGACTCCAACCAGGTCTGCCACTACTTCCGGCTCACCCCGGACAACCGGCTGCTGTTCGGCGGACGCGCCCGCTTCGCACCGTCCGACCCCACCTCGGACAAGAAGAGCGGACAGGTCCTGTTCCGTGAGATGTGCGCGATCTTCCCCCAACTCGCCCGGACGAAGGTCGAGTACGTGTGGGGCGGCTCCGTCGGCTTCGCGATGGACCGCATCGTGCACGCCGGGCAGACCGAGGACGGCGTCTACTACTCCATGGGGTACGCGGGCCACGGCGTGCAGATGGCCACACACATGGGGCAGGTCAYGGCCGAGGTGATGGACGGCCACCCCGAGGTCAGCCCGGTTCGTGACCTGGCCCCGCCCCGCATCCCCCTCTACAACGGCACCGYCTGGTTCCTGCCCTTCGCGGGCGCCTACTACAAGACGCTGGACCGCATCCGCTGACCGTGCGGCAGCGCACCCCTACGCATACAAGGAGACCCCGAGATGACTGTGGTCCACGACGTTCCCAAGCAGCTTTTCATCGGCGGCGGTTGGCAGGACGCGGAGTCCGGCCGGACCCTGTCCGTCGACAACCCGGCCACCGGTGAGGAACTGTGCCGGGTCGCCGACGCCTCGCCCGCGGACGGCCGGCGTGCCGCCGAGGCGGCGGTCGCCGCGCAGGCGGCCTGGGCCGCCACCCCGCCCCGGGTCCGCAGCGAGATCCTGCGCCGTGCCTACGACATCATCATCTCGCGCACCGAAGACCTCGCCCTGCTGATGACGCTGGAGATGGGCAAGCCCCTGGCAGAGGCGCGTGCCGAAGTCGCTTACGGCGCCGAGTTCTTCCGCTGGTTCTCCGAGGAAGCCGTCCGTATCGACGGCGGCATGATGACCGCCCCGGACGGCAGGAACCGCCTCCTGGTCACCCGCCAGCCCGTCGGCCCCTGCCTGCTGATCACCCCGTGGAACTTCCCCCTGGCCATGGGCACCCGCAAGATCGGCCCCGCCATCGCCGCCGGCTGCACCATGG
>NZ_NGFN01000541.1 GCF_002148965.1 Streptomyces swartbergensis | reverse complement strand
GTCATACGTCCCACTCTGTCATGTCTTGGCTGGCCACAGGGGTGGAGCGGGCGGGTCGAGTCATCAGATCGCAACCTGGCGGGTCTGTTGCTGCCGGTCATGTGCGGGTCAGAATCTACGCGCGTTATCTACGCGCGTCGTTCACAGATTCCGCGAGGAGCCAGACATGCCGTTGAACCGCCGGAAGTTCCTGGAGAAGTCCGCCGTGACCGGGGCGGGGGTGGCGCTGGCCGGTGCGGTCGGGGCGCCGGGTGCGCAGGCGGCCGAGGCGCGCGAGGGCGAGCGGGGCGCGAAGCGGTACGCCTTCACCGTGCTGGGGACGACGGACCTGCACGGCAACGTCTTCAACTGGGACTACTTCACGGACAAGGAGTTCGACGACAAGGACCACAACGACATCGGTCTCGCCAAGGTCTCGACCCTGGTGAACCGCGTCCGTGAGGAGAAGGGCCGTCGCAACACGCTGCTGATCGACGCGGGCGACACCATCCAGGGCACGCAGTTGTCGTACTACTACGCGAAGGTCGACCCGATCACGGCCGAGGGCGGCCCGGTGCACCCGATGGCGCAGGCCATGAACGCCATGGGCTATGACGCGGCGGCGCTCGGGAACCACGAGTTCAACTATGGCATTCCGGTGCTGCGGAAGTTCGAGCAGCAGTGTCGTTTCCCGCTGCTGGGCGCGAACGCGCTGGACGCGAAGACGCTGCGGCCGGCGTTCGCGCCGTACAGCATGCACCGGCTGCGCACGCCGTTCGGGCGGGATGTGAAGGTGGCGGTGCTGGGTCTGACGAACCCGGGGATCGCGATCTGGGACAAGGCGAACGTGCAGGGGAAGATGACGTTCCCGGGTCTGGAGGAGCAGGCGGCGAAGTGGGTGCCGAAGCTGCGGTCGATGGGCGCGGACGTCGTGATCGTGTCGGCGCACAGCGGTTCGTCGGGGAAGTCGTCCTACGGTGATCAGCTGCCGTACATCGAGAACGCGGCGGGGCTGGTGGCCGAGCAGGTTCCGGGGATCGACGCGATCCTGGTCGGGCACGCGCACACGGAGATCCCGGAGTACTTCGTCACCAACAAGAAGACCGGCAAGCAGGTCGTGCTGTCGGAGCCGCTGAAGTGGGGTCAGCGGCTGACGCTGTTCGACTTCGAGCTGGTGTGGGACAAGGGCCGCTGGACGGTCGAGAAGGTGGGCGCGCAGGTCCTGAACTCCAACACGGTGGAGGAGGATCCGAAGATCGTCGGGCTGCTTCTCGACGAGCACGAGAAGGTCGTGGCGTACGTCAACCAGGTCATCGGCACGAACGCGGCGGAGATGACGTCGGCCGAGGCGCCGTACAGGGACGTGCCGATCATCGATCTGATCAACCACATCCAGGCGGACACGGTGAAGCAGGCTCTGGCGGGCACGGAGCACGCCGCGCTGCCGGTGCTGTCGCAGGCGGCGTGCTTCTCGCGGTCCGCCCGGATCCCGGCGGGCGAGGTGACGATCCGGGACGTGGCGGGTCTGTACGTCTTCGAGAACACGCTGGAGGCGCGTCTGATGACGGGTGCGCAGATGAAGGCGTACCTGGAGTTCTCGGCGAACTACTTCGTGCAGACGGCGCCGGGTGCTCCGGTGGATCCGGCGAAGCTGACGAACGCGAACGGCACGCCGGACTACAACTACGACGTGGTGAGCGGTCTTTCGTACGAGATCGACATCGCGAAGCCGGCCGGTTCGCGGGTGACGAACGTGCGGTTCGAGGGGCAGCCGCTCGCGGACGACGCGAGGTTCGTGTTCGCGGTGAACAACTACCGGGCCAACGGCGGCGGGAACTTCCCGCATGTGGCCGCCGCCCCGGTGCTGTGGTCGAACTCGGAGGAGATCCGCAACACGATGATCGCCTGGGTGAAGGCGAAGGGGTCGATCGATCCGGCCGGGTTCGCGGCGGTGGACTGGAAGCTCACGCGGGACGGTACGCCCGTCTTCTAGCCGTGGGTCTTGCGAGCCGCGTCCTTCGTCACCTTCGGTCGTCGACGAGCGGGGTCAGCGCCGGTGCCTCACGGGGCGCCGGGACGTGCTGCCGCTGTGTGAGGCCGAAGGTGGTGAAGGCGGTGCGGCGCGGGAGCGCGTACGCCTCCCTGCCCGTCAGGGAGTTGAGGATGATCGCGCTGCGCCAGGCGGCGAGCCCGAGGTCCGGGGCGCCGACGCCGTGCGTGTGGGTCTCGGCGTTCTGGACGTAGACCGTGCCGGTGACGGACGGGTCGAGGACGAGGCGGTAGTCCTCGTCGATGCGCGGGCGTTCCTGGCTGTCGCGGCGCATGTAGGGGTCGAGGCCGGCGAGGATGCGGTCGAGGGGGCGTTCGCGGTAGCCGGTGGCGAGGACGACGGCGTCGGTGGTGAGGCGGGAGCGGCTGTCCTGCCGGTCGTGCTCCAGGTGCAGTTCCACTTTGGTCGTCGCGACGCGGCCGGCGGTGCGGACGCGGACGCCGGGGGTGAGGACGGCGTCGGGCCAGCCGCCGTGCAGGGTGCGGCGGTACAGCTCGTCGTGGATGGCGGCGATGGTGGCGGCGTCGATGCCCTGGTGCAGTTGCCACTGCCCGGCGACGAGCCGGTCGCGGGCGGACTCGGGCAGGGCGTGGAAGTAGCGGGTGTGGTCGGGGGTGAAGTGTTCCAGGCCGAGCTTGGAGTACTCCATCGGGGCGAAGGCCTCGGTGCGGCCGAGCCAGTGGAGTTTCTCGCGCCCGGCTGGCCTGCCCCGCAGCAGGTCGAGGAAGATCTCGGCGCCGGTCTGTCCGATGCCCACGACGGTGACGTGCTCGGCGGTGAGGAGGTCCGCGCGGTGGTCGAGGTAGTCGGCGGCGTGCACGACGGGCACGCCGGGGGCCTCGACGAGGGGTTTGAGGGGGTCGGGGACGTAGGGCTCGGTGCCGATGCCGAGGACGACGTTCCGTGTGTAGGTGCGGCCGAGGGCCTCCGCTTCTCCGTCGGCGTCGAGCTGGGTGAAGTCGACTTCGAAGAGGTCGCGTTCGGGGTTCCAGCGGACGGCGTCGACCTGGTGGCCGAAGTGGAGGCCGGGGAGGCTCTCGCTGACCCAGCGGCAGTAGGCGTCGTACTCGGCGCGCTGGATGTGGAGGCGCTCGGCGAAGTAGAAGGGGAAGAGCCGCTCGCGGGACCTGAGGTAGTTGAGGAAGGTCCAGGGGCTGGTGGGGTCGGCGAGGCTGACGAGGTCGGCGAGGAACGGCACCTGGATGGTCGCGCCCTCGATGAGCAGGCCGGAGTGCCAGCCGAAGGCGGGGCGTTGCTCGTAGAAGGCGGTGTCGAGTTCGCCGAGGGGGTGGGCGAGTGCGGCGAGGGACAGGTTGAACGGGCCGATGCCGATGCCGACCAGGTCGCGGGGTGCGTCCGGCTCGTGGTGCGGGTG
>NZ_NGFN01000540.1 GCF_002148965.1 Streptomyces swartbergensis | reverse complement strand
GGTGCCGGAGAGGTCTTCTTCGTCGTCGGGGGGTGGTTCGGGGCTTCGATCGGTGAAGGGGGTCTCTCCGGCTCGGTCCGTCAGGTGGTCCGCTCGGTCCGTCAGATGGTCCGCTCGGTCCGTCAGATGGTCGAGGACGCGGGACAGGGTCGGGCCGCCGGTGTGGGGGGCCGTGCTTCCCGGGGCCGGGCGGACTCCCATGGCGTCCAGGACGCGGTGGAGACGGGCCGCGTCTATGCGCCACTTGCGGTCCACGACCTCCTCCGGATACTCGCTCCAGCCCACCGGCGACCAGTCGGGCCCGGGCCCCGCGGGGCCGCCGTGGAAGAGGCGAGCGGCGAGGAGGGAGGCGGCCTCGTCGACCGCGCCCGGCTCCTCCAGCAGATCGCAGGCGGGCCGCTCACCGAGACGGGACGCGAAGCCCTCGGCCAGGCGGTCACGCCGGGACAGCTCCGTGAGCGCCGCCACGACCCCGGCGTCCAGCCGGGACGGCCAGCGGCCCATCCGCCAGGCCGGCAGCGCGACCCGGGTCAGCAGCCGGTCCCAGCCCGCGTACGCCAGGCCCACCTGCTCCTGGGCGACGATCCGCAGTCCGTAATCCACAGCCTGTGCACGCTCCGCGGCCGCGGCCGCCACGCCCCGCTCCATCTCGGAGGCGTGCACACGGCAACTGCGCAGCAGCAGTCGGGCCACCCAGCCGACCCCGGCCAGCACGGCCCGTGACACCGGTCCGCGGTGCGGCGCCGAGGCCACGGCCACCGCGGCGTCCAGACCCCGGACGAAGCGCCGGGCGGCGGCTATGTCCGGGTGCGCCGAGGGGCCCGTACCGGCGACGACCGGGGCGAGGACCGCACGCAGCTCGCCGACCCGCATCCACCACAGGAAGGGCGAGCCGATGACGAGGACCGGCGAGACCGGGTGACGGCGGTGCGTGTGTCTCCCGCCGCCCGCTATGTCGTCGTGCTCCTCGGCGGGGGGCGGGCCGTGGGCGCGGTGGGTACGGTCCTCCAGCCAGCTGTCGCAGTCCGGCGTGAGCGCTATCGCGGAGGGCGCGGGGACGTCGAGTCGGTCGGCGAGGTCGCGCACCATCCGGTACAGGTCGGCGGCCGCCTCCTCGGTGATCGGGATGGTCGGGCTCATGGCCGGGCGGGCCCGGGCGATGACCAGGGCGATACCCGCGGCGGCGAGCAGCACGAGAACCGCGACCGGCGTCAGGATCCAGCGGGCGGCATCCCAGCCTGGGCCGACGAGACGGCCGGTGGCGGCGCCCGCGAGCAGGATCACGGCGACGGCGGCGGGCAGCAGAGCGACGGCCAGTGCGCGGCTGCGCATGCGCAGCACGACGAGCGCCCGTGACCGCGCGACCTGCGCGCCTGCCTCCACACCCATTCCGGTCACGACCGACCTCACCCCCTCCCCGTTGACCTGACGCTGTCCTTGCTCACTCCCCCACTGTGGCACCGGCCACTGACATCGCAATGCCGGTGGGCCAAGTGCCGGAACGCTTGCGCCGCACCCTAGTTGGGGCTCCGCCCCCCGTCAGCCGGATAAGGCATCGGTCACTCGATGGAATGGCTTTGGGGAGAGGTGGATGACGGACAGCGAGGATCAGGCCGGCATACCGAAAACTTCAGGCCCCGGATCCTGAGACGGATCCGGGGCCTGTGAGGTTCACCGAGCGGGTCGGTTTCCCGCGTTGGGGTGATGCCGGGTGGCGGGGTTGACGAATGGCGGGGTTGACGAGTGGCGGAGACGCCGGGTGCCGGGGTTACCGGGTGACGGTGGCTCCGGGTTCCGGGGTTACCGGGTGATGGCGGTTCCGGGTTCCGGGGTTACCGGGTGACGGTGGCTCCRGGTGCCGGGGTCACGGAGTGGCGGCGGGGTTGCCGGTTGCGGCGGGGTTGCCGGTTACGCGCCTGCCGCCTTCGCGGCGATGTCCGTGCGGTGCTGGGAACCATCGAGCCGGATGCGGCCGACGGCCGTGTAGGCGCGGTCGCGGGCCTCGGTGAGGTCCTTGCCGGTGGCCGTGACGGACAGGACGCGGCCGCCCGCGCTGACGATCGCGTCACCGTCGCGCTTGGTGCCGGCGTGCAGCACGTACGCGTGCGGAGCGTCCTGGGCGGCGACCTCGTCGAGACCGCTGATCGGGTCGCCGGTGCGCGGGGTGCCGGGGTAGTTGTGCGAGGCGATGACCACGGTGACGGCCGCCTCGTCGCTCCAGCGCAGTGGCTCCAGGTGGGCGAGGTTGCCCGTGGCCGCCGCCATGAGGAGACCGGCCAGCGGCGTCTTCAGCCGGGCCAGGACGACCTGGGTCTCGGGGTCGCCGAAACGGGCGTTGAACTCGATCACGCGCACGCCGCGGGAGGTGATCGCGAGTCCGGCGTAGAGCAGCCCGGAGAACGGCGTGCCGCGGCGCTTCATCTCGTCCACGGTCGGCTGCAGGACGGTCTGCATCACCTCGTCGACCAGCTTCGGGTCGGCCCACGGCAGCGGGGAGTACGCCCCCATGCCGCCGGTGTTCGGGCCCTCGTCGCCGTCCAGCGCGCGCTTGAAGTCCTGGGCGGGCTGGAGCGGCACGACCGTCTCACCGTCCGTGACGGCGAACAGGGAGACCTCGGGGCCATCGAGGTACTCCTCGATGACCACGCGCTCGCAGGCGGCGGCGTGGGCCTTGGCCGTCTCCAGGTCGTCGGTGACGACGACGCCCTTGCCGGCCGCGAGCCCATCGTCCTTGACGACGTATGGGGCACCGAAGGCGTCGAGGGCCGTGTCGACCTCCTCGGGGGTCGTACAGACGTACGACCTCGCCGTGGGCACCTCGGCCGCCGCCATGACGTCCTTCGCGAAGGCCTTGGAGCCCTCCAGCTGGGCAGCCTGCCCGGACGGGCCGAAGACCGGGATGCCGGCCTCGCGGACGGCGTCGGCGACACCGGCGACCAGCGGCGCCTCCGGGCCGACGACCACGAGGTCCGCGCCGAGCCGCGTGGCCAGCTCGGTGACGGCCGCGCCGTCCAGGGCGTCGACCTGGTGCAGCTCGGCGACCTCGGCGATGCCGGCGTTGCCGGGGGCGCAGTGCAACGCGGTGACGTCGGGGTCGTGGGACAGGGAGTGGCACAGGGCGTGTTCGCGGGCGCCGCTGCCGATGACGAGGACCTTCACGGGGGTCAGCCTAACGGGAGGCGGCGGGCTCCTCTTGTGCGGGCCGCCGAAGGAGCCGGGGATCTTGGACTGGAGGTTCCTCCAATTGTGGCCCCCTGACCGGCCGGCCCGGGCCTGTCCGGCCGCTCAGGGCTCGTTCGAGAACTCCTCCACCACCGTCGCCCCCAGCTCCCGGACGATCAGCTCCTGGCCGGAGAGGGCCGACTCGTCGAGGTCGGGGTCGTCGTCCTCGGGGATGTCGTCCTCGACGGAGACGGACCGGGGCGGCCGGTCAGGGGGCCACAATTGGAG
>NZ_NGFN01000054.1 GCF_002148965.1 Streptomyces swartbergensis | reverse complement strand
CGACGAACACGGCGGCGAAGACTGCGGCTGCGGTCATGGGTGCTGGTCTCCTTCGCGGTTTCCCGCTGTCGTTTCCGCTGGCTTTTTCGCTTGCGGTAATTAGATGATGCAGACTCCGAGTCTGCATGTCTAGGGGTTCGCAGACTCCGAGTCTGCATAAAGCGGGTCTGTGCTGGTCAGGCCCCGAAAGAATCTCGCGGTCCGGGTGCGCCGTCCGCTCCCAGGGCGCACTGCGGGGGTGGCCTGCGTCTCACCGGGCCTCGCAGCACACAGCCCGGAAGCGGCCGGACTGCGGGCCGGTTCCGGGCTGATCTCCTGCCACCCAAAAGCGGGGGAGGGCGGCACGTCGTGCGGGGACGTCGCCGGGCGCGGGTCAGATCTCCTTCAGGGGCGGTGCGGTGGTGGTCCACGGGTTGGCGGGGTCCTCGCGGCGCAGGCCGGTGAGGTGGTCGAGGACGACCCAGAGCCGTTCGCCGGCGGTGCCGTACTCCGGCGCCACGATCGAGACGTACGTGCCGTGCGCGACCTGGTCGTAGAGGCTGCGGTCGAGGCCGGGCCACTGAATGGCCATGTCCGCGCGGCCGATCCGTCCGCCGAACGCGGTGACCGGCTCCCCGTCGCGGGTGGTCACGACGACGGGCTGCTCCTGGACGACGCCGTCGCGGCGGTGGTCGTTGATCCGGACCGTCAGCCCGGCGGCGTGCGCGGCGTCGACCAGGCGGTGGAAGAGGGCGGCGTCGGTGACGACCAGCTCGACCGCAGCGCGCTGCTCCCACCACAGGCCGTCCGCGCCGGTGCCCGCGAACCCGGGCTGCGAGCAGGTGGTGACGTACCCGGCCCGGCACAGCGCGGCGAGGGTCGGCACCAGGTGCGCGGTCTCCTCGTCGGGGCCGAAGCGCGGCTGGTAGCCGGGGCGGGAGGCGATCGTGCCCTCCAGCCAGCGGGCCATCAGCTCGCCGAGGTCGAGGACGGTGCGGGCGGACTTCCAGAGGCGCCGGTCGGCGCGGCTCATCCAGGGCAGCGGCATGGTGGTCACCGCCCCACGATCATGTTGCCGTGGCCGTTGAGCATGTGGTCGACGCACGCCGGGCAGTCCTCGCGCGGCTTCAGGTGCTTGTGCTGCTCGCGGCTGTCGTAGGCGTGCAGCCAACACTGGCGGCACTCGCCCACCGGCGGGTTCAGAGCCTTCTTGCTCGCCATCGTGGTCTCCCCGATCAGTGGTTGACGGTGGTGTTGGACCGGCCGAACCAGCGGTTGTTGTTCGTGACGTGCGTGTGGTTCTCGACCGTCGTGCGCCCACCCATCAGGGCGGGGGCGAGCTTCCAGCCGACGATCGCGATGGCCAGCCACATCAGCCCACCCGCGCCGATCCCGGCGAGCGGGGCCAGGGCCTGGCCGATGCCCCAACCGGTGCCGGCGGCGAGCACGCCCCCGGCCGCGACGATCTGGGCGCGCGGGTCGATGAGGGGCTGCGGGGTCAGGTCGCGCGGCGGCATCGGCTGCATCGGGGCCGGGGCGGCGGACCGGCGCATCGGGACCATCTGGCCGTACGCGTCGGGCACCCAGACCACCGGGTCGCTCTCGTCGTACAGCTCGACCGTGCCGTTCAGCGGCGTGGTCTGCAGCGGCATCCGGTAGTGCGGTGTCACGTCGTACGCGGGGCGGTACGGCTGAACCGCGGCTTCGGTGCGCGGTGTCTCGGGAGCGCGGTCGGTGCTCACGGGTCAACCTCCTGGGGAAGGTGGCCGGCCCCCGGGCCGAAGACCGGGGGCCGGGCGGTCAGTCCTGGTTGGTGCGGTACTTCTTCGTGCGGCGAAGGACGTGGTCGCGGCTGAAGCCGGTGGCCTCGGCGGCGTCGAGCTGGAGGGCCTGGCCCTCGTCCAGCTCGGCGGCGATGGCCTTCCACATGGCCTCGTCCGCCTGCTCCTTGGCCCGCTCGGCGGCGGCGTGCGCCTCGTCGCGGGTCTTCTTCAGTTCGGCGATCCGGGCCTTCGCGGCGGCGCGGATCTCCTGGTTGGGGCGGGGGCTCATGGCGGGCTCCTTCGGTGTCGTGAGGGACGATGGGGGCTCCCTCCCGCTGCCGTTCGGAGCGGGATTACGGGGCCCGGGGCGGTCGGCGATCCTTGGCCGGGTGACGGCCGCCCCGGGGCGTGTCTACCTGGTCAGCGGGACCTGGGGGGCGGGGACGGTCGCCTCGGCGGCGCTGGCCACCTGCTCCATGACGTCGCGGGTGGAGTCGGCGGCGGCCTCCAGGTGCCCGGCGAGGGAGGCGTAGCCCATCTCGCGGGCTCGGCCCTTCAGGGACGCCAGGTAGACCCAGGTGTCGTGCAGCTCGTCGTGCAGGTCGACCAGGCCGGGCTGGAAGGCGAGGGAGTCGGTCAGGCTCGCGGCGCCCTTGCTGTGGATCTCGGCGCGCTCCGGGAGGGAGTCGAAGGACCTCGTCGCGATGACCTCGCGGACTTCCTCGACCTCGTCGTAGGCCCAGCTCTGGCCGATCAGGCTGAACAGGAACGACATCACGCGGTTGGGCTTCTTCACGCTTGCTCCTCTGCTGGCTTTTCTGCTGGCGGTTTTGCGTGCCCCGGGCCGGATTCGATCCGACGCCGTCGCAGCGCCCGCTGATGCGGGTCCGGGGCTGAGGAGCAGCTCAGTCGAGGAGTTCGTCCTCGGTGATGCCGCCGGGGATGCGGTGGGCGGTGACGCCTTCCCTGGTGACGATCACGGTGGTGACCTCATCCGGACCGGTGCGCTCAGTGGCGACGTATCCCTCGTGCTGGCTGGGCTGGTCGTTCATCGTTGATCCTTCCGCTTGCTTTTCCGACTGCTTTTCCGCTTGCGATAAATAGAATGCAGACTCCGAGTCTGCATGTCTAGGGGTTCGCAGACTCCGAGTCTGCATAGAGCGCGTTCGTGCAGGTCAGCGCCCTGAAATTTCTTCCGGCGCGGGGGTTGTCAGGAGCTGCTGCGGTGGCAGACGCCGCACGGAATCTTGACCTCGCGGGTCTTGCCGGTGGCGGAGTGGATCCGGGTGGAGATGGTGACCTTGCCGCCCCGGCAGCCCTTGACCGTGCAGCGCTGGCGCTTCGGCTTCACGCTCGTGGTCGGCCCGGCCCCGCCGGTCTGCAGCGTCCAGGCCGTGGTGAGCGCGGTGGCCTTCGCCGTGCTCACGGCCTCGCCCGCCTTCTCCCTCGCGGCGTCGGCGGTCTCCTTCGCCTTGCCCTTGGCGGCGCCGGTGACCGCGCCGGCCTTCTCCTTCATCTGCGCTTTGGCGGCCCTCTTCTTCGACCGCCACCACGCCTTGACCTCCGGTGCGGCGACCTCGTGCACGGCCTTGGCGGCGCCCACGGCCTGGTGGAAGTCGAACGTGGGGTACAGCTCGCCGGTCATCACGATGCCGCGCCACTCGGCGGTGAAGATGTCGCGGTCCGCGTCCTTCCGCCGTTGCTGCCACCCGGCGAGGACGGCGTCGACCAGGCCGTTGGTGATGACGGTCGAGTCCTCGCCCTTGCCGCAGGACAGGCAGGAGATCCAGGCGGGGGAGACCTCGCGGAAGCCGTGCTTGTGGATCTCCAGTGAGAAGCCGTTGCCGCACTCGCCGCACAGCAGCTCCTGGCCGTCGACGTGCGCCATGCCCACGAGCTTCAGGTCCGGCTTGGTGTCCATCGCGCTCTCCCCTCAGCCCTTGCCGGTGCGGGTCGGCGTGACGCTCGGGGTGGGCGTCGGGGTGTTGGCGGGCACCGCCTGGCCGTCGTTGCCGCCCCCGATGTAGAGCCCGATCAGCAGGCAGGCCACCGAGCAGACGATGACCTTGTTCTTGGCCCACCAGCCGGGCGGGGCGGGCTCGGTCAGCACGTACTTGACGCCCATGGGGGTCGTCCTCCGTCGCGTTGGGTTTGTCAGGGTTTGGGTAGTGCTGGGACCTGGACGGAGCCCGGACGGGGTTCGCATCGATGCAGGTCAGAGGGGGTGCGCATCCTGGACGCTCCCCGGCTCGACCTGGACAGTGCACGTCCAGGTCGAGGGGGGTGTCGTCCGGGTCGACGGCCGCCCGATCCGGGGGCATATCGGCCCAAATCGGGCGGCCGTCCAGGGTGGATCCGGGTCCGTCAGGCCGTGAGGCCGTACTTCGACTGGACCGCCCGGAGCACGGCGGCGAGCGGGTAGCCGTTGAGCGCGGACTTGCTGCCCTCCCAGGCGCGCTTCGCCTTCTCGTCGGCCTCGCGCACGACCAGGCGGGCCAGCTTCTCCGGGGTGATGTCGAGACCGGCGGCCTTGAGCGCGTCGACCAGGACGGTGCCCGGCAGCCAGTCGACGGCCGCGTTCTCGTCGTCGGCCTTCGCGTCCTGGTCGTAGGCGTTGAAGACGTCGAGCAGGACAGCGAGGACCTGGGCGTCGTCCTCGCCCTTCTCCCGGAGCTGGTCGGCGAGGGACTTCGGACCCTCCGGCAGCGTGCCCGCCTTGGCCCGCAGGTCGTGGGCGCGCTCCAGCAGCTCCTTGACCTGCTCGTCGGTGTAGTAGTCGGCGCGCACCAGGACGGGGTTCGAGCCCTCCGCCCACAGAAGGCCGGCGCCCCTCATCTCCGGCTCGATGGTCTTGGCGCTGTACCCGGACGCCGCCGCGCCCTTGCCGAGGATCGTGTCCGACGCCTCGGGGGTGGTGCAGCGCAGCGCCCACCGGATGGAGAGCAGGTCACGCAGGGAGGTGTCGACCACGTCGGAGCCGGGCTTCTGCGTGGCGCAGAAGGTGATGATCCCGGCCGCGCGGCCCCGGCTGACGAGGTTCCGGAGCTTCTTCGTGATCTTCTTTCCGAAGTCCTCGTCGGTCGTGTAGAGCATCAGCTCATCGACCCACAGCAGCTTCTGCCGCAGCTCGGGGTACTTGTTCGCCAGCTCCTCGGTGACCTTGCGCTTGCCCAGCTTCTTGAGCAGCGCGTAGCGGTGCTTCATGTCGCGGATCGCGGCGTCCAGCATCTCGTCGAACGCCTCGGGGTCGGCCGCACCCTCGTAGTACTCGCACAGCGGCTCGAAGGGCTCCAGGTCACCACCGCCCTTGCCGTCCGCGAGCCAGAGGATGACGCGCGGGTCGAGGGCCGCGGCGAGCAGGATGGTGTTGCCGGACGCGGACTTGCCCGCGCCGGGCTCGCCTCCGATCAGGCCGGAACGCTCGACCACGGAGATGGAGATGGGCAGGCCGCGCACGTCGGGGCCGATCTGGATGCGGCCCCAGAAGTTGGCGGCGGCCTCCAGCGCGAGCAGCGGGCCGGGGTCGACGTCCCCGGTGAACGGCAGCTCCTTGCTGACGTACAGCTCCAGCCGTCCGGCGCGGGCGCCCTTGGCCTTGCTCTTGGTGATGCTGAGCTGGGCCTCTTCGACGCCGAATGCGCTGGCCAGCTCGGCGTGCGCACGCATGGCCTTCTTCGCGGGGATGCCGGGCGGCAGGTCGACGACCGCCGACCAGGCGCCGCGCGCGTCCAGCATCGGCATCTGGATGATGGCCAGGGACTCGTCCGCGCCGATGACCTTCGCGGCCTGGAAGCAGTTGTCGAGCATCGGTGCCGTCATGGGGTCTCCGTCTCCCAGGGACCGCCAGTCGGCGGACCAGTCGGTCTCTTCGGTGATGACGTGGCGTCCGGCGAAGGCGCCGCCCGCGAAGGTGGCGAAAGCGCCGGCGGACGCGCCGAACCATCCGGCCTGCAGGTAGCCCGCGCCGATCGCGCTGAGCGGCGGACCGTACGCGGCGCCGCACCGCAGGGAACGCATGGTGCGCCGGTACTGCTTGGCCTTCTTGTGCGCGGTGACGGCCTGCATGGCAACCGTCTGGGTGCGGTCGGCCTCCCGCAGCGCGACCTCCTTCTTCTTCTTCATCAGCGCCGGGGTGAACCGGGCGGCGCGGGCGGCGGCGCGGGCCTCCTTCGCGGCGGTGTGCGCCTGGTGGGCGAGGGCCTGCGCCTGGATCCCCTCGAAGCCGACCACCCAGTCCTGGACGCGGCGGGCGCCGCGCTTGAACTGCGCGACGTGGCCCCGGTCGGTGCGCTGACGGCGGACCCAACGGCGGTAGGCCCGCAGCCGGGAGCGGTACAGGACGCCGGAGTACATGGCCCAGCCCTCGGGCGTCTTGGCCCAGGCCGGGATCAGCGGACGGGCGTCGAACGCGTCCAGGTCGAGGTCGTCCACCTTCTCCAGTTCGACCGGGGCCGGGGTGACCCGGCCCTCCAGGACGCGGCGGGCCGACTCGACCACTGCGGCCCGGTCGGTGGGCTCGGTCATGCCACCCAAAGCGGGGGCGGCGGGCGTGGTGCTGGCGTCCGTGGCCGGCCCCGCGCCCGGGAGGTAGGTGATGGTGGCCAGGTCCGTGCGGTCGGTGCCCGGTCCGGTCGGCATCTCGGTCATGCTGTCCTTCTCCTTCGGGAGGAAGCGGGGCCCGGCGGCGACTGTGAGAGGGAGGCGCCGGGCCCCGCGGCTTGCGGGGGGTCAGAACAGGACGTCCGCGGCGAGCTGCTCGGCGGCGGCCTGCTCGCGGGCCTTCTTGCGGTTGTTCGTGCGCCGGGTGAAGCACGCCCGGCACAGGACGATCAGGTCCTCGGCGCCGAGGGTGACGGCGACGTGGGTCGGGGTGTCCGGGTCGAGCGGGGCCACGATCAGCGGCTTCTTGTACTCCGGCCGCTCGTAGCAGGACCGGCCCGTCACCGGGTGGTCGTTCCTGCCGCACCCGCCGGGCTGCTCGAAGTGGCACTGGCAGTGCCCTCCGGCAGCGTCGACGACGGTCTTGTACAGAACGCTCGCGACGATCGGCGGCCGGTCCATGTCAGCCCGCCAGCTCGGTGTCGCCGTCGCCGTCGACGAGCTTGAGCTTCCGCTCGGCGATGACCCGGTCCCGCAGCCGCCGGGCGTCGTCCCGGCGGATGCCGAGACGCTTCGACAGGGCGGCGGCGGAGATCTGGTTGCCCTCCGCCACGAGCTCGGCGGCGACCTTCAGCGCCTCCGGCAGGAGCGCCTCCAGCTCCTCATCCGACCGGCCCCGGCGACCGTTCCCGCTGGCGTCGTCGCCAGCGTTCCCAGAAGCCTTCCCGTTGGCCTTCTCGCGGGCTTTTTCGCTTGCGGCCTCAGACCCGTACATCCCAATTCCCGCAAGGGCTGTAGCGCCCTCAGAGGGCCGCTGGAGAGCCGGGAGCGGAAGGGTCGGACCGAGGGTCGGGATGCCCTCTGAGAGGCGGTGCGGGAGCGGGTTGTAGAGGGTCGCGAGCATCCCCGCGCGGACCAGCTCCGGGCGGACGTGCTCACCCAGTTCGAAGGCGGCCCCGAGGGCGACCCGGGCGTTGGTGGCGTTCGCGTAGACCTCGGCGGACAGGCCCGGCTCGGCGCCCTTCTTGATCCGCCACGCGGTGGCGAACGCCTCCTCCTCGGTGATCGACCCGAACGGCAGGGCGGACAGCAGCCGGTCGGCCTCGGCGGCGATGTCCTTGTGGTCCTTGCGGCGCGCGGCGAGGTGCTTGCGGCGGGCCTTCTCCTCGCGGCGCTGCTCCTTGGTCTTGCCGTGCGATCCGTGGGTCTTCATGTCCCACAGGTAGATCGCGATGAGGGACGATGCGGCGAACACGATCGCGACCCAGGTGTGACCGGGCAGGGCCTCAGCCCAGTGCCAGTAGTTCACCGCAGCCGCGAGGAAGGCGGTGACCCAGGTGGCGACCCGGTACTTGCCCGCCGGCCTTCCGGCGTCCTCGGCCTGCTTGCCCATGAAAGTCAGGGCCCAGGCCGTGCCCTCCAGCATCGCCGAGAGCAGCGCGGCCAGGAGGACGAACACCCCGGCGTCGGCCAGTGCGCCCACCTGCGAGATGACGGCCGGGACGATCGAGCAGACCATCACGAAGCCGACGAACATCGTGACCGGGTTGCCGTTGACCCAGCGGGTGACCTTGGCGACCTTGGCCCGGCGGGCGGCCTGCTTGCGCTCCTTCTCCTGCGCGCGGGCCCGCTTGTCGGCCAGCTCCTGGCGGCGCTTGGCCTCGGCGTCCTTCCGGGCCTGCTCCGCCCGCAGCTCGGCGTCCTTGCGCTTCTGCTCGGCCTCGATCTCCTTGGCCTTGAGCTTGGCCTCGACCTCCAGGCGGCGGTCCTCGCGGGCCTGCTCCGCCCGCAGCTCGGCGTTCTTCCGGGCCTGCTCTGCCTTGAGCGCCTCGTCGGCGCGGCGCTCCTCGCGGTAGCTCATCGGGTACCTCCAGCCGCCGGGTTCGCGAGCCCGGACAGGACGTTCGCCATCTCGGTGCGGAGCCGGGGGGAGACGGGGCGGATGCGCAGGCGCCGGGCGAAGGTGTCGCCGCCGGCGGCCGTCGCGCGGGCCACCATCTCGGTGATGACGCTGACCAGGGCGGCGACACCGGCGATCACGCCGAGGGTCATCTCCAGCACGGTCAGCAGGAACAGGGCGGTGTGGGCGAGGGCGCGCTTCATGCCGCGACACCCCGCTCGAAGTGCGTCGTGGCCCGGCGGGGGAGTCGCACGATGCGGCTTCCCAGCAGGCTGCGGTAGTGGGCGAGGTCCTCGGCGTCGACGTCGGTGTCGGCCTCGCGCTCCAGCTCGGCGACGATGTCCGCGAGCGCGTCCTGGCCGGCCGCCGTGTCGAAGGTGACCGGCTCCAGCTCCAGGTCGAAGCCCATGGAGACCTCGGCGAATTCGGCCGCCGTAACGATGCGCTGACCTGCAACGATGATGTTCATGTGGGGTCGTGCTCCCTTCTTGGAACGGCCCTTACGGCGGCTCCTCCGGTGGTCCTGGCAGATCGGCCGGAGGAGCCGTTTTTCGTGCACGGGCAGCACGATGTCGCGCATTGCTTGCCCATTCGCATTGACTGGACAATGCCCGCTGCGATGACCATGGCACTGTCCGGAGCCGGGCGTCAAGCCCATCGTTTGAAGAGTTCGCATTGACTGGACAATGGCCGATCATGCGAGTACACATGAGTCGCATGAGGACGAATACGCCGATCTACCAGCGGGTCGCGGACGACCTCCGCGCGGAGATCGCTGATGGCACACGGCCGCCCGGAAGTCAGCTTCCGACCGAGGCTGAACTGCAGGAGAAGTACGGGGCGACGCGCTACACGGTGCGCCAGGGCCTGGCCGCCCTCGTCAACGAGGGGCTCATCGTGTCCCGCCGACCCCTCGGGTACTTCGTCCGCGAGATACACCCGATGATCTACCGGCCGCAGCAGGAGTTCAGGCGAAAGCAACCTGACCTGGATCTCTTCGCCCAGCTCCTGGCTGACGAGGGCAACGGGCGGCAGCCGTCCCAGGACATCGAGGTCGCGATCGTCCAGCCGAACGCCACGACGCGCGACAGGCTGAAGCTCAACGAGAGCGAGCTGCTCGCCGCCCGTCGCCGAACCCGGTACATCGACGGCGAGCCTTACAACATCAACGACTCGTACGTCCGGCTCAGCTTCGTCCAGGACAGCGAGTTCATGAGCCCTGTCGACGTCGCACGCGGGACCAACCAAGTGCTTGCTGACCTGGGCAAGCCGCTCGTTCGGGCCCTGGATGAGATCTACGTCCGGATGCCCAAGCCGGAGGAGGTCACCAGGCTCAAGCTCGGGCCTGGCACTCCCGTCGCCGAGCACATCGTGACGACCTACACCTTCGATGACGAACCGGTGCAGGTCACGATCAACATTGTCCCGGGGGACAGGCACGTCATCGTCTTCGAGCGGACCCGCGAGTGGCCTCCCACCGAGCAGGGAGCCTCCGAGTGATCATCGTCCAGGCGGAACTCGCCGACCTGCCGCGCCTCCTGAAGTTCCGCACCGACGCGGCGGCATGGCTCACTCGCCTAGGCATCGACCAGTGGTCACGGCCCTTCCCCCCCGAGCACATCGCCGAGAGCATCCGTCGCGGCGAAGTCTTCATGATCAGGGAAGCCCCACAGTCGGACGCCGCAGCAACGGTGACCCTCGACCGGGACGCAGATCCCCGACTCTGGACCCCCGACGAGCGTGCCGAAGACGCCCTGTACGTCCACAAGCTCAGTGTCGACCGGCGCTACGCAGGGGCTGACCTCGGCGGACGCATCCTCGACTGGTGTGGTGATCGCGCGGCCCGGGTCGGCGCCCAGTGGCTGCGCCTGGATGCCTGGACGACCAACCCCCGCCTTCAGTCCTACTACCGCACCCAGGGCTTCACCCACGTACGGACGTCCGATGACCCAAGCGTCGTCTCCGGCTGGGCAGCACAGCGGCCGGCGGCCTTCTCCTCCACTCATGGCCTGGACGACTCAGACCTTGAGGGGGTGACGGCAGGCTGAGTGCCGTTCCCCGTATCCGCGGACCGTCCGCTCACAGTTCTCCATCCCAAACCGGGACTCATGCCCCAACCATGCCGACACGACGATGGTCAATCGGTGATCTACAGGCAGGATTGGGCCCCAGAAACACCGAAGGCGCCCCGGCCAGGGCGCCTCGGCACTGCAAGGCCGGGACGGCAATCCCGGCGAAGTTCGAGCGGTACAAGAAGGGTCGCTCATCCATGAGAGTACGAGACGTTTCCCGACCGGGGCCACATGGCCCGGTGAACAACACGGCTGCAACCCGGGCGCTCCGGGCAACACTGCTGGCCAGCGCGCACCGGTACGCCGAGCGCGGAATGTACGTCCACCCCCTCCTGGTCGACTCGAAGGAGCCCCGCTGGACCAACTGGGAGGAGCGCGCCACCCGCGACCCCGAAGTGATCGAGCGGACGTGGGGCCGGGCGCCCTTCAACATCGGCGTCGCCTGCGGTCCCTCCCGACTGGTCGCGCTCGACCTGGACGTGCCGCACGAGGGCGAGGTGTCCGGTTCCCCGGAGATCGTGGACGGCATGACCATGCTGCACTCGCTCGCGGCCCGGACGCCGGGCGCGCGGATCACGCCGACGATGACCGTGCTGACGCGGAGCGGCGGTCGTCACCTCGTCTACCGGGCCCCGGCCGGGGCAGCGGTGCGGAACACCGCGCGGACGCTCGGCTTCTGCCTGGACACCCGGGCGGCCGGTGGCTACATCGTGGGCATCGGCTCGGTGGTCGACGGCGCGGCGTACGTCCTCGAGGGAAGCATCACCGAACCGGCGGTGCTGCCCGACTGGCTGCTGACCCTGATTACGGCTGCACCCGAGCCACCCAAAGCCGGGGGAGCGCCGCGCCGGGCCGATGTGGTCGCCCGGCTGCGGGAGCTGACCCGGCAGGGCACGCGCGAGCAGCGGTGGGCGGCGGGCATCCTGCGGTCGGAGTGTGACGAGCTGGCGGCGATGAAGCAGCCGGGCGGGCGCAACAACCGGCTGAACCTCGCGGCGTACCGCGTGGGCCAGCTGGTGGCGGCCGGGCTCGTGGACCAGGCGGTCGCCGAGGACCACCTGACCGAGGCCGCGCAGTCGGCGGGGCTTGGGGCGGACACCCCGCGCGAGATTGAGAAGACGATCCGGTCCGGCATGACCGCCGGCCTTTCCCGGCCGCGCCGGATGGAGACCGCTCCGGTCCGCCGGATGGGCGGTGCCGCCTGATGCGAACCGCACCCCAGGACACTAAGGCTCAGCGCCACGTACACCACGCCTCGACAGTGATCACGGCCCCGCAGGCGCACCACCGCCCCGGGGCCCGGCACCCGAGGAGTGGCCTCGCATGCGAGACCTTCGTACGCCGTCGTACCTGCTTGCGTCTCCCGCTGGTGAGCGGGGGTGCGGCGTGACCGAGATGGACGCGACTCCGTCCCCCGAGGAGCTAGCAGCCTTCCGGGCCTGGAAGGCAGAGACGTCCGCCACGCCCCCGGCGCAGCGTGGCAAGGGGAAGGGCGGCGCCGCCGGCGGCGGCAACGAGAAGATGTCCGTGGCGGACCAGATCATCGCCATGGCGGACAGCCGGTACGAGTTCGGCAGCTCGGAGGCGGGCGACCTGTACGCGGTGCCGAAGGACGGCCCGCGCATCGCGCGTCTGCTGCGCGGCGGGCGGATCTCGCTGCGTGCGGAGCTGGCCCGCACCTACTACGGGCTGCACCACAAGGCGGCGTCGTCGTCGGCGCTGGCGGACGCGATGCTCGCCATCGAGGGCCGGGCGCAGGCAGAGGACCCGGTGCCGCTGCACCTGCGGGTCGCCCCGCTCGGCAAGCGCCCGGAGGACGGCCTGGTCCTCGACCTCGGCCGGGCGGACGGCAAGGTCGTCACGATCACCCGGGCCGGGTGGTCGGTGGGTCCGGCCGCCGAGGGTCAGCCGCTGTTCCGCCGCTCCCAGCTCACCCAGCCGCTGCCCGAGCCGGTCAAGGGCGGGTCGCTGAAGGAGCTGCGCAAGCTGCTGAACGTGTCGGATGAGTCGTGGCCGCTGATGGTGTCGTGGCTGGTCTCCGGGCTGGTGCCGGGCATCCCCCACCCGCTGCTGTTCCTCTCGGGTGAGCAGGGCACGGCGAAGTCGACGGCGACGAAGATGCTCGTGCAGCTCATCGACCCGAGCGCCGCGCCGGCGCGGTCGACCCCGAAGGACCCCGACGACTGGGCGACCGCGGCCGTTGGTTCCTGGGTGGTCGGCCTCGACAACCTGTCCCGGATCCCGGAGTGGCTGTCGGACGCGATGTGCCGGGCGGCGACCGGTGACGCCAACGTCAAGCGGACGCTGTACAGCGACAGCGACGTCACAGTCCAGGAGTTCCGCCGGGTCCTGATCGTCAACGGCATCGACGTCGGCACGCTGCGCGGTGACCTCGCGGACCGCATGATCCCCGTGCACCTGGACCGGATCACCAAGCGGCGCACCGAGACGGCTCTGTGGGAGGCGTACCACGAGGCTCACCCGCGCATCCTCGGCGCGCTGCTCGACCTCCTGGTCGCCACGCTCAACAAGCTCCCGGCGATCCGGGAGAAGGCCGACCGCGGGGAGATCCCGCTGCCCCGTATGGCGGACTACGGCCTGATCATGGCGGCGCTGGATGAGGTGTACGGCGTGCCGGAGAAGTCGATCCTGCGCGACTACCTCCAGCAGCGCACCGAGCTGGCGGAGGAAGTGGTGGAGTCCAACCAGGTCGCCACCCAGCTCCTGGTCCTGATGAAGCGGATGCCGGTCCGGCCGGAGGACGGCGCCCGGGTCTGGGACGGCACCACCGCCGAGCTGCTGGACGAACTGACCAGCCAGATCGGCATGACCAACGACAAGTGGCCCCGCACGCCGGGCGCCCTGTCCGGCCGGATCAACCGTGTCGCCTCCGACCTCGACAAGCTCGGGGTCGACATCGCCCGCTCGAAGTCGAACGGGAAGCGCTCCCTGTTCATCACCTACATCCCGAAGCCCAGCCCGACCGCGCCGCCGGAGCAGCCTGACCCGGTGCAGGAGACCATCCCCGCGTAGCGCCCCGCGCCACCCGCCGACCCGCCCGTGCCCAGCACCGGCGGGCCTTCGGCGTACCCGCACGGAAGGGCGGGTTATCTAGCTAGATTCCCCGCAAAAGCCCAGGTCATCAGCCACAGAAAGGCAACCCCTACGGCGAGTGCGCCGAGGACGGCGGGGCGGAGGTACCTCAGCCGACGACGGCAGGACCACGCTGATCTCCTCGGCGGGAGGGCGCGACGGTCCGGCGGCCGGGCACGGCGCGGTCAGCGGCCGGCGGCGTACCGGGCCCAGGCGTCGGCGAGGGCCTCCAGCGCGGCCTCGGAGGCGCCGGCGCTTTCGAGGTGGTCGGCGTACGTCTCCAGCTCGTCGGGTCCCTCCGGCCAGTCGGGGTCTGCAGCCGCGTCCCGGGCGAGATCTCCGATTGCGCCGCTGACCTGCGTGAACTGTGCCAGCCAGGCCCCGAATCCGCTCACGTCCCGCCCCTCCTGGGTGTCTGCTCCGACCGGCGGAGCCTACCGCCGACCACCGACAGCCCCGTTCCTCACGCTGCGTGAGTGGCAACAGGGACGCACTTGCCCTCCGGGAGGGACGCACCCAGGGACGCACCTGTGAAAAGTGCGTCCCTTGGGGCGCCAAGTGCGTCCCTAGGGACGCAGTGCGTCCCTGGTGCGACCCTGGTGCGTCCCTGCCTCTGACCTGCCGCGTGTCCGCTATGCGGCTTTTGGAGGGACGCAGGGACGCATTTGACCCCCTCATCTCTGTTGGAATGACAAGGAGAAGTAGAGAGAAGAGAGATGTAGGGGAAAAGTGCGTCCCTGCGTCCCTCGCATACCGGGCAAATCTCTCTGCTGATCTACAGACCGTGATCACCGCCGTGCCGCAGACGGCGACGATCCGCACCGCCGAGCCCGGCGCCCCGCTTTTGGGTGGCGCTGATCAGCCCCGTGCGGCTTCAAGCCGCGCGAGGACGGAAGGCAGGCACCACCTTGCGTGGGCCGGGCCGCAGCGCTCAGCGGTCCGCAGGGGCGGGGTGGGGCGCGTGACGTGCGGTAGGCGGGCGGGCCGCGCCCGGCGACGGCCGGGAGGCCGGCCGCGGCCGGTTCGGCCGTCGACGGTGAACGCGCGGCCCGCAGGGAGCCGCACCCGGGGGTGCCGGGCGCGGACGCGTCCGTCCGCTTTACCTCTCCCCTCCAGGTCGCGCCGCCGAGGTGCGCCCCTGTCGGCGGGTGCGTCCCTGACGACCAGGCCGCAGACGGCAGACCGCCCGCATTCTCACCTGCGGAAAAGCAGGCGGAAACGCGGGCGGAGAGCCGAGCCGGACTCAGGCGGCGAGCGGGACCAGGTCGTGATAGCAGCCGAGACAGACCGGCAGCGGCCGGGAGGTCTCGGCGGGCGTCTGCACCTGGATGAGCAGACCCGGGTCGGCGGGGTGCGTGCAGGCCGGGCGCATCTGCGACTGGTGGAAGGCGGCGCAGGCACACCGGCACCCGCCGGGCCGGTTCTGCTCCCACTCGACCATCGCGGGCAGGAGGATGGTCAGGACGGGAGGCAGCGACTCGATGTCGAACGTGGTCACGCGACATCCCCCTGCGACTCGGGGCCAGGGTCCTCGACCTTCAGCCGCCGGAAGTGCGCCTCCAGGGCCTGCTCCACGAGCGTTTGCGGGTTGAGCCCGGTCTGTTCGACCGCGGCCGTCAGCTTCCGGTCGGTCGAGGTCAGGATGCGCACGGTCAGCGGGACCCGTTCCGGACCGCGCGGCCGGCCACGACGGCGAGGTGGGCGCCGGGACGCCCCCGACGACGTTTGGGCGGGCGGAGTCGGAGCCGCGGGCTTGTGCTCCTGGTCCTCGTTCCCGCCCGCAGGATCGCCAGCATTCCCGCTTGCCGAATCGCCAGCGGAGGAACCAGAGCCACCCCAGGTCTCCGGGTTTTCCCAGTCGGGCTCTTGGGCCCCGCTGAGGTCGGCGGGGTCCTTCTCCTGGGTCTTGCGGATCTCCTCGTCAGATTGGGCAGCCTTCTGCATGAACGACGGCATCAGCGCTTCTCCTTGAGGGTCGGGAGGGTGTGGTGGAGTACCTCGCGGTACGAGGACACGAGCAGCTTGGCCTCACGGCCGGGAGCCGCCGTGATGGGGATGGACCCGGTTCGGCAGACCTCGCGCACGGCGTAGTTGTGGATCCTGGTCGGCAGGATCAGGTCGCCGAAGCGCTCCTGCAGGCGGCCTTCCCAAAGGCGGTGGACCTCCCGGAACTCGCGCTTGCTGGGCACGATGTTCCGCACGATTCCGACGACCTCCAGGGCCTCGTTCAGCCCGCCGGGCGAGGTGTAGTGCTCGATGGAGGTCAGCGCCTCCCGCGCGCCGAGGTACCCGTCCTTCTTGAGGGTCGCCGGGATCACGACCTTGCGGGCCGCGATGAGGGCGGACCCGACGACCTTCCCGCCCGGCCGGGGCGGTGCGTCGATGAAGATGACGTCGACTAGGTCCCGCAGGCCCCAGAGCGCCCGCTTCAGTCGGAACTCCATGCCAGTGGTCGGGTCGCTCTCCCGGTTGCCGAACTTCCGGACGGCCGGCAGGACCCAGACGTTCGAGGGCCAGTGCTTCCCTGCGCGCACGAGTGTCTCGCGCGCGATCTCGGCAGGGTCGCGGGGACGCTCGTCGGGGTCGACGTAGTAGATGTCGTTCACCGACAACTTGGGCTCCACGACGCCCAGCTCGTCGGTGAGCGTCGCGCGCGGGTCCAGGTCGACTCCACCGACCCTCAGCCCATGCTCGGCAGCCACGGCGATCAACCCCGCAGTGACCGACGTCTTCCCGACGCCGCCCTTCTCGCTGACCTCAGCGACGATTTCCGGGTCTTCGGCCACAGGGTCCTCCTCTCCTCAGGTAAGCCGAAGAGTGCCGACCCCGCTTGCCTAAGCGCAAGCTGACCCGCACGCTTTCCCGCCGGTAATACGGCAAGCGGAAAAACCACCACAAGGAAAGCGCGGCCGGACGGTACGTCCGGCTTATCTAGCCAGATTCCGCGCCGCTTCCCAGATGAACAGGCATCTGGACGGGCCAGGCTTCAGCGGATGGCGCGCTTCACGGCGCTGCGGATGACGTCGCCGGTCGTGACGACCATGTCCTGGAGCTTTGCCTTCTCCAAGAGACTGTCGGCGTCGGGGCGTGATGCGAGGGCGGCGGCGAACATGGTGAGCACGGTGAGCGCACCGTTGCGTTCGGCCTCGCGCATGATGACCTCCGGCCCGTCGCCCCACCGGTCTTGCCACTCGCGCAGCGCCTTCACGGCGGGCTGGCTCTCCCAGTAGCAGGCGCGCACGAGCTGCTCGCCGAGGTCGGCGGGGAGGCGCACGGCGAGGCGGGCGCTGAGCTTGGTGGGCTCGTCGGCGAAGCGGCCGTGTTTGCGGGGGCTGCTGCCCACCGGGCGGCCGGGCGCCCCGGCCTCGGCGGTGGGAACCGGCTCGTACGGCCCGTTCATCTTGCGGCGCTTCAGCTCGGCGCGGACCTCGCGCGCCACGACCAAGTCGCGGGTGCCGGCCAACTTCCCCGTCTTCCGGAGCCGGGCGAACTCGGCGCGGACACGGCCGCGGGCCGCACGGGCGGCCTCGCCCCGGAGGTAGCGGACGCCCTCCCGGTCCCGGGCCGCGTCGAGCCATTTGAGCTCGGCCTTCCGACCTTCCTTGACCACCTCATCGAGCGCCTGGCGGTCCTCGGGCTCCAGCGCGACCACGAAGGGGAGAAGTGACATGCGGCGGAGTCTAGCTAGATATCGCGCCGGGCCCTGCCGCTTCCTGCGACGTTCACGCGCGCGTGCGATGGACGGTCTCACGGGTTCCACGGTGCTTGCTAAGTCGCTAGCATTTCCGCAAGCGTAAAAGCGTCCAATCAAGCTAGATAACCCGCCACTAAACGCGCAGTTCAACCCGTGTTTTTGGGTTGTTGCGCGGGACGTTTTCCGGCTCTACCTTCGCCCTAGGAATCCGCTCCAGGAGGTCGTCTTGCCCAGCTCCATCCCGCCGCTTCCCGGTCTCACCCGCTACACGTGGTGGGGCGCCGTACCCGAGGGCCTTCTCACCAAGACCCAGCTCGACCGGCAGGGCCTCAAGCCGGGCTCGGACCCGGTCGGCCAGGTGCTCTACCACGGCAACTGCTACGCCCCGCTGTACGAGGTGAGCGCCGCTGTGCCGAAGCGCGGGTGCTCACCTGCGCAGCGCGCCGCGCTCGATCGCGCCCGCCAGCTCCAGCGCGAGTGCCGGCGGTGTGGTGTCCGTGAGGACGACCCCCTCGGCCGGGGCCGGTACTGCGACGGCTGCCGGTACGCGATGACGATGTGGGAGCAGCACGACCAGGCGCAGGTCCTCGCCCGCGAGCTGGTCGCGGACCCGGCCGCCGTGCTTCTGGTCGTGGACGTCGCCCGGGACGCGCTGCCCACCGGGCAGGCCGTAGCCGTCGTCACCGTCCACGACGGCCAGGTCCTCTACGCCGCCCCGGCTGGGGAGTACGGCACCCCCGAGCGGGACGCGGTCCTCAACCGGCTCGATGCCCTGCTCGCCGATCGGCGGGTGGTCGAGGAGCCGGACCACATGGGCCCGCTCGGCCGGTACCCGGACGCGTTGCTGCGCCTGCCCGGCGAGCCGGTCCCGCCGGGGCGAGACCCGCGCCACCCGTGGGCCGCGCCCCACTCGAAGGCGAACCCGAGCGTCGCCCGGATCTGGTCGGGCTGGTTCGGCTGGACGGACTACCCGTACTCCATGATCCCGAGCGTCCCCCGCGACGGCACGGCGGTGCCCTGGACGCGCTCCCTGGACGTTGCCGCCGACGGCCGCTCGATGGTCGGCGTCCTGCACCGCATCGCGGACGGCACCGAGCCGGTCTGGGAGAAGGCGGCCTGGACGGTCGACGGGCACGGCGTACCGGAGAACGCCCCCCGCCTGCTCGCCGGGGCGGCCTGACAGATCTTGCAACTCCGTTCCGTCCGGGACGATACGAGGGCCCGCGCTCACCTGCGCGGGCCCTTCACCGTGCTGCCGGGCATCCGGCCGGACGGCGCGATCGTTGGGTGCGATATGGAGCTGAGCGCGGCAGGGCCAGGAGTCGAGCAGCGGGCCGCGGCCGTGGCCGACGCGGTGTGCGAGCTGGTCGACGCGGTGACGCCGACGACCTGGAGCACGGGCGCGGTCGAGGACGCAGCCGACGCCATCGACATGCTCGCCGAGGCCCTCGCGGCGATCGACCCCGAGGCCGCGCGAGCCCTCGCGGCGGTCCCGGCCGCCACCGCCGCACTGCGCCGCCGACTCGCTCTGGCTGCTGCGGAGGACGCCGCCGTAGTGCCCGCGCCCCGCTCCGGCCGCGCCCGCCGGCGGGGCCTCGGGCACGGCTGGAAGGGCATCCGCACCCCGGAGTGACCACCCGGGGGCGACCCTCGTTGGTCAGGCAAGAGACGACCTGGGGAGAGCAGTGGCCAAGACGAAGGTCCCGGCGTACATCGAACCGGCGGACCTCGACAGGCTGAGGAACACGGTCGTCGGACTGCAAAAGCATCCCGACGTCCTGGACCCGCCCATCAGCCTCTCGTCCTTCGTGGCGGACGCCATCATGGCGGCGGTCAAGGAAGCCGAGCGTCGCTACACCCAAGGCCGGCCCTTCCCCGCCCGCCGTCGCCGCGACCTTCCCACGGGCCCGCGACCTGGTTCGGCGGACGATTCGCCAGTAGGGCCCGACTGCGGAGCATGACCGGTCGAAAGCCGTACGCGGCCACCGGCCTACTCGTGCAGAAGGTCCAACACTCGATGGTCGACAAAACTTGTCGGACGATCCGGACACCGCGCAGGTCACAGCGCCGGAAGCCGGGCGATGGGTGGCCCCTTCTGCTCCGATTCAGGGTGGGAATGAGGGAGAGAAAGCCGTCCGGCGAGGCCATCACGTGGTCCATCACGCGATGATGGAGGGAACATCGTCGGCTTCGGCCCGTTTCCCCAGCTCAGTGGCCGGATGGGTCCACCACCCGAACGCCGGTTCCGCCGAAAGTAAGGGTGAAGCGGAAGGGTCGGAGCGAAGCCGCGGGCGCCCTCCGGGCAGGGGGCCGGCGGCCGGATGCTGGAGCGGGTACCCGGGGTACCCGGTGTGATCATCGGTCTCCCGTGGGAGACGGCTGTCCCGGCGGCGGTTGCCGAGGATGCTGGAAGGGTGACCAGCAAGGTGCGCCGGTGCGACTGCTGCGGGCAGAAGCTCCCGAAGGGCGCCGGGCCCAACCGGCGGTACTGCGATGCGACCTGCCGCAGCAGGCACTGGCGGCGCGTCCAGCGGCAGGAGACCGTCTTTCAGCGCGCCGTCCAGCAGGGAATCGAGATCCTCGCCGGGGGAGTCGACCGCTACGTCGAGGGGCGGTGCCCCGTCTGCGGATGGAGCGTCTCGCTGCGCAAGCGCCGGGACGCGGTGTACTGCTCACCGAAGTGCCGCACGAGGGCCTGGAGGCTCCGGAGCGAGACGCGTGACGCTTCCGAACGCTCGTTGCGGAAGGCGTCACCCCGTGACGGCTAACCGCAACGATGGATCACGGAGCCACCGGGCAGCCTGTTTCATAGGTGGTCGCTCGTGAAACACCCTGCCGCGCGGCGATCATGCTGCACGTTTCTTGTTTCATGGGTCGTTTCAAACGGCTTGGCATTTGAAACAGACACATGAAACAGTGATCGCGTGAGCGACGACTACCAGCGCGTTGAAGCGCACGACTGCCCCATGTCCACCTGCGCCGCCCCGGCGGGCTCCCCGTGCCGCACGACCAAGGGCCGGGTGGCGATCCAGTACCACACGGCCCGGTTCCGGCTCGTGCCCTCGCTGGCGAAGGCACTGAGCGTCCCCGTCCCTCCCGTGCGCAAGCCGGGCACGGCCTGGGTGGAGCTGCCGCGCCCGGCCGGGGCCGGCGCCGAACCGGTCGGCCACATCCGCATCGGCTACGCCCGCGCGTCCACCGCCCGCCAGTCGCTCGACTCCCAGCTCGACTCCCTCGCGGCCGCCGGGGTCACCCGGGTCTTCTCGGAGAAGGTCTCGACCCGCGCCACGAGTCGGCCGGAGCTGGAGAAGGCGGTCACCCTCGCCCGTGAGATCCGCGCCTCCGGCGTCGCCGTGACCCTCGTCGTGCACGAACACAAGCGGCTCGGCCGCGGCATCGACCTCGCCACGCTCGCCGAGGAGCTGCGCGCCAGCGACGTCGGGCTGGAGTTCCTCACCGGCGAGCTGCAGGGCTCTCACGACCCGGGCGGCGTCGTCTTCACCGTGCTCGCCGCACTGTCAGGCATGGAGCGCGAGTACATCCGCGACCGGACGCTGGAGGGCCACGAGTCGGCGAGGAAGCGCGGCAAGGCCATCGGCGGCGCGAGCGTCACCGACGACGACATGCTCAGCATGGCGCTGCACCTGCGGGCCCAGGAGCTGAGCCTGCGCGAGATCGCGGCCCGGCTCGTCATCACCAAGGGCGCCCGCAAGGGACACCATCCGTCCCCGGCGACCGTCATGCGGATGCTGCGCGAGCACGACGAACGCACGGCCGCGACGGAGCCTGTGGCGGCGCTGGAGGCCGCTGAGAGCGCCTGAGAGCGCCACAGGGCACCCAACGGGCCCCGGAGCCGTCCACGGACGGCCCTGGGGCCCTCTGCTTGTCCAGGAGCCACCACGGCCACGGTGCGGCATACGGGCGTACGCGCGCGTGGACCTGCGCAAGTTGAGCAACAACCCGGCGAAGTGTCTGAGTTGATCCCGACTTCGCGCGCGCCCGCGTAGGGCGGTCTCAAAAGTCCCAAAACCCGGGCCACCTGCCGCTTCCCCGGCCGCGACGACCCCCGCGACAACCCCGCGATGAGGCCGCGACGAACAGGCCGTGGGCCGCGATGCCGTCGTGGGCAAGCCATCCCGCGTCGCGGCCTCGTCGCGGGGCTCATCGCGGGGACACCAGACGTGCACGTACACGTCGGTGCAGGCGAGCCCTCTCGTCAGGCGCACGTGGGACGCCGTTCACCGTCATGCGATTTTCCGCATGCGGTTCCTCCGCATGCGGACGATCGGCGGCATAAGAAGACCATCCTCAGAAGACCATCTCTCTCCGTCGTGGTGCCGGCGTCGAGCAGCTGCTCGTGCGCAACGCGCGGGCGCGCGAAGGACGGTCCAGAAAGTCCAGAAACCTCGTCGCCGAGCCGGTGCCGGTCCGCTGAGAGAAGGCGCTGCAAGGACCTACCTCATGCCCCGCCCCCTCGACTGGCTCGGCTGCGGGTGCGCGGCGGCGGCCTGCTGGTGCTGCGCCGCCTGCTTTGCCTGCTGCGCCTGCTGGTGGGCGCGGCGTGCGGTGACCTCCCGGTCGTACAGCTGCGGGTACTTCTCGGCGATCGTGGCGCGCAGGGTCTTCTCGGCGCGGGCGTCGGCGGCCTGGGCGCGGAAGTCGGCGGCGTGCGCCCGGTACTCGCCTGCCCTGCGGGTGGCGCGGCCGACGTCGTCGCGGTCCCGCTTGTCCATGCTGTGGCCGCGCCGCTCGGCTTCGGAGCGCATCTCCACGAGCCGCTCGGCGACCTTCTCCACGTGGTCGGGCACCGGTGTGCTCGCCACACCGAAGCTCTCGGCGAAGCGGCTCTGCCGCACCACGTCCCATGCCTCCGCCAGGGCCTGCCGGGCGTCCCGCTTCGCGTCGGCCTCCATCTGGAGGTACCCGGCGCGCTCCCCGGACAGGCTCTCGGTCAGCTCGCGGTACTCCTTCAGCGACGTCCCCGCCAGGCGCAGCGCGATGCGGCTCTTGCCCTCGCTCTCGGCGAGCTTGGCCAGTTGCCGGGCGCGGTCGTCGGCGTGGCCGGCCGCAGCGAACGCGGTCTGCAGGTGCTCCCGGGCGGTGGCGACACGGGCCTCCGCCTGGTCCAGGACCTCCCCGGCCTCGGCGGCGAACCGCTGCCCGCGGGTGGGCTGTCCGGTGGCCTTCTCGTGGTCGAGCCGCGCGGCGAGTTCCCGGGCCTTGGTCTCCGCCTCGGTGGCGGTGGCCTCGGCGTCGGCGGCGAGCCGGTCCCCTTCGGCGATCAGCCGGTTCAGCTCCTGCGGGGAGACGGTGCCGTAGATGCGCTTCGTCCAGGACGGGACCGCGCGTTCCTCGGCACCGGCCTTGAGGCGAGCGAGCAGCTGCTTGGCCTTCTCCTCGGCGGCCCTGGCCTGCTCCTCACGCTGGGCTTCGTTCTGCGCCTGGCGGTGGGAGAGGGTCACCGACTTGGCCCGCGCCGCCTGTGCCATGTGGGTCTGCCTGAGCCTGCGTTCGGACTCGGCACGGGCTTCCTCGGCGGACAGGTCGCGCTGCCGGGGGAGCGGGGCGGGGGCCGGCGGTTCCTGCAGAAGGTCGGAGACCATGCCGTCCGGCCGGGACTGCCCCAGGAAGCGGGCGAAGGCGTCGATGGCGCGCTCCAGGCGCTCCTTCTCGGTGCGGGACTCCCCGAGCCGGGCCCGGGTCTGCTCATCCTCGAGTACGGCCAACGGCAACCACAGATGGTTCTGGCGCCGTGCCCGGGTGATGCCGGGATAGGTGGCGAAGGCGTTCGCGCCGTGCCCGTACATCAGCGACGTGTTGCACGTCAGGCCCTGGCTCGCGGCGATCGTCATGGCGTAGCCGAGGGACAGCGCCCCGCCGGTGACTTTCTGCTGGGACACCCAGCCGGACTCGTTGCGGTAGCCGCCGGGGGCCTTGGCGTCCTTGACCCGCCAGGTGATCTCGACACGGTGGTTGTCGTCCATCGCTGTGATGACGGCCCGGTAGCCGTTGAGCATGTCCGGGCCCTCCCCGCGACGGCTGCGGTAGTCGTTCTCCCGGACGCGGACGACGTCGCCCACGGCGAGGGTGAGGGTGTCACCGCCGGGCAGGGCGTAGGTGTGCTCGGCGCCGAGTTCGCCGGCCTCGCGGCGGATCGCCTGCGCGCCGAGGTTGAGCGCGTCGACGTCGCTGTTGCGGGCGGCGAGCACCACCATGTTGGCGATGAGGTCGTGGGGGTCGGCCCACTCCTGCAGGCGCAGTTCGTCCCATGCCATGAGGATCTGGGAGCGGGCCTCCTCGGCGGTCTCGGCCGGGTGCACGCGCCCGCCTTCGGCGAGCATCCGCAGGGCCAGCTCGTGGTCGCCGGTGCGCCAGACGTCCAGCGCGGCGCGCTCGGCGGCGTCCTCCTGGCGGCGGTTCTCGGTGAGGGTGAGCCCGTGGACCAGGCGGTGAACCTCCCTGAACCAGCCGCCGGGGCCGATCGCCTGCAGCTGTAGGTGGTCGCCGATGCCCACGACCTTCGTGCCGGTGCGCGCGGCCTCGTTCATCAGCACGGCCGCGGCGCGGTCGTCGACCATCGTCGCCTCGTCGACCACCAGGACGTCGACGCCGCGCAGCCCGTTGCCGTTCTCGATCTCGCCGAGCCAGGCCGCCACGGTCCGGGCCGGGATGCCGGAGGCGTCGGTCAGGTTCTTCGCGGCGACCGCGGCGAGGGTCGCGCCGGCGTACGTGGTGCCGGTGGCGTCCCAGCCGATCCGGCACGCCTCCATCAGCGTCGACTTGCCCGCCCCGGCGACGCCGACGATGGCGTCGATGCCGTGCCCGGCGGTCAGCACCCGGGTTACCGCCGCGACCTGTTCCTCGGACAGCTCGTACCCGGCGGCGACCTGGAAGACGTCGATGGCGGCGGCGGCCTGGTCGCCGGTGAGCTGCACGGTGCCGCTGTCGAACCGCTCCAGCGCCTGGCGGCGGACGGTCTCCTCGGCGTCGAGGATGTCCTGGGTGGTGTAGCGGTCGATGGACGACATGACGGTGGACCCGATGGTGGGCACGCGCACCGCGTAGCCCTCGACCGCCAGGACGTCGTCGCACAGCCGCTCCAGGCTGTCCGGGTCCGCGTCGATCCCGAACTCCAGCGCGTTCGCCACGGCCGCCAGGAGCTGCGCGCGGCTGAACGTCTTGTCGTTCGCGGTCAGTCCCTCCTTGGGGTCGAACACGACGGCTGCGATGTCGCCGGGCGGCGGGATGCGCGGGCCGGTGCCAGGCCCGTCCAGAGCGGCGCCGCCGTCCGGGCCGGGCGGACCGGGGGCAGCCGCGGCCACCATCGCGTCGACGTCGTCGACGACCTGTTCGGCGCGCTGCCTCCAGCTCTCGCGCATCGTGGTCGCGTCGACGTCGAGCTTGTCGCGCTTGGTCGCCATGGAGGCGGCCTGCTTCTCCTGGCGGCTGGCGTCGGCGCCGGCCTTCTCGTCGACGAGCGCGGCCCGGCGGGAGAAGTGGTCCCGCACCTGCTCGGGGATGCCGACGACTTCCCAGGCGCCGGTGCGTTCGTTGCGCACGCGCCGGATGCCGAAGTGCTCGTACGTGAGCGCGCGGACGCGGGCCTTGAAGTAGGCGTCCAGGGCCGATGCGTGGCGGTGCAGGTCCTTCCCGCTGTTGGCGATCGACCGCCACTCGCCGTCCGCGCACAGCGCCATGTTGGCAACGGTGACGTGCAGGTGCAGGTGCGGGTCTCCAGGCTCCCCGGCCCGGATCGGGCGGGCGCTCTGGTGCTCGACACTCCAGGCGAGCAGTCCCCCGGTGGCGAGCCGGACCGGTTCGCCATCCTTGCTGCCGACCGCGTACCCGGCCCACCGCTCCATCTGCCGGAAGGTGTCGTCCTTGGCCTGGTGGACCAACTCGCGCAGCTTCTCCGCGGGGAGAAGGTCCATCAGGGCTTGGACCACGCTGTCGGACTTGGGGAGGTCGAGGACCACGTCCCAGCCTCGGACACGGTCGTCGACACGGAGGTCTTTGTTCTCCCATGCCGTGGCGAGTTCTGTTTCGCCATAGACGTCGTCCAGGGAAATCCCGGCGGCACGCGCGAGTTTGTGCAGGGTGGTCACCTGCATGCGGTGCATGTCACCGAAGCGGTGAACGTTGCGCTGCTGTTGCTCGAATACGCGCTTCTGCTTCGGCTTTCCCTCGAACAGTTCGCCCGGCTCAACGCCCTTTTCCTCGGCGGTCTTTTCGATGGCCTCGACAAGCCGGGCGGTGGTCAGCTGTGCCTTTTCGTGTGCGCGCACGGAGGTGCGGGATTTGATCAGGCGGGCGCCGGTCTCGGGGTGACAGCCCGCCATCAGCAGGCGCGCGGCCTGCTTGCCCTCCTCGTCCAGCTCGGCGCCTTCTACGAGTCCAACGGCCTCCAGGCCGCTGCCCATCCAGACCAGGGTGGACCCGCCCTCGGGGCGCAGGCGGTAGTCGACGGCCTGGTCCTCGCCATCGTCCAGGACGACGGTCTGTTCGCCGTCGAACTCGACCACGTCGCACCCGGCCTGCTGCTTGAGCCGGTATTCGACCTGCGCGTCCTCCGTGATCTTCGTGACCCAGGCCACCGGCCGCCCCTCCCCGTGCTGCGCTCCCCGCGCGGTTGTTCTTGTCCCCGGCCTGCCGGGGTTCCCCGCGAGGGGAACCCCCTTTGTCCTCTCCCTCATTCCGATCATGAACCGGAGGGAGGCCAACAGGCACCACACACACCACGTTGGTGAACAGGCTGCCGGTGTACAGCACCATGCCACTGACCACAGACGTTCAGTGGGCCGGGGTCCTTCGAGTCCGTCGTGCTCCCGTACGGCGGGCACCTTTCCCGCCGAGGTGCCCGCCGGGCGGTCAGGGGCCGGCCGACGCCCGGGAGTCGGCTGCCGGGCGGGCGTACCGTCCGGATAGCCAGCGTTCCCGCCAGCGTTTCGGCATGCGGGAATGCTGGCCCGGCTGCGTGCCGTCCGGCGTGCTCTGCGGCTGGCCTCTACCCTGAGACGCGAGGAGACCCCCGGCACTAACCCTGCCGGGGGTCTCTTCATGCGTTGCGGTCAGTGGAACCAGACCACGACCGGAATTCGGATTTGCCGTGCCTCACGGATGACGGCGTATTCGATGAGGACTGGTTCTCCTACGACCTCAAGCGAATAGCGCACCCCGAGGTCGTCCATCGGGTCGCCGGGCGGTTCGCGGTCGGCGTCGATAGCGGCGCCTGCCTCAATTCCCAGGGCGAGCAGGTAATTTAAGACCTTCTTGGAGAGGTCCGGGGGCATATCGAGCATGACGCTCGCCGGGATTTCCTCGGTCCATACGGTCCAGCCGCGCCGTGGCTGGTCGGTCATCCGGCCGCCCTTTCCACCTGCTCCAGGAGGTCCTCGACCGCGACCAGGCGGGGGCCGCCGGCGGCGTTCGCCCGGCTGTGCTGGATGCCCCGGGCACGGTCGAGCATGGCGACCTTCCACCAGCGGCGCATGACGCCGGGGACGTCGTCCTCCTCGGCGGCCAGGACCTCGCCGTAGAAGCGGGCGCGCTGTTCGCCGGTGAGGGCGTCGCCGATGGCGTTGATGGTGTGCGGGATCGCGGGGACCCGGCCGTCTGCCGGGTGTTCGGGTTGGGCGCTCACTGCGCTCTCCCTTCGGGTTGGTGGTTCGAGTGTCCTACGCGGGACGGCCGCCGGTGGCCTCTTCGAGTGCCACGAGGACCAGGCCATGGTCGGCCATCCGCTGCGGCGGGATCTCCCCGCGGTCGGCCTTCTCCCGGACCGCCGGCAGCTTGCCGAGCACAGCGACCAGGAGGTCGAGCAGCGCGCCGAGGATGCGCGGTCGGGCCTTCGTGTACGCCTTCCACAGCTCCGACTCGGGGCGGCGCTGGGCGAGGCGCTGCAGCTCCACCACGACGGTGCGGTCCGCCAGGTCCGCCCGGATCTCGTCGGGGGCGAGGCTCCCGGCGAGGATGAACGCCCGGTCGGGGCGAGGCACGAAGGGGAAGGGCTCCCCCAGGCCGCGCTTGGTCATGGCGCCGCCGCTGACGGCCACGCACAGGGCGTCCGACTGCCAGTCGGGGACGCGGGCGACGTTGTCGAAGCCGACGACCCGGGCGGCGTCCACGGCGGTCTCCCACGCGTCCTCGTTGCCGGGGAGCGGGCCGAAGGGGAAGCCCGGGTCGATCAGGTGTCCCAGCAGTTGGACCGTCACCGACTTCCCGCTGCACGGCACTCCGGTGAGGAGCAGTACCGGGCGGGTGATGTCCGGCAGGAGCGAGGCGAGGAGCCACGCCACGATCCGCGCCCACTCCTGGTCCCCGACGTTGAGCAGCTCGCGCAGTTCGGTGAGCGACCCGCCGGGGACGGGCGCGGGCAGCAGCTTGGTGTTGAGGGTTCGCCGGAACGTCGGCAGGTCGGTGGCGGCCGGGACGACCTTCCAGCCGTCGCGGGTGATGGTGACGACCTTGTCGCCGCGTCCGAGGTCGAGCGCCAGGCCCTCTTCGGGGAGGAAGCCCAGCGGTGCCACGCGCAGGTGGCGGGAGGTGGTGTCCGTGTTCGTCATGCAGTCCGTCCTTGCTGTGGACCGGGGCCGCGGACCGGCCCCGGGGCTTCAACGAGCGCGGGGCGCGTCCCGGTCACCGGTTGCGGCGGAACGGGTCGGGGATGTCGCCGCGCAGCACCCCGTGGACCATCTGCGCGACCTCGGCGGCGCCGGCCGCCGTGGCGGGGGCGTGGATCGTGTAGGAGGTCGTGCGGGTGGCGTTGACCATCAGCTCCCACGCGCTGTCCGTGTAGAGCGCGACGGCCAGGCCGCCGTTCATGCCCCAGGTCGGGCCGCCGGGCAGCGGCGCCACGCCGACGCCCATACGGACCGGGGTGGGCACGACCTCCAGGCCCTCGGCGGTCAGTGCGGCCGTCAGTTCGCGCACCAGCTGGTGCAGCTCGGTCGAGGTGCGCTCCGTCGCCGGGCGCCCGTACTTCCGGGCGACCGCTTCGGCGGCGGCGAGGGCCAGCCACCCCTCGTCATCGGCAGCCTTGCGGTCAAGGCCGTGCTCCTCGGCGGTGGCGAGGTAGGCGTCCAGGAGCGCGGCGGCCTCGGTGACGACACTGGGGGCGTACAGCCCGGCGTGGCCGTCGTAGATCCGGCGGACCCGGGCGGGTGAGTCGGTGGTCGGGGTGGTCATGTGATTCCCTTCGCGGTGAAGCCGGGGCCCGGATTGAGCGGGCCCCGGCTTCATCCTGTCGTGACTGGCTGACGAGTCGGGCCGGTTCGGGGATCAGCTCTCCTCGAACCGCTTGGTGGCGCACGGCGGGCAGAGCGGGATCTGCCGGTGGTCGGGCTCCTCCGGGTAGAGCGCGGTGGAGAACGGGTCGGGGATGACCTCCACGTCCGGCCGCCGCTTCATGCACTCCTCGCAGACCAGGAGCATGGGCTCCAGGAGGTCGAGGGCGTGGCGGATGCGGTCACCGGTGCTGTCCTGGACGTGGCCCTGGGCCTCGTCGAGCAGCTCCGTGACGCGCTCGATGTCGTCGTGGTCGACCTCGGTCACCGACACCGTGATGGTGCCGATGACGTCGGCGACGGCCGCGAGGACACCGGCGTCGGGCTTGGCCGGGTCGTACAGGGCCTGGAGGGCGGCGGCGTGCGGGCCGACCGCCTCGGTGCGGCACGCCGCGTCGCGGATGCGGTCGAGTCCGACGCGGACGATGGCAACGGCCGCCTTCAGCTCCTGGTCGACCGTCATCTTCGGGGTGCTGTCCACTTGGGTCCTTCCGGGGTGATCGGCGGGATATCTACCTGGATTGCGCGGAAGTGGCCTGCTTACAGGGCGGCGATGAGGAGCGCGGCGACGCCGAGGAACAGGTGGTGGAAGCTCTGGTCCAGCGCGTAGGCGCCCGTGCCGAGCGTCGGCGCGTACTTGCCCTCCCCGGTCACCGGGTGTGCCGGGTGGGCGGGCGTGCCGAGGACCAGGAACTCCGTCTTGCCGGTGACCTTGGCGAGCCAGGCGAGGGTGCTGCGGCGGTCCGCCCACCAGTGGGTCGCCGCGTCGATGCCGAGGCCGGCCACCACGCCGGTGACGGTGACGGGGAGGTCGAGGACCAGGACGACCGCGGCGAGGGCGATGCCCTTGGTGATCGTCAGTCCGATGACGTGCAGGGTGCAGGCGATCCGACCGGCCCGGCTGGACTGGCCCGGGGTCTTGTCGTTCTCGCCCTTGTGGGCCGCCTGGTGGGAGGTCTGGACCCAGTGGTCGCCGACGCTGTGCGCGATGTAGAGCGCGACGAACACGGCGGCGAAGACTGCGGCTGCGGTCATGGGTGCTGGTCTCCTTCGCGGTTTCCCGCTGTCGTTTCCGCTGGCTTTTTCGCTTGCGGTAATTAGATGATGCAGACTCCGAGTCTGCATGTCTAGGGGTTCGCAGACTCCGAGTCTGCATAAAGCGGGTCTGTGCTGGTCAGGCCCCGAAAGAATCTCGCGGTCCGGGTGCGCCGTCCGCTCCCAGGGCGCACTGCGGGGGTGGCCTGCGTCTCACCGGGCCTCGCAGCACACAGCCCGGAAGCGGCCGGACTGCGGGCCG
>NZ_NGFN01000539.1 GCF_002148965.1 Streptomyces swartbergensis | reverse complement strand
CTCCTCCCCCGCCGCCTCGGAAACCGCGTGGCGGCAAGTGATCCGGGAGCGAGGGACGCCGCACCGGAACGCAAGGTTCGCGCCACCCACGCGACACCCACTGTTCGCTGTCCGCCAGGCGGACCTCACGGGCGGTACGACCTGCCCGCCGGATACGGTGGAACCACCATGAGCGCTTCGCAGACCTCGTCCTCCGACGTCCCCACCCTCCTTGTCAAGATCTTCGGCAAGGACAGCCCGGGCATCACGGCCGGCCTCTTCGACACCCTCGCCGCCTACTCCGTCGACGTCGTCGACATCGAGCAGGTCGTCACCCGTGGCCGAATGGTGCTGTGCGCGCTCGTGACCGAGCCGCCCAAGGGGCTCGAGGGCGATCTGCGGGCGACCGTCCACAGCTGGGCCGAGTCGATGAAGATGCAGGCGGAGATCATCTCCGGCCTCGGCGACAACCGGCCGCGCGGGCTGGGCCGCTCCCTGGTCACCGTGCTGGGGCATCCGCTCACCGCCGAGGCGACGGCTGCGATCGCCGCGCGGATCACGAAGACCGGCGGCAACATCGACCGCATCTTCCGGCTCGCCAAGTACCCCGTGACCGCCGTCGAGTTCGCCGTGTCCGGCGTGGAGACCGAGCCGCTGCGCACCGCCCTGGCGCCCGACGCGGCCAAGCTGGGCATCGACGTGGCGGTCGTCGCCGCCGGTCTGTACCGGCGCGCGCAGCGCCTGGTCGTCATGGACGTCGACTCGACGCTCATCCAGGACGAGGTCATCGAGTTGTTCGCCGCGCACGCCGGCTGCGAGGACCAGGTCGCCGAGGTGACGGCGGCCGCGATGCGCGGCGAGCTGGACTTCGAGCAGTCCCTGCACGCGCGCGTGGCGCTGCTGGAGGGGCTGGACGCCTCGGTCGTGGACAAGGTGCGCAGCGAGGTGCGGCTGACGCCGGGCGCCCGCACCCTGATCCGTACGCTGAAGCGGCTCGGCTACCAAGTCGGCGTCGTCTCCGGCGGTTTCACCCAGGTCACCGACGATCTGAAGGAGCGGCTCGGGCTGGACTTCGCCCAGGCCAACACGCTGGAGATCGTCGACGGGAAGCTGACGGGCAAGGTCACGGGCGAGATCGTCGACCGCGCCGGCAAGGCCCGGCTGCTGCGCCGGTTCGCCGCCGAGGCGGGTGTGCCGCTGTCGCAGACCGTGGCGATCGGTGACGGTGCCAACGACCTGGACATGCTGAACGCGGCCGGTCTGGGCGTCGCCTTCAACGCCAAACCGGTGGTGCGCCAGGCCGCGCACACCGCGGTGAACTTCCCCTTCCTGGACACCGTGCTGTACCTGCTGGGCATCACGCGTGAAGAGGTCGAGGCAGCGGACACCGTCGACACGGTCTGAAGCGTCGACACCGTCTGAGCGGCAACCCGGTCTGGACCAGCGGCCCAGTCCGGCCCCGGTCCGCGGTCTGAACCGGCCGGGAGAGCCCGGCACCGCGCCGGTGCCGGGCCCCGGTCACCCGGAGTCGGTCACTCGGTCGGCGCCCAGTAGTCCAGCAGCGTGCCCACGCCCGGCTCCACGCTCTTCCACGAGCCGCTGAAGGACAGGGTGGCGAAGGCGGCGGCCGGGAAGCCGCGGCGGCTCATCCGGTCGCGGGCGTCGCCCTCGGCCGTGCCCGCCAGGATGTCGGCGAGGCCCTGGATGCCCGGGTTGTGGCCGATCACGAGGATGTTCTGCGCGTCGTCGGGGGTCTCGTTGAGCACGGCGATCAGTTCGCCCGGCGAGGCCTCGTAGATCCGCTCTTCGTAGATGGTTTTCGGCCGCTGCGGGAACTCCTGGACGGCGAGCTTCCAGGTCTCCCGGGTCCGGACCGCGGTGGAGCAGAGGGCCAGGTCGAAGGGGATGCCGGTGTCGGCCAGCCTGCGCCCGGCCTCCGCCGCTTCCTTTCGGCCCCGGTCGGCGAGCGGACGCTCGTGATCGCTCACCTGTGGCCAGTCGGCTTTCGCATGGCGGAAGAGGACAATCCTGCGGGGTTCTGCGACGCTCATAAGATCCAGCTTCGCACGAAACAGGCCACGGGGCGCAGGGAGTTGACCACCGTCTTCAGCCGTGCTCAGCGGGATATCAGCTGCTGGAGCCGCTCGAAGAGGTGGGTGATCAGGGGGTCACCGGTGGCCGCCTGGGCGTCGGACGGGTTCAGGATCAGCACGAGCAGCGCGGCGAAGGCGAGCGTGGGCAGCGCGAGGGCCCACCAGGGCAGCCGGCTGTCGGCGCCGGCCCGGGTCGCCGGACGGGGCCGGGTGTGCACAGGAGCCGACATGGTGCCTCCGCTCTTCGAATGGTCCGTGCCCGCGTCTCGCGGTCACACGTCGAAGTTACGGAATCCCCGGCCGCCAACCCATCCGGTGATCCACCCACTTGACCCTGACCCTCGCCCCCTAGGGGACAGGGGGCTAGCCCCACCATGGGCCGGGCTTGGGCCCGTCATGGCGAGGCGATGGTCGCGATGACGCCGATGATGATGAAGATCGCGAAGAAGGCGCCGAAGACGAGCAGCATCTTCTTCTGACCGTGCTTGGGGTTCGGGTCGAGCACTGGCATGGGGCAAGTCTCGCACCACCCCCGGGCGCCTGACGCCCGGGGGTGTCCCCGTGCCCCCCGAGGAGGGGCTCAGCGGCCCGCCTCGTCCTCCACCGTGCGGTTCCGGCCCGCCAGGAATCCGACCGCCATCTGCGGGATCATCAGGGCGCTCATCAGCGCGATCGGCAGGCCCCAGCCACCGCTGTGCTGGTAGAGGACGCCCACCAGGAGCGGCCCCGGGATGGAGATCAGATAGCCGGTGCTCTGCGCGAACGCCGACAGCTGGGCCACGCCCGGGCCGGTCCTGGCGCGCATGCCGACCATGGTGAGGGCGAGCGGGAAGGCGCAGTTGGCGACGCCGAGCAGCACGGCCCAGGCCCAGGCGCCGGCGGCCGGCGCGAGGTACAGCCCGGCGTAGCCGGCGAGGCCGCAGACGCCCAGGGCGAGCACGATCGGGCCCTGGTGCGGCAGCCGCGTGGCCAGGCGCGGTATGACGAAGGCCAGGGGCACGCCCATCACCATGGTGACCGCCAGCAGCAGCCCCGCGGTGCCCGCGGGCACACCGGCGTCCCGGAAGATCTGCGCCATCCAGCCCATGGTGATGTAGGCGGCGGTGGCCTGGAGCCCGAAGAAGACGGCCAGGGCCCAGGCGGTACGGCTCCGGGTGATCCGCAGCCGCGGAGCCTCCCCGGCGGCGGATCCGGCGGGAGCCRAGCCCGGCGTCTCCCGGTCCCGCGCCTCCCGGTCCCGCGCCTCCCGGTCCCGCGCCGGCCGGTCGCCGTCGGTCTCCGAGCCCACGGTCCGCTCCCYTGGCCGTGCCTCCGAGCCTCCAGCCCGCTCCGACCCGGTCTCCGCGCCCCGGCTCCGCTCCCCCGGCTCGGCCGCGACTCCGGCC
>NZ_NGFN01000538.1 GCF_002148965.1 Streptomyces swartbergensis | reverse complement strand
CCCGTACCCGACGGTCCCGACAGCGGCCGCCGCGGCCGCCGCTGTCGGGACCGTCGGGTACGGGACGTACGGCGTCCTGCGCGGGCCCAAGGTGAAGCGGGTCACCGTGCCGCTGGCCAAACTGCCGCGCGCGGCGCACGGATTCCGGATCGCCGTGGTCAGTGATGTGCACCTCGGCCCGGTCCTGGGCCGCGGCTTCGCGCAGAAGGTCGTCGACACGATCAACGCGACCCAGCCCGACCTGATCGCGGTGGTCGGCGACCTGGTCGACGGCAGTGTGAAGGACCTGGGCCCCGCGGCGGCTCCGCTGGCGCAGCTGAGGGCCCGTCACGGGTCCTACTTCGTCACCGGGAACCACGAGTACTTCTCCGGCGCGGAGCAGTGGGTCGAGGAGGTCCGGCGCCTCGGCCTCATCCCCCTGGAGAACGCCCGCAGGGAGCTGCCGCACTTCGACCTGGCCGGAGTCAACGACGTGACCGGCGAGGACGAGGGCCAGGGCCCCGACTACGCCCAGGCTCTCGGCGACCGCGACACCGCACGCGCGTGCGTGCTGCTCGCCCACCAGCCCGTGCAGATCCACGACGCCGTCGACTACGGCGTGGACCTCCAGCTCTCCGGCCACACCCACGGCGGCCAGCTCTGGCCCGGCAACTTCCTCGCCGCCGCCGCGAACCCGACCGTCGCGGGCCTGGAACGCTACGGCGACACCCAGCTCTACGTCTCACGCGGCGCGGGCGCCTGGGGCCCGCCCACCCGGGTGGGCGCACCGTCGGACATCACGCTGGTCGAGCTGGCGTCGAAGCAGGCCTGACCCTGTGAGAGCGCTGTGAAACCTGACCAAAACGCCCATCGGTAAGTTCTTTCCCAACTCGGCAGATCTCCCTTCCGCCAGGTCAAACACCTGTGATTGGGTGAGGCCGCCACAAAGGGGTGTGGCACTGGCACAAGGGCCCAAGGGCCTCGGGAGGGCAAGGCCGATGCGATCGGTTCGCGTGCGGATACTCGCGGGACTGCTCGTTCTGGCGGCCGTCGCGGTGGGCGCCTGGCACCTCGTGCCGTCGAAGCGGGACGGCACGACCATCACGGTCGGCACGACGGACGCCGTCACGTCCCTCGACCCGGCAGGCGCCTACGACGCCGGCTCCTGGGCGCTGTTCAGCAACGTCTTCCAGTCGCTGCTCACCTTCGCCCCGGGCGGCACCACCCCCGTGCCCGACGCGGCCAGGAGCTGCGCGTTCGCCGGCGGCGACCTCACCACGTACCGCTGCGAACTGCGCTCGGGACTCACCTTCCCCGGCGGCCGGAAGATGACCGGCGAGGACGTGAAGTACTCCTTCGACCGGATCATGAAGATCAAGTCCCCGGTCGGCCCGGCGTCCCTGCTCGACACCCTCCGGTCCGTGGACGCCGACGGGCTGACCGTCACTTTCCACCTGTCCTCGCCCGACGCCACGTTCCCGTTCAAGGTGGCCACCGGCGCGGGCTCGATCGTCGACCACACCGCGTACCCGGCCGCCAAGCTGCGCACCGGCGACGGAGTCGACGGCACCGGCCCGTACACCCTCACCTCCTACACGAAGGACGACAAGGCGGTCCTCGCGCCCAACAACCGCTACCAGGGCGCCGTCAAGGGCGGCGCGGACCGGCCCGTCGAACTGCGCTACTACGCGACCCCCGGCGCCCTGGACACCGCCTGGAAGGACAAGCAGGTCGAGGTCGCGACCCGCCAGCTGCCGCCCGACGTCCTCGCCGACCTGAACCCGAGCGACCCCACGCAGCGCGTCTTCGAGGCGGACGGCTCCGAGACCCGCAACCTGTACTTCAACACCCGCGCGGGCAAGCCCCTGCACGACCCGAAGGTCCGGCAGGCCATGGCCTGGCTGATCGACCGCGAGCGGCTCGCCGCCACCGTCTACGACGGCACCGTCGACCCGCTGTACTCCCTGATCCCGGCGGGCCTCACCGGGCACACCGCCTCGTTCTTCGACGACTATCCCGGGCCGGACCCGAAGAAGGCACGGCAGCTGCTCACCCGGGCCGGCGTGAGCCTGCCGGTCCGCTTCACCTACGGCTACGCCAAGGGCCGCGGCGCCGGTGCGCAGGAGGCCGCCGAGATCAAGCGGGAACTGGAGGCGAGCGGCCTGTTCAAGGTCACCCTCCGGGGCTACGAGTGGACCGACTTCCAGAAGCGGTGGGCCGGCGGCGCACTCGACGCGTACGCCGTCGGCTGGGTCGCCGACTTCCCCGACCCGGACACCTTCCAAGCCGCGCTCGTCGGCACCGGCAGCGCCATGAACACCGGCTACAGCAGCAAGACCGTCGACCGGCTCATCAAGGACAGCCAGCGCTACGCCGACCGTGGCGAGGCCGACCGGGACTTCCGCTCGGTGCAGCAGGCCGTCGCCCAGGACGTACCGGTGCTGCCGCTGTGGCAGGGCAAGGAGTACGTCGTCACCACCGAGGACGTCGGCGGCGGCCAGTACCTGTCGGACGGCACGGGCGTGTTCCGCCTCTGGAGCCTCACCGGAATCTGACGCCGTGCCTGAGGCGCCGTGCTTCAGATGGCGTGGTTCAGTCGCCGGAGCGGCGCGGGGCCGCCGGATCCGGGATCGCCCGCGTCATCCCCGGCAGGAAGTCCGTGAACAGCTCGTGCACCTCGCGCACCAGCGGCCGCAGCACCCGGAAGCGGGCCAGGGCGACGCCCCGCGCGGTGAGCCGGGCGCCGCGCTCGGCGAGCCGGTAGCTGCGCTCCCGTCCCTCGGTCCGGTCGAAGATCCAGTACAGGACGAGTCCCATCTGGGACAGCCACATCAACTCGGGCAGGATGTCCCGCAGTTCCTCGGGCACCTTGGTCTTCGTCGCCCCGGCCAGCACCTCCCGGTGGACGCTGATGGCCTCCTCGCGCGCGTGCTCCGACTCCGGGGAGAAGGGGCTGAGCGGGCTGTCCGGGTCGGCGGCGTTCTTGAAGAACTGCACCGCGAACTCGTGGTAGGGGGCTGCGATGTCCAGCCACGCCCGCAGCACGCCCGCGAGCCGGGCCTCCAGATCGGTCTCCCGGTCCAGGATCTCCCGGACCGCCACCTGGTGCTCGGCGGCGATCCGGTCGTAGAAGCCCTGGATCAGGTGCTCCTTGCCCGCGAAGTAGTAGTACGCGTTGCCGACGGAGACCCCGGCCTCCGTGGCGATGGCCCGCATCGTCGTCTTGTCGTAGCCGCGCTCCTGGAACAGCCGCATGGCCGTCTCCAGGATCAGGGCGCGGGTCTGCACGGACTTGCTGGGGGTGGCGCCGTCGTCGGGGCCGTCGTTCTTCGCGGGCACGGGAAGAGAGCCTAACGGTCAGCGCCCCGGCGCCCGGCGAGGGGCGCAGGTGCCGTCGGCGCAGCCCGGCGCGGTGTAGGTCCAGCCGACGCCAGGGTCGTACGACCACCCGTCCGCCCGCCGGTACACCCGGCCGCCCCAC
>NZ_NGFN01000537.1 GCF_002148965.1 Streptomyces swartbergensis | reverse complement strand
GTGTGCGGGGTCGGGGTCGAGGCCGGGGCGTTACGAGGTGCGCGGCGTTGAGGCTGAGGCCGGGGCGTTGCGCAACCCGGCGCAGCGGGGTGCCGCCCGCGCCCACCCGTGCCGCCCCAGCGGCACGACTGTCCGCGGATTGCGGGCACCCCCGCCCCACGAGTCACCGTCAGCGTCCGCGCCCCGCCGATCACGGCCGTCGGTTCAGATACCTCTCCGCGAACTCCAGCTCCAGCCGTACCTGCTTGATGCGTTCGTCCACCACCAGTGACCCGTGTCCGGCGTCATAGCGGTACACCTCGTGGGTCGCGCCTCTCGCCTCCAGGCGTTTGACGTAGTTCTCGATCTGGCGGATGGGGCAGCGGGGGTCGTTGACGCCGGCCGAGATGTAGACCGGGGCCTTGACCTGGTCGACGTAGGTGAGGGGGGAGGAGGCCTCGAAGCGGTCGGGGACCTCTTCGGGGGTGCCGCCGAGGAGCGTGCGGTCCATCGCCTTCAGCGCTTCCATCTCGTCGTGGTACGCCGTGACGTAGTCGGCGACGGGGACCGCCGCGATGCCCAGGGCCCATGCGTCGGGCTGGACGCCGAGGCCGAGGAGGGTGAGATAGCCGCCCCAGGAGCCGCCGGTGAGGACGAGGCGGTCGGGGTCGGCGAGGCCGGAGGTGACGGCCCATTCGCGGACCGCGGCGATGTCCTCCAGTTCGATGAGGCCCACGCGGTGCTTCAGGGCGTCCGTCCAGGCACGGCCGTAGCCCGTCGAGCCGCGGTAGTTGACCCGGACCACCGCGTAGCCGTGGTCGACCCACGCCGCCGGGCCGGCCGCGAAGGAGTCGCTGTCGTGCCAGGTCGGGCCGCCGTGGATGTCGAAGACCGTGGGGAGCGGGCCGGTGGTGCCCTTCGGCTTCTGGACGAGGGCGTGGATGCGGCCGCCGGGTCCCTCCACCCACACGTCCTCCACCGGCACCGAGCCGGGTGACTTCATGCCGGGCGGGTCGAGCACGACACCGCCGGCCGTGGAGCGGACCGCCGACGGTTGGGCGGCCGAGGACCACAGGTACTCCACGCTGCCGTCGGGCCGGGCCGTGGCGCCGGAGACCGTGCCGGGCGGGGTCGGGATCTCGGTCAGGGCGCGGCTCGCCAGGTCGTAGCGGAACAGCTCGCTGCGGGCCTCGAAGCTGTGCGCGATGAGCAGGCCGCTGCCGTCCGGGTACCACTCGGCGCTGACGTCGCCCGGCAGTTCCAGCGCCAGGTCCGTCTCCTCGCCGGAGGCGACGTCCCAGACCAGGGGCTCCCAGCGGCCCCGGCGCTGGTGGCCGATGAGGAGGCGGGTGTCGCCGTCGACGGGGGCGAAGCCGAGGACCTCCAGGCCGAGCTCGCGCGTACCGCCCTCGGTGTCGTCGAGGTCGGCGACCGGCGTGCCGTCGGTGCGCAGGACGCGCAGGGCGGAGTGCATGGCGTCGCCGTGCTCGGTGTGCTCGATGGCGATGAGCGAGCCGTCGTGGGAGAGGTCGCCAACGCCGGCCGATTCGCGGTGGCGGTAGATCTCCACCGGGGCCTCGCCCGTGCGGACGAGGTGGATCGTCGTACCGTCCTCGTCGGTCGAGCGGCCGACGACCGCCGTGCGCCCGTCGCGGCCGAGGGCGAGCCCCGCCGGATAGGAGGCGTCCAGGCCCTCGGCGGCGAGTTCGTCCGGGCCGCCCGTGAAGGGCTGGCGGCGCCAGACGCCGAACTCGTCACCGTCCTTGTCGTCGAACCACCAGATCCAGGCGCCGTCCGGTGACAGCACGCCGTCCGTCGTGCCGTTCGGCCGGTCCGTCACCTGGCGCTGCTCGCCCGTCTTGCGGTCCCAGGCGTACAGCTCGTACGTCCCCGTCGCGTTCGACACGAACAGGGAGCGGTCCGGCGCGTCCTCCGCCCAGTCGGGCAGGGACACCCGGGGCGCCCGGAAGCGCTTCTCCCAGTCCGGCATCCGCTCCTGCTGTCCCGCCTGTACCTCTTGCTCCTGCTGGTTCCGCTGATCCCGCTGATCCCGCGCGTCGGATCCGTTGCTCTCAGTCATGGCCCCATACTGCACGCCCTCGCCGACAATGCGCCGACGAGGTCCTCAGCCTGTGGATAACCTCCACCGGTTCCCCTTCTCAGCAGGTCAGGAGTGACCGAGCCCCCGGCGGACGGGAACACCTCGCGGAGCGGTATCGAGGGTGCCGACCCCGCAGGCCGACCCCGCCCGGCAGACCCGTACCGTATGGGTGTGTACCGGTTTCTGCTGACGCCCCGATGGTGGGGGATCAACGTCTTCGTGCTGTTGTCCATCCCCTTCTGCATCTTCATGGGGTCCTGGCAGCTGGGCCGGTTCGAGGACCGTGTGCAGGACCACCGCGCGGCTACCGAGCAGGTCTCCGAGGCCCGGCACGAAGCGCCCCGGCCGCTCCGGGAGATGCTGCCGGTGACCAAGGCGACATCCGGGAAGCAGGTCACCGCGACCGGCCGCTACGGCAAGCAACTGCTGGTGCCCGGCCGGGAGCTCGACGGCAAGCAGGGCTTCTACGTCCTAACGCTGCTGCGCACCGACTCGGGCGAGGCGCTGCCGGTGGTCCGCGGGTGGCTGCCCGGTGCCGCCGACGCGGCGAAGGCGCCCGCGCCGCCCGCCGGTGAGGTCACGGTCACGGGGGCGCTCCAGGCGTCCGAGACACCGGGTGACAACGGCGTCAGCGCGCAGGGCGGCCTGCCGGCCGGGCAGACCGCGGCGATCAGTGCGGCGTCGTTGGTGAACCTGGTGCCGTACGACGTGTACGACGCGTGGGTCACGTTGGCGAAGGGTGACTCGGGGATGAAGGCGGTGCCGGCGAGTGCGCCGCCGGACACCGGGCTGGATCTGAAGGCGTTCCAGAACCTCGGTTACACCGCCGAGTGGTTTGCCTTCGTGGGGTTTGTGATCTTCATGTGGTTCCGGTTGCTGCGGCGGGAAATCGAGTTCGCGCGGGATGCGGAGCTGGGGTTGGTGCCGGAGGAGGAGCCTGTCGCTGCGGACACCGGCGCCAAGTGAGCGGCGTCGCTGCTGAGGCCCTGTGGGTCCACGGCCCGGTGTAGCAGGGTGCCGCCAGCGGTTGCTGGGGCAGGGTGGGTTCGCAGCCCGGCGGTGCGGGGTGGGTTCACAGCCCGGCGGTGCAGGGTGGGTTCACAGCCCGGCGGTGCGGGGTGCCGCTTCTTTGGGACGGGTGCCGCCCCAGCGGCACGACTGCCCGCAGCTAGGCGGGACGGGCGGCCTCAGCTACGACGCCGCCAGTACGCCCGTCCAGTACACCGTCCCCGCGCACGCGTTGGACACCGTCACCGAGCCCGCTCCCGAGCCGGTCGCCGGTGTGTACGTCACCGCCACGCTGCCGTCGACCGTGCCGTCCTCCCTGGCGAGCTGCGGGGCCGTGCCCGTGCCCGTGTCGCCGCCGGTGGAGGTGCCGCCC
>NZ_NGFN01000536.1 GCF_002148965.1 Streptomyces swartbergensis | reverse complement strand
GGCGGGGGCGAAGGCGCGGGCCGCCTCGTCGACCGTGCAGGACCAAGGGGTGAGGTCGTCGAGCGTGCGCGGCTCGGGCCCCTCGGCGCCCGGGGCGCGGACCAGCCACTCGTTCCACACCGCGCCGTTCGGGGCGGTCAGGACCTCGAAGCGCAGGCCGGGCCAGAGGGGGACGGGCCAGAGCCACGCCTCGCAGTCGAGGTCGCCGATCCGGCGGGCGGACCGGGACTCGGGTTCGCCCAGCACCGAGCGATAGCGGGAGAGAGGCGCCCGGGAGCGCGGGGAGCGGACCATCGCCTGCCAGCGCTTGTTGGCCTCGCGCATGTCGGCGATCGACACGCCCAGCTCGTGACGGGCCTCCTCCACCAGGTCCGGATTGTGGTCGGCCATGCGGCGCAGCAGCACCAGCTGGAAGTCGAGCGGGGTGAAGGGGCTAGCGGGGCGCTTTCCGGAGGGCATGGGAACCATCGTCGCCCACCGGCGCGGTGCCCGGGCGGCGGCCGTCCGGGAGGAAGAGGACCGAGTTGACGTAGCGCGGGCCGCGCAGGACGTTGGACGGCAGGACGCGGCGCAGCAGGCCGTGCGAGACCACGTAGGAGGCGTCCGCCTGGTGGTCCTCCAGGGGGAACTTCGCCAGCGGCACCCACCGGTCGCCGGGCAGGACCCAACCCTCGTAGCCGAGCAGCGACAGGTACGTCACCACCGGGGTGATCGGCTGGATGCGGGACTCCAGCTCCACGAACAGGGCCGGGCGGTCGCGGGCCAGCAGGCCCGTCGCGCCGCGCAGGACCGCCGGCTCGTTGCCGTCCACGTCGATCTTGATGAAGCCGACGTTCCGCAGGCCCAGCTCGTCCAGGGTGACGCAGGGGACGTCCAGCGCCCGGCCGTGGATGTCGCGCCGCACCAGCGACGACACGCCCCGGTCGCCCGAGTCGTCCGACGGCAGCCACAGGCGCGCGATGCCCGGGCGGTCGGAGGCGGCGGCACGGATCACCCGTACGTTCGGCGGGACGGCGGCGGCCAGCAGGCGGGCCAGATGGGGCACGGGTTCGATCGTCACGACGTGCTCGGCCAGGCCGGACAGCCGGTGCGTCCAGGGCCCGTACCAGCCGCCGACGTCCACCGCCGTACCGCAGTCCGGCGGGCACAGCTCGGCGAGCCGGGCCAGCTCCGGTTCGAACCGGGGGTAGAGCGCCCGGGCCATCGCGGCCACCAGGCGGGTGGGCAGGAAGGGGGCGAGGCGGGCTGCCAGGCTGGTCATGGGGCCATCCTCTGGAGGAGTTCCTCGTGCTCGTCGTCCGAGACCTGCTCGCCCGAGGACGGCAGCAGCTGCGGAATGCCGTCGACGATCGGATAGCGGCGGCGCAGCCGCGGGTTGTACAGCGCCTCCTCCTGCCCGGTCTCCTCGGCCAGCAGATGCAGCGGGCCCTTGTCGAGCGGGCAGGCAAGGATCTTCAGCAGCGGGTCGTCGGGCTTCATGGGGAGGCCAACTCCTTGGCTGGTGCGGGGGGTTGGGGAGCAGGGTCGTGCTTCGGCATGGTCAGCAGCACGGCGACCGCCAGGGCCGTGCCCGCCACCCGCAGCGCGAGCCGCAGCGGCTCGTCCGGCAGGGCCTCGCCGAACGACAGCGTGCCGAGCACCGCCGTGAACAGTGACGTCACGGTCGTGCACACCGGCACGATCAGCGAGGCCCGGCAGCGCTGGAGCGCCGCCTGCGACATCACCAGGCCGAACACACCGGTGAACAGCAGCAGATACGGATACGGGGAGCTCAGCAGGTCCAGCACCGCACCGCCGAACCCGCTGGTCGTCAGGTGGCTCGACACGCCCTTGATGGCCAGCGAACTGACGCCGTACAGCAGCCCCACGGCCACGCCGTACTCGACGCCGGTCGTCGGCCGCCGGTGCCGGTTGCGGGCCCGCCGCTCGGCGGAGCCGTACAGCCACAGCCCGGCCGCCAGCGACGGCACGCACACCAGCAGGATCAACTGGTACGGAGCGTCCTGGCTGACGGTGTCCGAGCCCTCGCGCAGCGACAGCACCACCATCAGCAGCGCGAGCAGGATCGCACCCAGGGCGTACCGCTCCCGGCCGCTCGTCTCCTCCCCGAGCAGCCGGGCCGACAGCAGCACGAGCAGGACCAAGCCGGAGACGAAGATGCCCTGCGCGGCGGCGATCGGGAGGGTGCGGTAGACGACGAGCTGCGCGGCGAAACCGGCGGCCAGGGCGAGGGAGCCGCCGATCCACAGGGGGCTGCCGATGACGAGGCGCAACAGCCGGGCCGGCTGCCGGATGCTCACCTCGGGCAGCGCGGTGAGGGCACGTTTCTCCAGCACGAAGCCCAGGCTGTACAGGGTGTTCGCCAGCAGGGCCGCGGCCACTCCCCACCACATGGGCTACGTCCTCCTGGCGTGCAGCAGCAGGATCGACGCGAGCTGCGGCCGGGCACAGGCCAGCCGGTCCAGCGGCCGCAGCGGGCGCGGTACGCCGTGGAAGGGAGCGCCTTCGAGCCGTACGACCGTGAACCCGGACGCGGCGACGAACTCCCGCAGCGCCCGGGCGGTGTAGAGGCGCAGATGTCCCACGACCTCCCGGCCCGGGCGGCCGTGGATGCCGCGCAGGCTGACCTCCGAGAAGACCGGCTGGACGCCGGCGAGCAGCAACGCGCGGTTGTACCAGGCGGCCAGGTTCGGCGTGGACAGCATCAGATGCCCGCCGGGCCGCAGGATCCTGCGGATCTCGTCGAGCGCCGCGTCCGGGTCGACGAGATGCTCGATCACCTCGCTGAACAGCACGGCGTCGGCCGACTTCGGCGCGAACGGCAGTCCGCCGCCGGTGAGTTCGCCGCGGACCGCGTACGGGATGCGGGTGCGGGCGCGCCTGAGGGCGTCCTGGGACCAGTCGACGCCGATGACGCGGTGGCCGGGCAGGAAGGGCGCGGCGGTGGCGGCGGCCGTACCGTCGCCGCAGCCGATGTCGAGGACTGTCCGTGCGTGACCGGTGGTGGCCGGTCCGAGGGCCGTGGCCAGCATGCGGGCCTGGCGGACGCTTCGTGGGGTGCCGGAGGCGACGGGGACGGCCGGGTTCTCGTAGAAGTCACGCAGCTCGGGGGGCCGGGCGGGGGCGCTCGTCACGGGGTCACCTCCGTGGKGTGCAGATAGTGCTCGAACAGGTCGCGGAGGTGGGCGCCGTCGCCGTGGCTGAGCAGGGCCCGGGACCAGCGCAGGGCCAGGTGGAGGCGGCCGGCGGTGGAGGCGGTGGTCACGGTGAGGCCGCGCGGCATCCGGGCCGGCGCCGAGAACCAGACCGCGTGCGCGCGGCCCGTCTCCTCGCCGAAGTCCAGGGGGTACGGGATACGGCCGATGTTGCTGAGCAGGGTGGTCGACGTCCAGGGCGCGGCGGCCCGGCGCAGGGTCCGGGTCAGGGCGGCGCGGGCGGCGACCGGGGCCCAGGGTGCGGTGAGGAGGG
>NZ_NGFN01000535.1 GCF_002148965.1 Streptomyces swartbergensis | reverse complement strand
GTGTACGCCGATCCGGAGAGCCCGCGGGTACTCGACGCCCGCCGACTGGACCGGCTGCACGACCGGATCCGGGACTTCCGGCGCTCCGAAGGGGGCGGCCCGGTGTTCGTCTCGGTCGTGCCGCAGACCCCCGGGAGCGAGTCGGCCGGTGACTCGATGCTGTTCGCCGCGGCGGTGCACGCCAAGGTGCGCGAGGACGGGCTGTACGTGGTCGCCGACCCCGACGACGGCACGATCGACTTCTACAACCACGGCCTGCGCCGGGACACCGACCACCTGTCCTTCAATCTGCCGGACTCCGTCACGTTCGGCGACAGCAGGGCGGACGAGGCCGACGACCACCTCCTCGGCGAGCGCCTCGACCGGCTGATGGACTTCCTCGACGAGACCCCGCGCACGGACCGGCCCGGATCGGAACCCGCACCGGCCACCGCCCCGAGGGCCGCCGACGAGAACACCCTCCCGCCCCTCTTCGCCACCGACTTCTGGCCCGGCCTGTTCGTGGGCGCCTTCCTGGCACTCCTGCTGTCCGGGGTCGTGGCCGGGGCGGTGGGAATCGTGACCGGCCTGCGGCGGTGGCGCTCACCCGAACCCGAGCCGGCCGGCCTCCTGCCCGTCACCTCCCCGACCGAGCCGTCGGCGTCCTACCTCCGCCGCACGGCCCACGCGGAACTCACCGCGCTTACAAGGAAGTTCACCGACCCCGAGGGGCACGCCCGCGCCTGGGACTGCCTCGACGCGGCGATCCTCCTCCTGGACGGCGACCCGGACCGCGCCCGGAGGCCCGGCACGGATCCCGCGACCCTCACCGCCGTCGTCGTACTGGCCCGGGCGGGCCGGGCCGCGCTCACCGGCGACACCAACGACCTGTGCTGCGGCGTCAACCCCCTGCACGGGCCCGCCGTCAGCCGCCACCACGTGCGCGTATCGGCGGAGGCGGCGGGGAGCAACCGCAGGCGCCTGCTCCCCGTCTGCGTGCCCTGCCGCGACACGGCCATCGCCCAGCCGAGCGGCATCCCGGGCAGATTGCTGAGGCTGCCCGGTTCCACGTCCGGTGACCGCAGCCGACGGCCGTACTACGACGCGACCGACGGCCCACTGACCGCCGTACCCGGCGGCATCGCCCGGCTCATCGACAAGGTGAGGGAGACCGCAGGTGTCCACTGACGTCAAGCGCGTGATCACCGTCCTCGCGGCGCTGCTGCTGGCCGCGCTCACCACCACCCCGGCCCGTGCGGCGGACGGCGACGCCCCGAGCGCCGGGCAGCGCATCGCCGAGGCGCTGCGCACCTCACCCGTCTACGTCGACGAGGCGTACGCCGATGCCGTACCGCCCTCCCGGCAGCGGCAGTTGGCGGAGCGGATCCGCCGAACGGGCCTGCCGATCAAGGTCGTTCTCACGCCGCTCACCAAGGGCGACGCCTTCGACGGCGACTCCGACGTCCTGGCCGGAATCGTCCGCGACCGGATCCCGGACCAGCGGGACCTCATCCTCATCACGACGGACGGCGACTTCCCGGACTCCCTGAACGGCTACGAGTGGCCCGCCGACACCCACCAGGCCCAGGACGCCGTGGCCGCCGTCGGATTCCTGGACCAGACGCGGGACGCGGGGCTTGCCGACCTGACCGCCAAGGCGGTGGAGCTGGTGGCGGAGGGGAAGGGCACCCAGCGGTACGAGGAGGTGATGAAGGACCTGAACGACGCCGCCCCCGCACGGAAGCCGAGACCCGGGGAACCTGGTGACTCGCGCTGGTGGCTGTGGCCCCTGGTCGCCGTGCCGGCCCTGGCCCTGACCGCGCTCGCGACCCGCGCCCTGGTCCGCTCCCGCTCTCCTAGGGCCCCTCACGCCGTTCCCCAGTTGGTGTTCGCCACAGCCCGCGCGGCCGACGAAGCGGAGCTGCGGCGCCGGGCGGAGGCGGAGGTGCTGGCTCTCGGCGAGGCGACCCAGGCGGCCGGTGTCTCCACGACACCCGGTCTTCAGCACGCCCTCGACGCGTACGCCGCCGCGGGCAGGGTCCTCGACGAGGCCCGGGGCGTGCCGGACCTGGCGGGCGCCCTGGCTCTGGCGCAGGAGGGCCGCGACGCCCTCGCCGGCTCCCCCGGCCTGCCCCTCTGCTTCTTCAATCCCCTGCACGGCCGTGCCGCCCTCCGCACGGGCTGGCGTCCGCTGGGCCGGCGGGACCGGCTCGACGTGGCGGTGTGCCAGGACTGCGCGGACGCGCTGCGGCACCGCCGCGCCCCGGAGGTGCTCACGGACAGGGCCGGGGACGGCCGTACCGTCCCCTACTTCGAGCTCCCGGCCGCGCGGAGCGTGTGGTCGGCGACGGGGTACGGGTCGCTGGCGTCAACGCTGGACGGTTTCAACTCCCGTAAGGCCCAGGCTCGTTGATCAACCGAGCGCCCGGTCCTCCCGCAGGGCCGCGAACAGGGCGCGGGCCGGCCGGTCGTCCCACTTCACCGCGCTGCCCTGGGGCGTACGCAGGTCCGGGTCGGCCACGGGCACGTTGAGCTGTCTGCCCCCGCCCGACGCGGCCTTCCGCATGGCCTCGAACAGCGACATGAGGTCGGGCAGCTCCGTGCTCTCGTCGACGATGAGCGTGTCGAGGCCGGAGCGCAGGGTCGGGAAGGTCTTGGACGGATCGGCGAGGGTGGACGGGGTGACGGCCTTGCGGGCGAGGGCGGCGAGGAACTTCTGCTGGTTGCGGGTGCGGCCCAGGTCCCCCTGCGCCTCCTGCTTGCGCTGCCGTACGAACGCCAGCGCCTCGGCGCCGTCGAGGGTCTGGCAGCCGGCGGGCAGGTCGGCGCCGGAGTCCTCATCCCGTACCGGCTTGTCCAGGCACAGGTCCACGCCGCCGACCGCGTCCACCACCCCCACGAAACCGGCGAAGCCGATCTCCGCGTAGTGGTCGATGTGCACGCCGGTGTTGCGTTCCACGGTCCGCACGAGCAGGTCGGGGCCGCCCAGGGAGAACGCCGCGTTCAGTTTGTTCGGCGCGGCCCGGTAGCTCCGGCCGGTGCCGGGATCGACGTACGGCGGGAGGGTCACCCAGGAGTCGCGCGGCAGGCTGAGCATCGTCGTGCCGTTCGCCCCGGTGTGCAGCAGGATCACCGAGTCGGTACGGCGCCCCTCGGCCGAGCCGGTGTTCAGCTCCTTCCGCTCCTGCTGCGACAGTCCCTCGCGGCTGTCGGAGCCCACGACCAGGTAGTTGGTGCCCTCGCCGCGCGGCACCCGGCCGGAGAGCGTGCCGAGGTCGACCTGCTGGTTGAGCCGGGTGTCGGCCCAGACGTACGTACCGGCACCGGCGAGCAGCAGGACGGACGACAGCACGGCCGCGGTCCGCAGGAACCGGCGGCCTTTGCCGGCGCGGCGCCGCGGGCTCCTGCTGCCGCCCCGCCGCCCGCGCTCGTGGACGCTGCTGTCGTAGCGGCCGGGCGCGGCCGGTGAGGGCATGCCGGGCAGCGGGGCCGTGCGGGTCGACGGCGGGGGAGCCAGGGGGG
>NZ_NGFN01000534.1 GCF_002148965.1 Streptomyces swartbergensis | reverse complement strand
GGTGGCGGGGGCGGCGGTGGCCGCCGTCGCGGGCAGGGCGGTGAGCAGGCCGGTGGTGAGCAGGCCGGTGGTGACGGCCGTAGCCAGGAGGAGGGTGCGCTTGCGCATCGGTCGAGTCCCAGGTGTTGTCGTGATCAGGAGTTACGAGTCAGGAGTTGAGTGCCGTGCCGTATCCCGGCGTGCCGGCCGTGGAGACGCCGGTCGTGCCCGGGCCGAAGCTGACGGAACCGGTGGCCGTCGGGCCGGTGGCGGTGGAGCGCAGGGACCAGACCGCGCCGTCGCCGGCGTTCTCGCCCGGCGCGGAGACGGACAGGTCGGCGCGGTGGTCGCCGGTGTGGTCGGTGAGGGTCACGCGGGCGCCGAAGCGGTCGCCCTGCTCCGAACTCCCGGGTACGCCCGAGGTGTTCTGGGTGTACGACGTCGCGCCCTTGGTGGTCGGGCCGGACGCCGAGCCGAACAGCACGGTGACGGCACCGGCGGCGGAGTTCTCGCCCGCGGCGCCGATCGCCAGGTCGGCGAACCCGTCGCCGTTGACGTCGCCGAGCGAGACGCCGCTGCCGAAGCGGTCGCCCTTCTCGGAGGCGCCGGGCACACCGGCGGTGTCCTGGGTGAGGACGAGCGGGGCGCGGTTGGCGTCGCGGCCGCCGTCGGGGCCGCCGTAGACGACGGTGACCTTGCCGCCGAGGGCGCCCTCGGGGTCGGCGGACGTCTCCCGGTCGTTGCCCACGGCGATGTCGTCGTGGCCGTCGCCGTCGATGTCCCCGACGGCGGAGACGAACCCGGCGGGCAGTCGCTCCAGCCAGTCGACGTAGTTGCCGATCTTCAGGTCGGCCAGGGCGGTGGTCGCGGCGCCGGTGCTCACGGCACGGCCGTGCAGGACCACCCGGGGGCGGCCGTCGCCGGTGACGTCGCCGGAGGAGAGGTGCGTGACGCCGTTCGAGGAGGACCACCAGTCGTTGCGCGAGCCCGAACCGCCGTTGGACGCGCTCGCCTTGGTGATCGGGCCGTTCACGAGGGAGAGGGTGACCGGGCCGGTGGAGCCGACCGCGACGTCCACGTCCCCGTCGCCGTCGAAGTCGCCCGCGGCCAGCGCCTGGCCGTAGCGGTCGTAGTCGGTGCTGAAGAAACTGAACAGCGAACGGGCGCCGGACAGGCCGGACTTCGCGCCCCAGACGATGGTGACCGTGCCGTCGTTGCTGTCGCTGCCGTCCTCGCCGGGCGTGCCGATCAGCAGGTCGGCGTAGCCGTCGGTGTTCAGGTCGGCGGAGGCGAGCGCGGAACCGAAGGCGTCGTCGGCCTCGGCGGCACCGGGCATTCCGGCCGTGTTCTGCGTCAGGAGCGTGCGCGTGGAGGCCTTCGGCCCGCTGGTGCTGCCGTAGACCACCGACACGGCACCGGCCCTCGCCTCCCCGGCGACGGTGGCGCCCGGCGCGCCGATCGCGAGGTCGGTGCGGCCGTCGCCGTTGAAGTCGTAGGGGACGGCGGGGGTCGCGGCGTGCGCGGCCGGGGCGGAGAGGGTGAGGGCGAGCGGGGTCAGGGCCGCCGCGAGGACGGCGGCGGTGATACGGGTGCGCATGGGTGTACGTGCCTCACAGAGGAGTCGACGGGGCGTCACTGGGCGATGGAGCGCCTGGACGGAGGAGCGGTGGGGCGACGTGGCATCACTGGGCGACGACCGAGCCGAGGTTGGCGCCGTCCTTCAGGGAGAGGGCGGTGGTGGTGATGCCCTGTGCCCCGCTCGTGGTCAGGCCGGAGGCGTAGCCGCGCAGGGTCCACAGGCCGCCCGTGGAGTTCTCGCCGTCGACGCCGACCACCAGGTCCGCCTTGCCGTCCTTGGTCACGTCGGTCAGGCCGACCGCGGAACCGAAACGGTCCCCGGACTCGGCGGAGCCCGGCACACCGGCGGTGTTCTGGGTGTACGACTTCACGCCGCTGCCGGTCTTCAGGCCGGAGGCCGAGCCGAACAGCACGGTCACCGAACCCGCGTCCTTCGCCGAGCCGACGTCCTCGCCCGCGGCGGAGACCACGACGTCGGCGTACCCGTCGCCGTTGATGTCGCCGGTGCTCACCGCCGTGCCGAAACCGTCGTAGGCCTCGCCCGCGCCGGGCACGCCCGCGGTGTCCTGGTGGACGACGGTCGGCTGCTGCGCCGGGTCGGGTCCGTTCGGACCGCCGTACCAGACGGTGATCTGCCCGCCCTTGTGACCGGCGGGCTTGAGGTCGTACGGGTCCGTGTAGTCGCCGAGGACGAGGTCGCCGTAGCCGTCGCCGTTGATGTCGCCGATCGAACCGGGGTAGCCGTCGGCGTCCGGCAGCTGGGCCATCTTGTACGACGTGCCGGTCCAGCGGAAGTAGTCGATCTGGCCGCCGGTGTCGCCGTCCACGTTGAACGGGTAGACGCGCTCGGCCGCGCCGTCGCCGGTCATGTCACCCGCGATGACCTCGTACGTCGTGCCGAGCTCACCGACGACGGAGTGGCTCAGCGGGCCGCCGGTGCGGGTGAAGGGGCCCCGGTAGATGCGGGTGTGGCTCTGGCCGGTGAGCGTGACGTCCGTGTCGCCGTCGCCGTCGAAGTCGCCGGTGGCGATGCCCCGGGAGAAGCCGCCGTACTCGGAGAGCGAGGTGGGCTGCGGCAGGCCCTTGCCGCTGGTCAGGCCCGACGTGCCGCCCCACAGGATCGTGCCGGAGCCGACGCCGTCCCGGTCGCCGATGCTCTCGCCGGTGGCGCCGACGACGAGGTCGGAGTAGCCGTCCCCGTCCAGGTCGCCGGTGGCCAGGGCGGCGCCGAACACGTCGCTCGACTCGGCGGTGCCGGGCACGCCCGCGGAGTTCTGGGTGATGACGGCCTTGCGGGCGGCCGACAAACCGGACGCCGAGCCGTACAGCACGACGACCGCGCCGGCGCAGGAGGCCGAGCCGACGTTCGTGCAGGGGGCGCCGGCCGCGACGTCCCGGTACCCGTCGCCGTTGAAGTCCCCGGCGAGGCCCGAGGGCGCGGCGGCGGCCGGGGTGATGGTGAGCAGGCCGGTGGTGAGCGTGGCGGCCAGGAGGAGGGTGCGCTTGCGCAAGGTGGGGCTCCGGGTGGGAAGCGGCGGGCCGGGCCTGAGGGCCGGTCCCGGTGMGGAGAGGGGGGCGGCTCAGGCGGTGCGGCAGGCCTGTGGGGCGGAGTCCCGGTGTGTCACCGTGCCGGTCGCGGGCGCGGACGGCTCGCCCGTCGGCGTGGCCGGGCCGGTGATCGGGCCGGTGGCCGTCGCGAGGGCGGGGCGCGGGTGCGGGTGCCGTCGCGGGTGCGGGCGCCCGTGGGCGCGTCGCCGGTGCTGTGGCTGGTGCTGGTGCTGATGCATGCGGGGGTCTCCTGCGGCATGCGGGATGCCTGGCGGGCATCCACAGTCGATGAGGCGCCGGGACCGTCCGTGTTCGCCGGCAGTTGTCCGGGCGTTCACGGGTGGTCGGCGATCAGGAGACCTGTGTGGGGACGTAAGGGTTGTACGTGAGTTCGGTTAATTC
>NZ_NGFN01000533.1 GCF_002148965.1 Streptomyces swartbergensis | reverse complement strand
ATATTCCGCCGTCCGCTGACGGGCCCTCGGCCGAGGCAGACGAGGGCGACGAGGCAGACGAGGACGACGAAGACGACGAGAACGACGAAGACATCGCCGAGGCGGCGCATGCGCGGCGGACGATGATCGGGCGTAGTGCCGAGGAGGTCGATCACGCCCCGCCGAGAGGCCGGTACGCGCCGGTGCCCGCGCCGCAGACCGTGATGCCTCCCGCCCCGCTGCGCTGGGCGGCCCCCGCGGCGGCGCTCGCGCTGGCGTCGGCCATCGTGGCGGTCCGGGCGCTGCGCAGACGCCGCTGAAAAGCCCGCAACGGGTGAGGCACTCTTGATCACCCCAGTAGGGTCGTCCCGTGAGTGACGAAGACATCACGCTGACCGCGGGTGACGCGGAGGTGACCGTGCAGCCGGGCAACGGCGGCCGGGTCGGAGGGCTGCGGATCGGCGGCGTGGAGCTGCTCCGGCAGGGGGAGCGGTTCGGCTGCTTCCCGATGGTGCCGTGGTGCGGGCGGATCCGGGACGGGCGCTTCCTGGACGGCGCCGTCGTACGGCAGATGCCCCTCAACGCCCCGCCCCACGCCATCCACGGCACCGCCCGCGACGGCGCCTGGCGCACCGCCCGCACCAGCACGGCCGAGGCCGTCATCACCCACGAGCTCGTCGACCCCTGGCCGCACCCGGGCCGCGTCACCCAGGTCGTCGCCCTCACCGAGGACGCGCTGACGCTGACCATGTCCGTGGAGACGTACGAGTCGTCGTTCCCGGCGCAGATCGGCTGGCACCCGTGGTTCAACCGGAACCTCGGCGGCGAGGACGTACGCCTCGACTTCGACCCGGCCTGGCAGGAGGAGCGCGGCGACGACCACCTGCCCACCGGCAACCGCGTCGAGCCGAAGCCCGGCCCCTGGGACGACTGCTTCGGAATGCCCGGCGGCGTCGACGTGACCCTCACCTGGCCGGGGCAACTGGAGCTGAAGGTGGCCAGCAGGCAGGAGTGGGTCGTCGTCTACGACGAGCAGGAGGCGGCCGTGTGCGTGGAGCCGCAGACCGGGCCGCCCAACGGGCTCAACAGCATGCCGCGCCTGGTCACGCCCCTGGAGCCGCTGGAGGCCACCACGACCTGGAGCTGGCGCCGCCTCTAAGCTGGGCGCCATGACGGACACTCGTGGCGCGCTGCTGCAGCAGATCAAGGACAAGGCCGTGGTGCACGGCAAGGTGACCCTGTCGTCGGGTCTGGAGGCCGACTACTACGTCGACCTGCGCCGCGTCACCCTCGACGGCGAGGCCGCGCCGCTGGTCGGGCAGGTGCTGCTCGACCTGACCGCCGACCTGGAGTTCGACGCGGTGGGCGGGCTCACCATGGGCGCCGACCCCGTCGCCGCCGCCATGCTGCACGCCGCCGCCGCGCGCGGCCGGCGCCTGGACGCCTTCGTCGTACGGAAGGCCGCGAAGGCGCACGGCTTGCAGCGGCGCGTCGAGGGTCCGGACATCGCGGGCCGCCGCGTGCTGGTCGTCGAGGACACCTCCACCACCGGCGGCTCCCCGCTCACCGCCGTCGAGGCCGTGCGCGAGGCCGGGGCCGAGGTCGTCGCCGTCGCGACCATCGTCGACCGGGCGACCGGCGCCGCGGAGAAGATCCAGGAGGGCGCCGGGGTGCCGTATCTCTTCGCGTTCTCCAAGGACGAGCTGGGCCTGGACTGAGCCAAGACCGACCAGGGCGTGGACGGTGGCCTGGACCTTCCGGCCAAGTCTGGAAAGATGGGGCCGACGATGACGTCGCACCCCAAGGTCTAGGTCAGGGCCAAAACGCAGTACGCCAACCCGCAGATACAAGGAGCGGACGCATGCCCATCGCAACTCCCGAGGTCTACAACGAAATGCTGGACCGGGCGAAGGCAGGAAAGTTCGCCTACCCGGCCATCAACGTGACCTCCACCCAGACCCTGCACGCGGCCCTGCGCGGTTTCGCTGAGGCGGAGAGCGACGGCATCGTCCAGATCTCCACGGGTGGCGCCGAGTTCCTGGGCGGTCAGTACAGCAAGGACATGGTGACCGGCGCGGTCGCCCTGGCCGAGTTCGCGCACATCGTCGCCGAGAAGTACCCGGTGAACATCGCGCTGCACACGGACCACTGCCCGAAGGACAAGCTGGACGGCTACGTACGTCCGCTGCTGGCGCTCTCCAAGAAGCGCGTGGACGCCGGTCTGTCCCCGCTCTTCCAGTCGCACATGTGGGACGGCTCCGCCGAGACYCTCGCCGRCAACCTCTCCATCRCGCAGGAGCTGCTGGAGCAGGCCCGCGCCGCGAAGATCATCCTTGAGGTGGAGATCACCCCGACCGGTGGCGAGGAGGACGGCGTCTCCCACGAGATCAACGACTCCCTCTACACCACCGTCGACGACGCGATCCGCACCGCCGAGGCCCTGGGCCTGGGCGAGAAGGGCCGCTACCTGCTCGCCGCCTCCTTCGGCAACGTGCACGGCGTGTACAAGCCGGGCAACGTCGTCCTGCGTCCCGAGCTGCTGAAGGAGCTGAACGAGGGCGTCGCCGCCAAGTTCGGCAAGGCGTCGCCGTTCGACTTCGTCTTCCACGGCGGCTCCGGCTCCTCGGAGGAGGAGATCCGGACCGCCCTGGAGAACGGCGTGGTCAAGATGAACATCGACACCGACACGCAGTACGCCTTCACGCGCCCGGTCGCGGACCACATGTTCCGCAACTACGACGGCGTCCTGAAGGTCGACGGCGAGGTCGGCAACAAGAAGACCTACGACCCGCGCACCTGGGGCAAGCTGGCCGAGGCCTCCATGTCCGCGCGCGTCGTCGAGGCCTGCGGCAACCTGCGCTCGACCGGCACGAAGATCAAGTAAGTCCCGGTCCGCTCGCGTCGAGCCCGGCACCTCCCTGAGGTGCCGGGCTCTTCCGTATGCTCCCTGCATGCCCGATGTCCGGCTGGCCTCACCGCAGGGCAAGTGGATCCTGCTCACCACTGTCCTCGGCTCCAGCATGGCCCTGCTGGACTCGACCGTCGTCAATGTCGCGCTGCCCCGCATCGGCCGTGATCTCGACGCGGACATGGCGGCCCTGCAGTGGACGGTCAACGCGTACATGGTCACGTTGGCCGGGCTGATCCTGCTGGGCGGGGCGCTGGGGGACCGTTTCGGGCGCCAGAAGGTCTTCGTCGTCGGTGTGGTGTGGTTCGCGGTGGCGTCGCTGCTGTGCGGGATCGCGCCGAACGCCGGGGTGCTGATCGCCGCGCGGGCCCTGCAAGGGGTGGGCGGTGCTCTGCTCACACCGGGTTCGCTGGCGCTGATCCAGGCGTCCTTCCATCCCGACGACCGGGGCCGCGCGGTGGGCCTGTGGTCCGGCTTCGGCGGGATCGGGGCGGCGGTCGGGCCCTTCGTCGGCGGCTGGCTGGTGGACGGGCCGGGCTGGCGGTGGGTGTTCCTGCTGAACGTTCCGCTGGCGCTGCTGTGCGTGCCCGTGGCGCTGCGGCACGTGCCCGAGTCGGGCGGCGAGGGGGCCCGGGGCC
>NZ_NGFN01000532.1 GCF_002148965.1 Streptomyces swartbergensis | reverse complement strand
GCCCCTGCTGTACGGGGCACTGCTCGCCGCGGTCATCGGCCTCGGCCTGCCGCGCGACCCGCTCGCCCTGGACACCCTCGCCCGGCTGCAAGCCCCCTCCCCGGCGCACCCGTTCGGGACGGACGCGCTGGGCCGGGACATCCTCGCCCGTGTCGCCCACGGCGCGCTGAACACCCTCGGCACGGCGCTCGCGGTGAGTGCCGCCGCCCTCGTGGCCGGGCTTCTGCTGGGGCTGCTGCCGCGGCTTTCCGGGCCGCTGGTCGACACCGTCAGTGCCGTACCGCCCGTCCTGGCCGGGCTCCTCGTCACCGGCGTCACGGGCAGCGGCCCCTGGGCGCCCGCCCTCGCCGTCGGTGTCGTGGCCTGGTCCCCGCTGGCCGCCCACACGTCCTCCCTGCTGCGCCAGGAGCGCGCGACCACCCACCTGGCCGCCACCCGCGCGCTCGGGGCCGGGCGTTGGCACCTGCTCCGGCACGAACTGCTGCCCGCCGTGCTGCCGCCGGTGACCCGGCACGCCCTGCTCCGGCTGCCCGGCGTCGCGCTGAGTCTCGCCGCGCTCGGCTTCCTCGGCCTGGGCGCGCAGCCGCCGTCCCCCGAGTGGGGCCTGCTGCTCGCCGAGAACCAGCCGTACGCCGAGCGCGCCCCGTGGGCCGTCCTCTTCCCGGCCGCCGTGCTCGCCCTGCTGGGGGCGCTCGCGGTGACGGGCGCCGGCGGCGTACGGCTGCCCCGGCGGCGTGGGCGGATCGACAGCCCGGCGGGGCCGCCGCCCGGCGACCGGGTCGTACCCGCCCCGCGGCGGCGGCCGAACCGCACCGACGTCCTCCTGGCCCCTGTGCCCACCCCTACGACGGAAGAACGATGACCGGCCTCATATCCCGTGTCCTGACCCACCGGGCCGTCCACGCGCCCACGAACGAGACCTCCGACGACGGCACGCCCAAGGCCCCGCGCGAGAGCACCTGGCGGCTCTGGCGGGACCTGTCCCCGCTGCTGCGGCTGCTGATCGTGACCCAGCTCGCCTTCAACATCGGCTTCTTCGCCGTGCTGCCGTTCCTCGCCGAGCACCTCGGCACCGCGATCGGCATGGCGGGCTGGCTGGTCGGCTTCGTCCTCGGGCTGCGGACGTTCAGCCAGCAGGGCCTGTTCGTGGTCGGCGGCGCGCTCGTCGACCGCTACGGCGTACGCCCGGTCGTGCTGGCGGGCTGCGTACTGCGGATCGCCGGGTTCGCGTGGCTCGGGTACGCGGAAGCGAGCTGGAGCGTGATCGGCGCCGTGCTGGTGATCGGCTTCGCCGCCGCGCTGTTCTCCCCCGCGGTGGAGTCCGAGGTGGCCCGCCAGGCGGTGGTCTGGGAGGAGGAAGGGCACGGCTCACGCACCCGTCTCCTGGCCCTGTTCAGCGTGGCGGGCCAGGCCGGGGCCTTCGTGGGACCGCTGCTCGGCGCGCTGCTGCTCGCCGTCGATTTCCGCACCGCGTGCCTCGCTGGTGCCGCGGTGTTCGTGCTCGTCCTCGCCGGGCACCTGCGGCTGATGCCGCAGCACATCCCCGGCAGGGTCCGCGTCCGGGAGCGGGGCGGGGCGCGCCTGCTGCTGCGCAACCGCCGCTTCCTGGCCCTGTGCTGTGCGTACGGCACGTACCTGCTGGCCTACAACCAGTTGTATCTGGCCCTGCCGGACGAGGTGCAGCGCGCGGCGGGCTCCCAGGCGCCGCTGTCCTGGCTGTTCGCCCTGTCCTCGGTGCTGGTGGTGTTCACCCAGCTGCCGGTGACCCGCTGGGCGGGCGACCGGCTCGACCTGCGCCGCTCCATGACCGCCGGGCTGCTGCTGATCGCGTCCGGTTTCGCGGTGGTGGCCGCGGCGCGCCCCGCGGGCTGGACGGGTGCCGCCGGGCTGCTGCCGGCCGCGGGCTTCGTCGTGCTGCTCACCGTGGGGCAGATGCTGGTCGTGCCCGCCGCCCGCGCCTGGGTGCCGGACCTCGCCGAGGAGGGGCGGATCGGCCTCTACATGGGTGCGCTGTCGTCCGTCTCGGGCGTGATCGTCCTCGCCGGCAGCGCGGCCACCGGCTTCCTGCTCGATACGGGCCTCCCGGCGGCCGTGCCCTGGCTGGTCCTCGCGGCCGTACCGGCTCTGGCGGTGGCGCTGTTGCCGCGCCGGGAGAAGCGGGCGCGGGGGGCGGGCGCGGCGACCTGACGGCGCACGGAGGCACGGGGAAGAGACAGCGGCGGTCCGACCCAGCGCCCGACGGCACGGGGAAGGAGCCCCGGCAACCACGCGCGCCGCACGATCACCCCGGCGGGCGACTCCTCCGCTCCCCGGTGTGCCGGAACCGTTCCGTCCCAGGACACCGCACCGGGGAACGGTGGTCACGCGGCGCCAGTATCCTGGGTCGGCTGCGGCACCCCCCACCAACCCCCGCTCCGACGCGGGGAGTTACGGCCTGCGGCGAGGACCTTCCCACGAGCAGAGGACGAGGACGAGTGCTGCTAGCGGGCCGCTACCGGCTGGACGTTGAGATCGGGCGCGGCGGAATGGGAGAGGTCTGGCGTGCGTACGACGAGACGCTCGCCAGAGCGGTGGCCGTCAAGCTGCTGCTGCCTCAGGACACGGACGCGACGGCGGCCTCCCGGTTCCGCCTGGAGGCCCAGACGGCCGGGCGTCTGAACCACCCCAACGTGGTCGGGGTCCTGGACTTCGGCGAGTACGACAACCGGCTGTACCTGGTGATGGAGCTGGTCGAAGGGGACAGCCTCGCCCGGGTGCTGTCCCTCTCCGGCGCGCTCCCGGCCGAGCGGGTGGCGGGACTCGCCGCGCAGGCCGCCGCCGGACTCGCCGCCGCGCACCAGCAGGGCATCGTGCACCGGGACGTCAAACCCGCCAACCTCCTGCTGGACGCGGGCGGCACGCTGAAGATCGGCGACTTCGGCATCGCACGCTTCCTCGACGACCCGGGCGCCGCGCTCACCGCCACCGGCCAGATCGTCGGCACCGGCCTCTACCTCGCGCCCGAACGGGCCCTGGGTCGGCCGGCGGGTCCCGCCTCGGACATGTACTCCCTGGGGTGCGTGCTCTACCAGCTCCTCAGCGGCCGCCCGCCGTTCCAGGCCGACACCGCCGTCGCACTCCTCCACCAGCATCTCGACAACGCCCCCGTACCGCCCCGCGAGCTCGGTGTCGCCGGTCTGCCGCCGGCCTTCGAGAGCTACCTCCTCGCCCTGCTCGCCAAGCAGCCCGAGGACCGGCCCACGGCGCAGCAGGCCGCCGAGTGGTTCGCCGGCGGCGCCTGGCGGGGGCTGCCCGAGCCGCTGCCGGAGGCGGCGTCACCCGTGCCGTCCTCCGGGCCGGGACCGTACGCGGCGGCCGACACCGGCACCCCTGCCACGTACGCGCTGCCCACGGGGTCTCGCACCGCCCCGGGCGGGCGTTCACGGCGCTCCGCACCCCGCAACGGCCTCGGCAACCACCGGAGAACGGCCGCCACGGTGGCCGCGGCGGCGCTCTTCCTCGCCGCGATGCTCGCCGGCATGCTGTGGTTCTCGCCCGACAAGACCGCGAC
>NZ_NGFN01000531.1 GCF_002148965.1 Streptomyces swartbergensis | reverse complement strand
ACCCCCAGCAGCTCGCCGCGGGCTGACGTGGCTACTCTGGAGCCATGGACTACGTCTCCGCGCTCCTGCCCCCGGTCGTCATGGCCATCTTCTTCATCGGCGTGATCCGGGTGATCGTGAAGACACAGGGCGGCGTCAACAAGGCCAAGGAGGACGCGGCCGTCGACGCCGCCCTCGCGCGCGTGGAGGCCGCCCCACAGTCCTCCGCGCCCCCGAAGGCCGAAGCCTGACCCGACCGCTGCCGCCCCCGGCGCAGCGCTCTGACGGCGTACGACTCCGTGCGGCCGCCCCCTGCGTGGGGCTCGCACTTTCGAGTCGTACGCCCTTTTTGCTCCCGTTCGCCGGTGAAGCGTACGTCCGCCACGCCATTACCCAGATCTCCCACTATTGTTCTGAGGTGTGCCTCGCCCATTGGGAGAACTCGAAGACGCGGTCATGTCGCGGGTGTGGAAGTGGAACCGCCCGGTGACCGTTCGAGAAGTCCTGGAAGATCTTCAGAAGGAGCGGTCCATCGCGTACACCACCGTGATGACCGTTTTGGACAATCTCCATCAGAAGGGCTGGGTGCGCCGCGAGGCGGAGGGCCGTGCCTATCGATATGAGGCGGTCTCCACACGCGCCGCCTACGCCGCCGCCCTGATGAACGAGGCCTGGTCGCAGAGCGACAACCCCGCCGCGGCTCTCGTCGCCTTCTTCGGCATGATGAGCGAGGAACAGCGAGAGGCTCTCCGCGATGCCGTGCGCATCGCCCAGGTCCCGGAAACCCAGAAACCGACCGGACCGTCGGAACCGGCCGAACCAGCGGAACGAACGGAACCGGCTGAACGAACGGAACCGGCGGAACGAACGGAACCGGCTGAACGAACGGAACCGGCGGAACGAACGGAACCGGCGGAACGAACGGAACCGGCTGAACGCACGGAACCGGCTGAACGCACGGGACCGGCTGAACGAACGGAACCGGCTGAACCGTCGGAGAACCCCGCCTCCGCTCAGGACCCCGACGGGCGATAGCGTCCCGGCATGTCCGCGAAGAGCCCCGAAGCCCCCGTAAAAGCCATCACCGTCCGGCGGGCCCGTACCGGCGATGTCCCGGCCGTGCGCCGCCTCCTTGACGCCTACGTCCGCGGCGGCATCCTGCTCGACAAAGCAACGGTGACGCTTTACGAGGACATCCAGGAGTTCTGGGTCGCGGAACGGGACGACAACGCCGAGGTCGTCGGCTGCGGCGCCCTGCACGTGATGTGGGAAGACCTCGCGGAAGTGCGCACTCTCGCCGTGAAGCCCGGCCTGAAGGGGGCGGGTGTCGGACACCAGTTGCTGGAGAAGTTGCTGCACACCGCCCGCTGGCTCGGCGTTCGCCGCGTTTTCTGTCTGACCTTCGAAGTCGACTTCTTCAGCAAGCACGGCTTCGTGGAGATCGGCGAGACGCCTGTTGACACCGATGTCTACGCGGAGCTGCTGCGTTCCTATGACGAGGGTGTCGCGGAGTTCCTCGGTCTCGAACGAGTGAAACCGAACACCTTGGGCAACAGCCGGATGCTTCTGCATCTGTGATCGTCAGGACGGACACACAAGCCAGTCGCAAGTCGGCCGCAAGACCGCCCGGCCGGTTCGTCAAGACATATTTCGCACCACCGCCCCTGCCCCGGGTGCCCTATGTCCGAAACGCGCACGTTTCCGGACGGAGGCGGGGCTGCCGGTCTCTGCCGAGGGTTTGTGTTTTTCCGGCAAAAGCGGTTTGCTTTCCGAGGTACTGCAGTACTGCATATAACAGGGGACGGTGATACGGCGGACGCCGGCACACCCCGGCCCTGAAGATATCGATGAAAGGAAATCCGGTGGCACAGAAGGTTCAGGTCCTTCTTGTCGACGACCTCGACGGCGGCGAGGCGGACGAGACCGTGACGTTCGCGCTGGACGGCAAGACGTACGAGATCGATCTCACCACCGCCAATGCGGACAAGCTCCGCAGCCTTCTCGAGCCTTACGTGAAGGGCGGTCGTCGTACCGGAGGCCGTGCTTCGGGCGGGCGAGGAAAGGCGCGCGCGGCTTCGAGCGGCAGCCAGGACACGGCGGCCATCCGCGCCTGGGCGAAGGAGAACGGCTACGAGGTCAACGACCGCGGCCGTGTTCCCGCGACCATCCGCGAGGCCTACGAGAAGGCCAACGGCTGAACAGCGGCACTACCGACCCTGCGCACGCAAGGCCGGCGGCTGCGCGCATGCGCGCCGCAGCCGGACCCGGTGGCACTGCGTGGCCACCGTGTTCACCAGCCGCACGAGATCGGGGGCGTCTCCACCGCCCCCCAAGGCCGACAGCGTCGGCAGCGAGGCCTCGACCTCGCATCCCGGCTCGGGGGGCCGCAGCCATACAGCGGCCCCCTGGGAACCGAACCGGCCCAGGGGAAGCGGCCGGCCACGGGAGGAGCCGGGCTCGCGGGACAACGCGCCGTCCGTCTCGGGGACCGACGGCGCGAACGCCTGACGAGGCAGCGACCCGCCCCTCTCGGCGACCACCGGCGTCACGGCCTCGCACGGCAGCGGTCCGCCCCTCGCACGCGATACCGAGCCGCCCGTCTCCCGGAAGAACGACGCGCCCGTCTCGCGGGGCAGCGGCCTGTCCGTCCCGTCAGGCAGCAGCCCGCCTGTCCCGCGCGCCATCAGGCCACCCCTCTCGCGCCGCATCGAGCCGTCCGCCTCGCGGAGCAACGGCGCGCCCGCCTCGCAGGGCGGCAGCGCGCTCCTCTCGCGCCGCATCGAGCCGTCCGTCTCGGGGAACAACACCGCGCCCGTCTCGCCCGGCGGCCGCCCGCCTGTCTCCCGCGGCGCCAAGCCACTCCCCTCGCGCGGCATCGAGCCGCCCATCGAGCCGTCCGTCTCGCGGGAAAACGGCGGGTCCGCCTCGCGGCGCGGCATCAAGCCGCCCGTCCCCCTCGGCATCGAGCCGTCCGTCTCGCGGGGAAACGGCGGGTCCGCCTCGCAGGGCGGCATCAAGCCGCCCGTACCGCGAAAAAACGGCGAGCCCGCCTCGCAGGGCAGCAGCCCTTCCCTCTCGCGCGATACCAAACCGTCCGTCTCGCGGAACAACACCGCGTCCGCCTCACGGGACGGCAGCCCGCCCCGCTCGCGCGGCATCGAGCCGTCCGGCCCGTGGAAGGACGGCGCATCCATCCCGGGCGGCCACGGCGCCTCCATGGCACCCCCCGCCCCGATCGCCGTCAGGTCGAGCCGCAGCGTCCCCCACTCCAGCCACTCCAGCAGCCCGGGCAGTTCCTCCGCGCTGCCCGGGGCCACCAGGAGGTACATTCGGTCGCCGAGCACGGCAACCGGGGAGTGCGGCCCCAAGTGCCGCAGGGCCGCCTGTCCCGCCTCGGCCGGCACGTCCAGGACGTCGTAGCGCACCCCCACCGCCAGCCGCAGAGGATCGCCGGGCACCGTCGGCCAGCCCAGTTCGTTCTCGTACCACCGTCGGACCTGACAGCTCGCGTCGAGCGGCCGACGGGGGAGCGGGATGGGGCCGGGGGCTCCGAACATGCCAAGTGCAACAGC
>NZ_NGFN01000530.1 GCF_002148965.1 Streptomyces swartbergensis | reverse complement strand
GCCCGAGCTCCACAGCCACGCCCACCCCCCGCCCGACCGCCGGAGGCACCCGGTAGGGTTCGCCTCCGGAAAGGGGAAGGTGAAGGAACCCGATGAGCAGGGATCGCGACCCTCGAACGCTCCGCAGGTCCGCCCGGAGCGCCCTCATAGCAGCCTCGGTGACCGCTTTGTCGTTGACGGCGAGCGGATGCGTCGTGGTGCACGGCGAGCGGGAGATCCTCCCGTCCACCACCCGCGCCGAAGCCGCCAAGGCCCTCCAGGAGTTCACGACCGCGTACAACGAGGCCGACAAGGCCTACGACGCCTCCCTGGACGCCGACCACACCACCGGGGCCCTGGCCGACATCGACTCGGCACGCCTGAAGGCCGGGAAGGCGAACAACCCGGACGGCAACCCGAACCACACGCCCCTGAAGCTGACGGACGCGAAGTACACGATCCCCAAGAAGGCCGGCTGGCCCCGCTGGTTCCTCGTCGACGCGGCCGGCAACAAGGGCGGCACCGCCCGCTGGCTGCTCGTGTTCACCCGCAGCAGCCTGGACGACCCCTTCCAGGTCGCGTACCTCACCCTCGTCGCACCGGGCAAGGTCCCGGAGTTCGAGAAAGACGCGGACGGCTGGGCCGAGTCCGTCCCGGTGAATTCGACCGGCCTGGCCGCCGATCCGGGCGACCTGAGCCGGGACTACACGGCCTACCTCAAGAACGGCTCAGCCACCTTCGCGGACGGCCCCCACACCAGCCAGTGGCGCGCCCTGCGCGAGAAGAACTCCAAGAAGCCGGGCCTGGTCACCCAGTACATCGACGAGCCGCTGACGAACGGCGACTACCAGCCCCTCGCCCTGCGCACGGCGGACGGCGGCGCGCTGGTGTTCTTCACCACCCGGCACTACGAGAAGCAGACGGCCTACGCGGGCACGTCGTTCCCCGTTCCGAACAAGGACGTTCTCGCGCTGACGACCGGCGAGATCAAGCAGTCCCTCATGATGGAGTTCGTCTCCAACGAGGTGGCGCTGGACCCGCCGAAGGGCAGCGGCAACCAGAAGGTGACGATCCTCGGCCGGATCCAGGGAATGACGTCGGCGGAAGGCTCGTAGGTCGGAACAGGACAGGACAGGTCAGGACAGAGCCGGGTCGGCTCAGTGCCGCCGCACCGGCCAGGCCGACCCGGCCTGGTCGGATTCCTCACCGGCGTACCGGGCACAGGCCTCGGTCAGGGTCTCCAGCAGGGTCAGCGGATCCGGCAGCGGATGCTCGGGCCCGCGCACCCAGTGCACGGTCTGGTCCTCACCGGGCAGCCGCGCCGGCGGTACGAGGACGTAGGAGCCGCGGCAGTGCCACCGCAGCCCGGGGTGCTCGTCCATCGTCTCGGGGTGGCAGTCCAGTTCGCACGGCCACCACTCGTCCTCCTCCTCGGGCGTCCCGCGGGTGAGGGTGAAGAACAGCAGGCGGCCGTCGTCGCTCTCGGCGACGGGCCCGACCTCGACGCCGTCGGCGAGCAGCCGCTCCAACGCACTGCGACCGGCATCCAGGGGCACGTCCAGGACGTCGTGCACCATGCCGGTCGCGGTGATGAAATTGGCCTGCGGCTGATGGCGGGCCCAGCGTTCGATCTGGGCGCGGTCGGTGGTCGACTGCGTCTGCCACGCGAAGGACACCGGATGCCGGGCCGGGGTGGGACAGCCGACGCGGTCGCAGGAACAGCGGTAGCCGGCCGGGTGGGCGGCGGGCGCGAGCGGCAGTCCGGCGCCGGCGGCGGCGAGCAGCAGGTCCTCACGGCCGCCGTCACCGGCGGTCTCCTTGGGCCGGCGCCCGGCGCGCAGCCACTGGGTGAGTTTGCCCTGTAGGCCGGTCCTGCCGCCGTACTCCGCGCTCATCTATCCCCTCGCCTCGCTGTCGTGCGGAACAGCATGCCTTATCGTCCCATCTTCCCGCGCGCCGGGGGGCCAGTGCCCACATCCGGGGCAGGAGGGCCGAGACATGTACCGGTGGGGCGAGGCATATGCCCGTGGGGCGAGGCGTACTCCGCACCGTGATCGGGTGTCATTGCCCGCTTTGCCGTGACATGGCGCCCTACCGTGGTCGCCATGGTCACAAGGATCGCGCTGACGGGCCTCGCCTCCGCGGTTTCGGTGGTCTCGCTGACCCTCACGGGACCGGCCGGCGCCGCCCCGGCCCTGCCGCCGGGTATCCGCCCACCGGCGGGACACACCCGCCCGCTGGAGTGGGGCACCGGCCCCCTGACCGTGGCGGCGCTCCCCCGAATCACGTACGTCGCCCACCGCGGCGGCGCCCGCGAGGTCCCCGAGAACAGCATGACGGGGCTGATGGCCGCCTACGAGCGCGGTACGGCGCAGGTGCTGGACTTCGACACGCGGCTGCTGCGCGACGGGACGCCCGTGGTGTTCCACGACGAGACCCTGAACCGCACCACCTACCTCGGCGGCGAGGTGCGCGGCCTCGACGCCCGGGAATGGCAGGGCGTCCGGCTGCGCCCGAAGGACGCGCTGCCCGGCAGCTGGCGGTCGGAACGGCCGCCGACGGTCGCGGAGGTACTGGATCGTTTCGGCGGGCGGATCGTGCTGATGCTGGAGGCGAAGGACCCGCGGGGCCTCGACCGGCTGGCCGGGCTGATCCGGGCCCGTGGCCTGACCCGCTCGGTGTTCGTGAACTCCAACGACCCGGAGGTGGCCCGGCGTGCCCATCGCCTGGGCCTGCTCGCCCAGTTGTGGCGCTCGGCGCGGCAACTGCGCACGGACCGCCCGGAGCGCTGGCGGTCGTACGTGGACCTGCTGGACGTGGACCACCGGGCGCGTGACGCGGACCTCGTGCGGGCGGTCGGCTCGGGGATCCGGCGGGTGTGGGCGCACACCGTGGTGACGGACGCGCAGCGGGACCGGGTGCTGGCGCTGGGCTGCGACGGCGTGATCACGGACGCGCCGGGGCGCCTTGCGCGGGCCGCTCAGCGGGGCGCTCAGCGGGCCGCTCAGCGGGGCGCGAGGCCGTGAAGGGCGTAGTCGACGAGAGTGTCGGTGTACTCGTAGGAGATCGGGCCCGTGTGCTGGAGCCAGCGCTGCGCGAGCGGGGAGATGAAGAACTCCAGGGCGATGCGCGGGTCGACCTCGGGCCGCACCTGCCCGGCGTCCTGTGCGGCGCGCAGCCGTTCCATGTACAGGTCGAGTGAGGGCTGCATCAGCTTGGCGACGAGCTGACGCCCGAACTGTTCGTCGACCACGCCCTGCGCGGCCAGGGCACGGGACGGCACCTCGAAGCGGGGGTCCTTCAGCTCGTCGACGGTGGCCCGCAGTACGACCTTGAGGTCGGCGGCGAGGTCGCCGGTGTCCGGGAAGGCGTACGGCTCGTGACCCCCCTGGCGTGTCGCCTGCTCGGCGAGGTCGAGGAACGCCTCCATCAGCACGTCCGCCTTCGACGACCACCAGCGGTAGATCGTCTGCTTCCCGACGCCGGCGCGGGCGGCGATGCCCTCGATGGTGGTCTTCGGATAGCCGACCTCCACGACGAGCGAGAGGGCGGCGTCGTAGATGGCGCGGCGGGACTTCTCGCTGCGCCGGGTGGAGTCGGGGGCGGGCTTGGCG
>NZ_NGFN01000053.1 GCF_002148965.1 Streptomyces swartbergensis | reverse complement strand
CCCTTGCCGGGGCGGGGCGGGCCGTCGGGGAGGCGGTCCTTCCAGTGCAGCCAGCCGGCGCGGGCCAGGTGCGTCACGAAGTGCGGGCCGTCCGCGGCCTGGATGTCGAGGAACTTGCCGTACCGGCGTACGGCGGCGACCTCGTGGCCCTCCAGCGCGGACAGGGGCGGGTCGTACGTCTTCAGGACGCTGATCGCGACGGGCAGCACCCGTACGATCTCGTGGCCGACGAGGTGCTCGGTGAGGAAGTCCTTGAGCGCCTCGACCTCGGGGAGTTCCGGCATAGGTCCAGAGTGCCACGTGGTGTCATTCGGGGTCGGGCACCACGAACTCGCACCACACGGCCTTGCCGCCGCCGCGCGCCTCCACGCCCCACACGTCGGTGAGCAGCTCGACCAGCAGCAGACCCCGGCCGGAGACGCCCGACTCGCCCGCCTCTCGGCGGCGCGGCAGGGCGCTGGAGGAGTCCTCGACCTCGACGCGCAGCCGGCTCTCGGAACCGGTGAGGGCCCGCAGGGTGACGATCGCGGAGCCCTCGGTGTGCATCAGGGCGTTGGTGATCAGCTCGTCGGCGACCAGCTCGATCTCGTCGGCGCGGTCCCGGGCTCCCCAGACGCCGACCGCGGTGCGGATCATGTGCCGGGCGTCGGCCAGGGCCGCCGGATCGCCGGGGGCGACAAGCCACTGGAGCCGGCGGCCGGACTGCGGGCCGTCCGGGCCGCGCCGGCGCAGCAGGAGCAGCGCCACGTCGTCGTCGCCGCCGCGTTCGGCGGCCACGTCGATGAGCCGGTCGGCGAGGTCCCGTACGTCGTCGGGACCGGTGGCGACGAGCGCGGTGAGGGTGCGCATGCCGTCGTCGAGGTCGGCGCCGGGCTGCTCCACCAGCCCGTCGGTGCACAGCAGCAGGGTCTCGCCCGGGTCCAGTTCCACGGTGCCGACCGGGTAGTCGAGGCGGCCGAACTCGGCGGACAGGCCGAGCGGCAGACCGCCCGGGACGGTGACGCGGCGGCAGGAGCCGTCGGTCTGCCGCACGAGCGGGTCGATGTGGCCGGCCCGCACCATCTGGAGCACGCCGGTGGACAGGTCGGCCTCCGCGTAGAGGCAGGTGGCGGAGCGGTCGGTGTCGAGTTCGTGCAGGAAGACGGAGGCGCGGGCCATCACGGTCGCCGGGGTGTGCCCTTCGGCGGCGTAGGCGCGCAGCACGATGCGCAACTGGCCCATGACGGCGGCCGCGTGCGTGTCGTGACCCTGGACGTCGCCGATGACGGCGCCGACCCGGCCGCCGGGCAGCGGGATCAGGTCGTACCAGTCGCCGCCGATGTCACGGCCGAGGGAGCCGCCGATGGTGGCCGCGCGGTAGCGGACGGCGATGTCGGCCCCGGGCACGCTCGGGATGGTCCGGGGCAGCATGGCCTGCTGGAGGCCCTGTGCGAGGTCCATCTCCTGCTCGTAGAACATGGCCCGCTGGAGGCTCTGCGCGATGCTGCTGCCGAGGGCGACGAGAATGTTGCGCTCCTCGGGGGTGAAACCGCGCCGGTCGCTGTAGAGCAGGCCCATGGCGCCGATCGGCTGTGCCTGGACGATGAGCGGCAGATACGCGGCCGACGTGATGTTCAGGCCGGTGATGTGCGGCCAGAGGATCGGGTAGCGCTCGGCGAACTCCTCCGGCGACTCGATGAAGCAGGGAGCGAGGGTCCGTACGGCCTCGCTCATGGGGTAGGGCTCGTCGATCCGGGTGACGCGGGTGCCGGGCACGAAGCTGTCCGAGGGGCCCTCGGCGACCAGGCGGATGCGGCCGGCCTCGACCAGGCCCATCACGAGGCTGGTGGCGCCCAGGTGGATGAGGCCGTGGGTGTCCTTGAGGACGTCGATGACGTCCTGGACGGTGCGGGCGTGGGCGAGGGCGGCCGTGGTGAGTTCGACGACGCTGGTCTGCTGCCGGCGGGCCTCGTCCCGGGCGGCCTGGTCGCTGCGGGCCTCGCTCTCGGCGAGTTCCTGGGTGGCGTCCCGGACGATGCCGATGATGCGGCGGGGCCGTCCGGTGTCGTCGCGCCGGATGTAGCCCTGGGTGTGGGTCCAGCGCAGGGAGCCGTCGCGGCGACGGACGCGGAAGTAGGCGCCGTAGTTCTCGCTGCCGTCCTTGAGGGCCTGGGTGACCGCGGTGTCCAGGCGCCGGGCCTCGCCGGGCGGGACGCGCTTGGACAGGGTCGCGGGGTGGTCGTCGTACTCGTCGGGACGAACGTCGAAGACCTCGTGGGCCTGGGCGTCCATCTGCATCAGGCCGGTGTCCAGATCCCAGTCGAAGCTGCCCATCCGGTTGAGCGCGAGGATCAGGTCCGGGTGGGCGGGCCAGTCGTCCGGGAGTGACAGGGCGCTCGCTCCCTGATCAGACATGGGCCCACCTTGCCAGGATTCGTCCGATTCTTCGACCGGATGTGCTGAGTTTACGGGCCGCTGCGCCGAACCGGCCCTCAGTTACCGAAGACGTCCGTGGGGCTGCCGAGGATGCTGTCGTCGGCCGGATCGTCGGGAATCAGCCCGGCTCCGTCGGGCAGATCGGGGCTGTCCGGCACGGCGACGGGGCCGGCCTCGTCGAGGCCGCCGGGGTCTTCGGGGGACGGTTCGCCGGACAGCGGGCCCGGATCGTCGGGCGGTGGCGCGTCAGTGACGGTGTCCGGCAAGCTCACGTCCCAGGGGGGCGCGCTGTCCAGGTCCGCGGAGACGCCGGACTCGCGCGGGACGAGAGGCGGTGGCTCGGACGGCTCCGGTGTCGGCGTCGGGGAGTTCGTCGCCCAGACCGGTGGCGGCAGGACCCGGTCGCGGCCCACGTCGTGGCCGGTGCGCCGTTCGATCCAGGTGCGGGTGGTGACGTCGACGATCGTGAAGTCGGTGATCGCCTGCCGGGCGGGGGCCACGACGACGACCCGGCCGGGCCGGTAGCCGGGCCATGGGGTGCCCTTGACTGCGCCCGTGCCGCGCAGCGCCACGGGCGGGCGGAGCGGGTTGCCGCAGGCGCACCGGACGCGCGGCACGCCCCGGTCGTCGACCAGGACGGCGGTGCCCGCCTGGAGGACGGCCTGGTAGYCGGCGGCCCGGCCGGCCCGGAAGCCGTGGTTGGTGACGCGGGTGTCGGCGCGCAGCACGACGGGTGTCAGTCCGCGCAGGTGGTCCGGGACGGACGCCGGGGAGACGCCCGCGACCCGGGCGAAGGCGCGCGTCCTGGACCGGTCGCGGGTGAGGTGGCCGATCTGCCGGGCGACGTCGCAGCTGCCGGTCCGCTCGATGCCGCCGTACAGGCCGGGGGTCCCGCCGGAGAGCGAGCGCAGGCCGCTCAGGTCGGCGGAGACCGGGGCCGCGTCGCCCGGGCCGGCCGTCTCCGGCGTTCGGGGGACGGGTGACGGGGTAGCCGTCGTGGTGGCCGTGGAGTCCGTGAAGGGGTTCGGCCCCTGGGCCGCGGCCGTTTGGAGGAAGAGCGCCCCGCCGGCGCCCGCGGCGTCGCCCTCGCCGTCGCCGCCGCAGCCCGAGAGGAGGAGCGCCGCGGAGAGCGCGCAGGCCGTGACGAAGGTCCCGGTAGGTGTCCGCACCTCGCCCTCCAGCCCACTTCGTCACATATGAGGTAACTGATCACTATTGTTTGCTTCACTCGCTCCGATCATGCAACCGGAGCGGTGGTACACGGAGCGTGACAACGGGGTCCGGCGACGCACTGGGAGGAGCGCACGGCCGTGGACTGGTTCACCGCATCCGACTACTGGCTGAGCCGGCTGGTCTTCCAGCGGGCGCTGGCCGCCGTCTACCTGGTCGCGTTCCTGACGGCGGCGTTGCAGTTCCGCGCGCTGATCGGGCAGCGCGGCATGCTGCCGGTGCCGGAGTTCGTCCAGCGGGTGCCGTTCAAGCGGGCGCCGAGCCTGTTCCAGCTGCACTACTCGGACCGCTTCTTCGCCGTCTGCGCGTGGGCGGGCTGCGCGGTGTCGGCCGCGCTGCTGGCCGGGGTCGACTCGCTGCTGCCCCTGTGGGGCGGCATGCTGCTGTGGCTGGTGCCGTGGGTGCTGTACCTGTCGATCGTCAACGTCGGGCAGACCTGGTACTCGTTCGGCTGGGAGTCGCTGCTGCTGGAGGTCGGCTTCGTCGCCGTGTTCCTCGGCAACGACGAAGTGGCGCCGCCCGTCGTCGTGCTGTTCCTGCTGCGCTGGATCCTGTTCCGGGTGGAGTTCGGCGCGGGGCTGATCAAGATGCGGGGCGACGAGTGCTGGCGGAAGCTGACGTGCCTGGACCACCATCACGAGACACAGCCGATGCCGGGCCCGCTGAGCTGGTTCTTCCACCATCTGCCCAGGCCCCTGCACCGGGTCGAGGTGGCCGCGAACCACTTCACGCAACTCGTGGTGCCGTTCCTGCTGTTCACCCCGCAGCCGGTCGCGACGGCCGCCGCCGCGCTGATGATCGTCACCCAGCTGTGGCTGGTGCTGTCGGGCAACTTCGCCTGGCTGAACTGGATCACCATCGTGCTGGCCCTGTCGGCGGTGCGGTTCCCGGCCGATCCGCCGGACGTGCCCAGCGCCCCGCTCTGGTACGAGGTCGTGGTCCTCGCGGCCGCCGCGCTGCTGGTGGGGCTCAGCTACCACCCGGTCCGCAACATGATCTCCCGCCGGCAGGTCATGAACCGCTCCTTCGACCCACTCCATCTGGTCAACACCTACGGCGCGTTCGGCAGCGTCAGCCGGGTCCGTTACGAGGTGGTCGTCGAGGGCACGGCCGACGACGTCCCGCATGAGGACTCGGACTGGCGGGAGTACGAGTTCAAGGGCAAGCCCGGTGATCCCCGGCACTGGCCGCGCCAGTTCGCGCCGTACCATCTGCGGCTCGACTGGCTGATGTGGTTCGCGGCCCTCTCCCCCGCGTACGCCGGGTCCTGGTTCGGCGCCCTGGTGGAGCGGCTGCTGGAGAACGACCGCGACACGCTGAAGCTGCTGCGCCGCTCGCCGTTCCCGCCGGACGAGCCCCCGCGGTACGTGCGCGCCCGCCTGTTCCGCTACCGCTACACGACGTGGCGCGAGCTGCGGGAGACGGGCGCGTGCTGGGAGCGGACGTACGTACGGGAGTACCTGCCGCCGACGCGGCTGGCGGAGACCGTTCAGAGGTCGTAGAGGCGGGTGGCGGTGGCCCCGAAGATCCGGGCGTGCTCGGACGGGCCGGTCAGCCGGCGTGCGGTGTCGAGCACGTCGCCGTAGGTCGCCGCGAGGGTGCACACCGGCCAGTCCGAGCCGAACATCAGGCGGTCCGGGCCGAACGCCTCCAGCACCGTGTCGGCGTACGGGCGCAGGTCGTCGATCGACCAGGACTCCAGGTCGGCCTCGGTGACCATGCCGGAGAGCTTGCAGACGGTGTTGGGCAGCGCGGCGAGGGTGCGGAGGCCGGACGCCCAGGGTTCGAGGGCGCCGGAGGCGATGGGCGGCTTGCCCAAGTGGTCGAGGACGAAGGTGAGTCCGGGCAGGGAGGCCGCCGCCTGGGTGCAGGCCGGGAGCTGGTGGGGCAGCACGACCAGGTCGTACACCAGCCCCGCGTCGGCCACGGCGGTCAGGCCGCGCCGTACGTCGGGACGCAGCAGCCACTCGGGATCCGGCTCGCCCTGGACCTGGTGCCGGATGCCCTTGAGGTACCGTCCGCCGGGCAGTTCCCGCAGCCGGGCCAGCTCGTCGGCCACGTCGGGGCGTGTGAGGTCCGTCCAGCCGACGACCCCGGCGATCAGCTCGTGCGCGTCGGCCACTGCCAGGAACTCCGGGGTCTCCTCGGGGACGGTGACGGTCTGGACGAGGACCGTGCGGTCGACGCCCGCCGCGCGGGCCTCGGCTGCGAGATCCTTCACGGTGAAGTCGCGTCGGATCGGGCTGCCTTCCGCGATCCAGTCCTGGTCCCGCACGGACAGGTCCCAGACGTGGTGGTGGGCGTCGACCACGGTCATGACGGCAGCTCCCAGACGACGGGCAGGCCGGCGTCCGCGCCCTCGCCGGAGTAGTCGTGCACCACGTCCAGCAGCTCGGCCATGCGGGCCTGCCAGGCGACGTTGACCGGCAGTTTCTCCAGTTCGGCGAGGAGACGGGCGTAGTCCTCGCACTCCAGGACGTGGAAGAGGTCGGTGCCGCTGCGCCAGATCGTCCAGGAGGTGGCGCCGGCGGCGCGGATGGCGTCGGTGAGTTCCCCGGGCACCTCGCGGTGGGCTGCCTCGTAGTCGGCGATGCGGTCGGCGCGGACCTTGGTGTGCAGGGCGACTCTCATGAGAACTCCTTCGAGGAGGTCTCGCCGGGCACGGGGGCGTCCGCGGGCAGCAGGCCCTTGGCGCGCAGTTCCTGCCAGAACGCGGCGGGCACGCGGGCGGCGAACTGGTGGGCGCAGTCGCGGACTTCGTGTGCCGAGCGGGCTCCGACGAGGACGCTGGCGACGGCCGGGTGGGCGGCGCAGAAGGCCAGGGCGGCGGCGCGCAGGGTCGTGCCGTGGCGGTGGGCGACGGACTTCAGGCGCAGCGCCCGCTGGACCAGGTCGGAGGGCGCGACGGTGTAGTTGTACTTCGCGCCCGGCTGCGGGTTCGCCAGCAGGCCGGAGTTGAAGGCGCCGCCGATGACGACGGATTTGCCCCGTTCGTGGGCGGCGGGCAGCAGGCCGGTGAGGGCGCTCTGGTCGAGCAGGGTGTAGCGGCCGGCGCACAGCACCACGTCGACGTCGGTGTCGCGGACGAAGCGGGTGAGCATCTCCGCCTGGTTCATCCCGGCGCCGATCGCCCCGACCACGCCCTGCGAGCGGAGCTTCTCCAGCGCCGGGTAGCCCTCGCGGAAGGCCCATTCGGCGTGCTCGTCCGGGTCGTGGAGGTAGACGATGTCGACCCGGTCGAGGCCGAGGCGTTCCAGGCTGGCTTCCAGGGTGCGGCGGATGCCGTCGGCGCTGAAGTCCCAGACGCGCCGGTGGGTGGCGGGCACGGCGAAGCCGCCGGCGAGGTCGTCGCCGGTGCCGTCGGCGGGCTCCAGGCGGCGGCCGACCTTGGTGGAGACGGTGTATCGGTCACGGGGGTGGGCGCGCAGGGCGGCGCCGAGGCGGCGTTCGGACAGGCCGAGGCCGTAGTGCGGGGCGGTGTCGAAGTAGCGGATGCCCCGCTGCCAGGCGGCTTCCACGGCCTCGTGGGCCTGCGCCTCGCCGACCTCGCTGTACAGGTTGCCGATCGCGGCCGCACCGAAGGACAGGGCGCTGACCCGGACGCCGCTGCCGCCGAGCCGGTTCACCGGGTCACCGGCCGCAGCCGCAGGCCCTGCATGCCGCCGTCGACGGCGAGCGAGGTGCCCGTGGTGGCGCCGGACAGGGGGCTCGCCAGGTAGGCGATGGCCCCCGCGACCTCGCCGGCGCCGACCAGGCGGCCGGTGGGCTGGCGGGCCTGAAGGGCGGCGCGTTCGGCGGCCGGGTCGGGGGCGGCGTCGAGGAGGCGGCCGACCCACGGTGTGTCGACCGTGCCCGGGTTGACGCAGTTGACGCGGATGCCCTCGCGGACGTGGTCGGCGGCCATGGCGAGGGTCAGCGCGTACACGGCGCCCTTGGTGGCGCTGTACAGGGCGCGCTGCGGCAGGCCCGCGGTGGCCGCGATGGAGCAGGTGTTGACGATCGCCGCGTGCGCGGAGGCGCGCAGGTGGGGCAGGCAGGCGCGGGCGGTGCGGACCATGCCGACGACGTTGACGTCGTAGACGCGGTGCCAGTCGTCGTCGGAGTTGTCCTCGACGGTGCCCTGGGCGCCGATGCCCGCGTTGTTGACCAGGACGTCCAGCCCGCCGAGGTCGGCGACCGCCGCCGCCACGGCCTCGCGCACGGACGCGTCATCAGTGACGTCCGCCCGGTAGGCCAGCAGGGGCTTGTCGACCGGCGACGGGTCCAGGTCGAGGACGGCGACCTGGGCGCCGCGCTCGGCCAGCAGTTCCGCGGTGGCCCGGCCGATGCCGGAGGCGCCGCCCGTCACCAGGGCCTTGATGCCCTCGAAGTCGCTCATACAGCCCGGCCCTTCTTCTGTTCGTCGAGGTCGGCGGCCCAGAACTCGCCGCCCGGGTAGGTGTACCGCGCCAGGGACTCGGGTCGCATGGCGGCCGAGAAGCCCGGCGCGGTGGGTGCCGTGTAATGACCTTCGCGGATGACCACCGGGTCGAGGAAGTGGTCGTGCAGATGGTCGACGTATTCGATGACGCGGTCCTCGGTGGTTCCGGTCAGGGCCACGTAGTCGAACATCGACAGGTGCTGGACCAGTTCGCACAGGCCGACACCGCCCGCGTGCGGGCAGACCGGGACGCCGAACTTGGCCGAGAGCAGCAGGATCGCGAGGTTCTCGGGGACGCCGCCGACGCGGGCCGCGTCGATCTGGACGACGTCCAGCGCGCCGGCCTGGAGGAGCTGTTTGAAGACGATCCGGTTGTGCACGTGCTCGCCGGTGGCGACCTTCACGGGGGCGACGGCCCGGCGGATCGCCGCGTGGCCGAGGATGTCGTCGGGGCTGGTGGGCTCCTCGATCCAGTAGGGGTCGAACTCGGCGAGGGCCTTGGTCCAGCGGATCGCCTCGTCGACGTCCCAGCGCTGGTTGGCGTCGACGGCCATGCGGACGTCCGGGCCGATGACGGAACGGGCCACGCGGCAGCGGCGGATGTCGTCGTCGAGGTCGGCGCCGACCTTGAGCTTGATCTGCCGGAAGCCGTCGGCGACGGCCCGGTCCGCGAGCCGGGTGAGCTTGTCGTCGTCGTAGCCGAGCCAGCCGGGCGAGGTGGTGTAGGCGGGGTAGCCGCGCTCCAGCAGCCGTGCCGTGCGCTCCTCGGCGCCCTGTCTGCCCCGGCGCAGGAGGGTCAGGGCCTCCTCGGGGGTGAGGGCGTCGGTGAGGTAGCGGAAGTCGACCTGGCGGACCAGCCATTCGGGCTCGGCCTCGGCGAGCAGCCGCCACAGCGGCAGGCCGGCGCGCTTGGCGGCCAGGTCCCACACGGCGTTGACGACCGCGCCGATCGCCATGTGCATCACGCCCTTCTCGGGGCCGAGCCAGCGCAGTTGGCTGTCGCCGATGAGGTCGCGGTTCAGGGTGGACGGGTCGGCGCACAGGTCGTCGACGGAGCGGCCGACCATGTGTCCGCGCAGCGCGTCGATCGCGGCGACCTGCACCTCGTTGCCCCGCCCGATGGTGAAGGCGAATCCGTGCCCCTCGTGCCCGTCGGCCGCGTCCGTGCGCAGGACGACGTAGGCCGCCGAGTAGTCGGGGTCCGGGTTCATCGCGTCGGAGCCGTCGAGCTCGCGCGAGGTGGGGAAGCGGATGTCGTGGGTGTCGACCGCGATGATGCGGGCGGGCGTCGGGGACACGGAGGGCCTTTCGGGTCGGTTGCGGCGGCGGGCGGGTCAGTCCTGGGCGCGGCCCGTGGTGACCCGGGCGATCATGAGGGCGACCAGGATGATCCCGCCGTAGATGGCCTGGATCCAGAACGACGGCACCTGGGCGAGGGTGAGCAGGTTCTGCACGACACCCAGAAGGAGTACGCCGGTCAGGGCGCCGAACATGGTGCCCTTGCCGCCGTCGAGGGCGATGCCGCCGATCACCGCCGCCGCGAACACCGTGAAGATCATGTTCTGGCCCTGGTTGGCGCTGATCGCACCGACGTACCCGGTCTGCATGATGCCGCCGACGGCGGCGAGAACACCCGCGACGACGAACACGCCGAGCATGACGCGCTCCACCCGGATGCCCGCCGCCCGGGCCGCGTCCACGTTGCCGCCGATGGCGTACAGGGCGCGGCCGACCCGGTGGTACTTCAGGACCAGCCCGGCCACCGCGAAGGCGATCGCGGCGAGCCACACGGACAGCGGGACGGTGAGGAAGGTGGTCGTCGCCAGCGAGTAGAAGCTGTCGGGCATCCCGAACAGCGTCTTGCCCTTGGTCGCGCCGACCAGCAGGCCGCGCAGCACGATCAGCATCGCGAGCGTCACGATGAACGCGTTGAGTTTGAACTTCACGACCAGGACGCCGTTGAAGGCGCCGACGGCCGCGCCCGCGACCAGGATCGCCAACAGGGCGAGCGCCGACGGGAGTTCGGTGCCCCAGCCGGACTGGGCGGCGGGCAGCACGAGCAGGGCGCCGACGGCGGGTGCGATGCCGACGACCGATTCCAGGGACAGGTCGAACTTGCCGGTGATGAGCACGAGGGACTCGGCGAGCACGACCATCGCGAGGGCGGCGGAGGCACCGAGGATCGAGACGATGTTCCGCTCGGTGAAGAACGAGTCGTTGACCACCGCACCGAGCACCAGGAGAAGCAACAGGGCGGGCACGAGGGCGAGTTCACGGGCGCGGCGGAGCAGGACGGCCTTGGCGGCGCGCTGGTCGGTGGCGCGCGCGGACGCGAGCGGCGGGGCCGCCTTGGTGTCAGCCATGGTCCACTCCTTCGATGGAGGCGATGAGCTCGTGGTCGCGCCAGCCCGCCGGGTGCTCGGCGACGACACGGCCGTGGAAGAGGACGAGGACCCGGTCGCAGCGCCTGAGGTCGTCGAGTTCGTCGGAGACGACCAGCACGGCGGTGCCGTCCTCGCGGGCGCTGTCCACCCGGGCGAGCAGGGACTCCTTGGACTTCACGTCGACGCCCACGGTCGGGTTGACCAGGACGAGGAGCCGTGGGCCGGAGGCGAGGGCCCGGGCCATGACGACCTTCTGCGCGTTGCCGCCGGACAGGTCCGAGACGGGCTGGTCGGGGCCCTCCGCGTGGATGTCGAGGCGTTCGATCAGTGCCGTGGCGACACCGCGCTTGCGGTCGGTGCCGACGAAGCCGAACCGGCCGAGCCGGTCCAGGACGCTGAGGGTGGCGTTGTCGCCGATGGACATGCCGAAGACCAGGCCCTCGTCGTGCCGGTCGCGCGGCACGAAGCCGACGCCGGCCTTCAGCGCGGCCCGGACGTCGCCGAACGGCAGCGGAGCGCCGTCGATCCGGGCCGTCCCGCCGGTGGGTGTGTGCAGTCCGGTGAACGACTCGGCGAGTTCGATCTTGCCGCTGGCGCTGGATCCGGCGAGTCCGACGACCTCGCCGCGGCGGACGGTGAGGTCGACGTCCTCGTACGCCGGCGAGGTGAGGCCGCGGACGTCGAGGAGGACGGGCCCGGCCGCCGCGACGGTCCGTCGCCGCTCGGCCTGTTCGGCGATCGTCTCCCCCGCCATGGCCTCCACCAGGGCCCGGCGGGGCAGATCAGCGACCGGCGCGGTGGTGATCCAGCGGGCGTCGCGCAGGACCGTGACGGCCTGGCAGACCTCGTACACCTCCTGGAGGTGGTGGGAGATGAACAGGAAGGTGACGCCCGAGTCCTGGAGGGCGCGCATGCGCGTGAACAGCCGCTCGATCTCGCGGTTGTCGAGCTGGGCGGTGGGTTCGTCGAGGATGATGAAGCGGGCGCCGAAGCTGAGGGCCCGGGCGATCTCCACCATCTGCCGGTCTTCGACCTTGAGGCCGGCGGTGCGGGCGTCAGGGTCGACGCGCACGTCCCAGGTGTCGAGGAGCCGGGCCGCCTCGGTCTTCAGACGGCGCCAGCTGATGAACCCCCGCTGGAGCGGCTGCCGGTTGATGAACAGGTTCTCGGCGACGGTCAGTTCGGGGACGACCGTCGGGTGCTGGTAGACGCAGGCGACCTTGCTGCGCCAGGCGTCGCGGTCGGTGAGCGCCGGCGCGGGGTCGCCGTCGAAGCGGACGGTGCCCTCGTCGGGTGCCTCCAGGCCGGTGAGGATCCTGACGAGGGTCGACTTGCCGGCGCCGTTGCGCCCGACGAGGGCGTGCGACTCGCCCGGCAGCACGGTGAGCTGCCCGTCGGCGAGGGCGGTGGTGGGGCCGTACCGCTTGACGACGCCCCGCGCTTCAGCCAGTGGGGTGCTCATTCGACCGTGTTGCCCCAGAGCTTGGGGTCGTCGACGTTGTCCTTCGTCACCAGCGGCGCGGGGAGCTGGTCCTCCAGGTTGCCGCTGGGCAGCTTGACGATGGTCGAGTCGTGGTCCGTCGGGCCCGGCTCGAACGTCTTCCCCTGCATCGCCGCCTTGATGTAGTACATGCCGTACTTGGCGTAGGCGTCGGCGGGCTGGGAGACGGTCGCGTCGATCTCGCCCTTGCGGATCGCGTCGAACTCCTGCGGGATGCCGTCGTTGGAGACGATGGTGATGTGGCCCGGCTGCCCGGCCTTCTTCAGCATGCCCTTGGACTTCAGGGTCTGGAGGGTGGGCGCGAGGTAGACGCCGCCGGCTTGCAGGTAGATGCCCTTGATGTCGGGGTTGGCGTTGAGGAGGGTGTCGAGTTTCGAGGCCGCCGTGTCGGACTCCCACTTGGCGGGGATCTCCAGGACCTTCAGCTTCGGGAAGTTCTTCTTCACGCAGGCGCGGAACGCCTCGGAGCGGTCGCGGCCGTTGACCGAGGCGAGGTCGCCCATGATCTGCACGACCTTGCCGGAGGTGATGTGCTCACCGAGGTACTGGCAGGCCTTCTCGCCGTACGCCACGTTGTTCGCCCGGACCACCATGGCGACCTTGCCCTTGTCGGGCGCCACGTCCACGGCGACGACCGGCACGCCCTTGCGCTCGGCCTGGTCGAGGCCGGCCTCGATGGCGGCGCTGTCCAGGGGGGCGACGACCAGGCCCTCGACGCCCTGGTTGAGCTGGTTGTTGATGTCGGTGATCTGCTGCGAGGGGTCGCTGTTGGAGTTGACGGTCTTCATCGCGTCCACACCCTCGGACTTCGCCATCTTCGGCACGTAGTCGTTGTACGACTGCCAGAACGGCGAGGTCAGCAGGGGCAGGACGACCCCAACCTTGCCACTGCCGTCACCGCCGCCGGCATTGGAGGCGCCGGTGTCCTTGGTACTGCCGCACGCGGCGAGCACGAGACAGGCACCGGCGGCCAGAGCCACCGTGCCGACGATCCGGGACCTGTTCCGCTTGCGCACTGTGCTTCCGGGCATCCGAGGGTGCTCCCATCGACCGGTGTTCCAGCAGATGCCCGCATACTTATCAGACCACTCACCCACCAGAACACCCCACGACACCAGATTTTCGCGCCTCTGACGCATAGTGGTCCGACCACCTCGCCGATTAGACTCACCGCAGCCGGTGATCGGAGGAATGGCGTGGACGACGAGACAGCCCCGCAGAAGGGCACCGTGACGCAGCGCGCCATCGAGCGGATCAAGGCGATGATCGGCGAGGGCCGGCTGGAGCCGGGCCAGCGGCTGCCGACCGAACGTGACCTCGCAGCCCAGCTCGGCATGTCCCGCAGCTCGATGCGGGAGGCGATCCGCGCGCTCACGGTGCTGGGCGTGCTGGAGGCCCGGCACGGGTCGGGCATCTACGTCACGCAGTTGGAGGCCGGCGACCTGCTGGAGACCTTCGGCGTCGTGGCGGACCTGTCGCGCGGCCCGCGTCTGGTGGAGCTGCTGGAGGTACGGCGGGTCCTGGAGTCGACGGCGACCGCGCTGGCCGCCGCCCGGATCACGGCGGACCAGCTGGCCGAGGTCGAGAAGCACCTGGCGGCGATGTCCGCCACGGACGATCCGGAGGAGATCCTCGCCCACGACCTGGCCTTCCACCGTGAGATCGCGACGGCCGCGGGCAACGAGACCATGGCCGCGATCCTGGAGGGCCTGTCGTCGCGGACGTTCCGCGCCCGGGTCTGGCGCGGCTACCAGGAGGAGGGCGCCTTCGCCCGCACCCGCCGCGAACACGCCGCGATCCACCGCGCCCTGGCCACCCGCGACCCCGAGGCGGCCCGCGCGGCGGCGGCCGCGCACGTGGGCGAGGTGGAGGAGTGGCTGCGGACACAGCTCGGGCCCTAGGGACAGTCCCCAGGGCCCGATGTGCCGCCGCCGCTACTTGAACTGACCGGGCTGGTAGTCGCCCGCCGGCTGCTGGAGGATGACGTTCAGCCGGTTCGCCGTGTTCATGAAGGCGATCAGCGTCACCAGGGCGACGAGCTGGTCCTCGTCGTAGTGCTTGGCGGCCCGCTCCCACACGTCGTCCGGCACCCCGCCGGCACCGTCCGCGATACGGGTCCCCTGCTCGGCCAGCTCCAGTGCGGCGCGCTCGGCCTCGGTGTAGACGGTGGCCTCCCGCCATGCGGCGACCAGGTTGATGCGTACGGAGGTCTCACCCGCCGCCGCGGCCTCCTTGGTGTGCATGTCGATGCAGACCGCGCAGCCGTTGATCTGGCTCACGCGGAGCGAGACCAGCTCCCGGGTGGCGGCCGGCAGCGGTGAGTCCACGACCAGCCGCCCCAGGGACATGAACTGCTTGATGACCTTGCCGGCGCTCGGGAGGGCGAAGACGTCCAGTCGCGCGTTCATGTGAACTCCTGTGTCGTTGTCGATGCTTACGCCCTTATGAGTCCGGGGCCCGGCCCGATGTGACATCGAGGAATGTGACGTGCGTCTCCCGGCCTCCTGGACGGTCCGCGGGGCGACAATGGACCGTATGCGGCTACGGGGCACAGCCTGGGTCACCGCCGGAATGCTGCTGGCCGTCGCGATCGGCTGTACCGGCGGTGGCAACGAAGGCGCGACCGAGACCTCTCCGGCATCGCCCCGGGCCACGAGCGAGGGACCTCTCGCGACGCCCTCCGCCACCCCCACCCCGGCCGACCCCGTCTCCCTCCCGGCCCTGATGCAGCGGAAGCACACCGGTTCCGGTCTGCGTCTCGGCGCGGTGCTCGACCGGACGCCCGCCTACACCCGCTACGCCGTCACCTACGAGGCGAACGGTCTGACCATCTCGGGGATCATGAACATCCCGGAGGGCAAGGGCCCGTTCCCGGCGCTCGTGCTGGCGCACGGGTACATCGATCCGGACGTCTACTTCAGCGGCCAGGGCATGCCCCGGGAGCAGGACCGTCTGGCCCGCAGCGGCTACGTCGTCCTGCACACCGACTACCGCAACCACGCCCGCTCCGACGACGACCCCGGCAACGACGTCGGCCTGCGCCTCGGCTACACCGAGGACGTCATCGGCGCCGCCCTGGCCCTGCGCGACTCCGGGCGGCCGGAGATCGACGGCGACCGGATCGGCCTGTTCGGCCGGTCGATGGGCGGCGGGGTCGTGTACAACACGCTGGTCGTGGCGCCCGGCCTGTTCGACGCCGCGGTGGTGTACGCGCCGGTGAGCGCACGTCCGGAGGAGAACATCGACCACTTCCAGCGGCCCGACGGCGATCCCCTCGTGGCCGAGATCGAGGAGAAGCACGGCACGCCCGAGGAGAACCCGGCCTTCTGGCGCGCGGTGTCGCCCCTGACGTACGTCGACCGTGTCACCGAACCCCTGCTGATCCAGCACGGCACGGCGGACGACACCTGCCCCCTCACCTGGTCACGGCAGGTCGCCGCCGCGTTCGAGAAGGCGGGCAAGGACGTCGAGCTGCGCACGCACGCCGGCGAGGGACACACCTTCGGACCGAGGTGGCCGGCCTCCATGGACATCACCGAGGCCTTCTTCGCACGCCACCTGCGCTGAGCCGCCCGGGCCCGGGGGCGCGCGGGGCGTGACAAGGCGCATCGACATGCCGAGGGCCTCGACGTGCGCCCCCGGCCGGTGCACAGTTCTCCTAGGTACTCGCCAGTAAGCCCCGTCCTTCCACGCCGAGGAGCCTCTGTGACCACCTGGGCCGGCCGCACCGCCGCCGAGATATCCGTCGCCGTACGCGAGAAGCGGGTCACCCCCCGCGAGGTGGTCGCCGAGCACCTCGCGCGGATCGAGCGGCTCGACGGCCGTGTCGGGGCCTTCCGCACCGTGCGCGCCGAGGCGGCGCCGGCCGAGGCCGACGAGGTGGCCGCACGCGGCGACCTCGACCGCCTGCCCCTGGCCGGGGTGCCCGTGGCCGTCAAGGACAACCTCGCCGTGCGCGGCGAGTCCACCCGCGTCGGCTCGGCCGCGACACCGGACACCCCGGCCGCCCAGGACCATGTGACGGTGGCCCGGCTGCGGGCGGCGGGCGCGGTGGTCGTGGGGCTGACGAACGTGCCCGAGCTGTGTGTCTTCGGCACCACGGACGGCGTGCTGGGCATCGCCCGCAACCCCTGGGACCCGACGCGCTCGGCGGGCGGTTCGTCGGGCGGCAGCGCCGCCGCGGTCGCCGCCGGGATGGTGCCGATCGCCCTCGGCAACGACGGCATGGGTTCCCTGCGCATACCGGCCGCGAACTGCGGCCTCGTCACCATCAAGCCGGGACACGGAGTGGTCCCGACGGGTGCCGGGGACGGCGGCTGGTTCGGCTTGTCGGAGAACGGACCGCTCGCCACGACCGTCGAGGACGCCCGCCTGATGCTCTCGGTGCTCGCGGACGACGAGCCCGCCCTCCGCTCCGAGCCCGGCCCCCTCAGGGTCGCCGTGTCGCTGCGCAGTCCACTGGCCGGCGTCACGATCAGCCGGCCGTACACGGCGGCCGCGCGGGAGGCGGCCGGGGTGCTGATGAAGGCGGGCCACCAGGTCCGGCGGGCCGACCCGCCCTACCCGATGTCGCTCGCCACGACCTCACTGGCCCACTGGACAGCGGGCACCGCCGCGGACGCCCAGCACCTCGACGCCCGCCTGCTGACCCGGCGCACCCGGATCCACGCGAGACTCGGCCGGCCCTTCATGGCCAGGGTGCGCTCCGGGTCGGCCCGGGAGCAACTGCGCCGACGGCTGGAGCCGTTCTTCGCCGAGTACGACGTGCTGCTCACGCCCGCGCTCGCCCGCCGCTCCCCCAAGGCCGCGCCCTGGCACGAGCGGGGCTGGCTGAGCAACGTCCTGGCCAACACCAACTACTCGCCCCTGACGCCCCCGTGGAACCTGACCGGCTGGCCCGCCATGTCGGTCCCCTGCGGAACCCTCCCCTCCGGCGCCCCCTGTGCCGTGCAGCTCGTGGGACTCCCCGGCACGGAGTACCAACTCCTGGAACTGGCCCAGCAGTTGCAGGAACGTAATCCGTGGCGGCGTACGGCGCCGATGAACTAGAGTCGGCCGGGTGACTGCCGGGTCGGCCGTAGGCCATGCACGAGTGAGGCGCCCGGCCTCGGAGTGAGCGCGGCGGGGGTGACCCCGCCCGGGCCCGCCCGAGAGCCGGAGAGGGCACGAGCCCCGCCTCCCGTCTCCGTTTTCCCTCGTCCCCTCGCGCCGCTGCGGCGCTTCACCACGGATCCCGGAACCCGGAGACGATTCAGACTCATGTCCCACACACAGCACGCACCCGAACTGCCGGCCACCGTCGCCCATCTCAACCACACCGCCGTCTTCGCCTCGGACCGCCGGCTGTCGGCGGAGTTCCTGGCGGCCGTCCTGGGCCTGGAGGTCGGCGCCCCCTTCGGGCCGTTCCTGCCCGTCGACCTGGGCAACGGCGTGACCCTCGACTACTACGAGAAGCGCGACGAGCCGATCCAAGGGCAGCACTACGCGTTCCTCGTGCCCGAGGAGCAGTTCGACACCATGATCGCCCGGCTGGAGGCGCTGGGGGTGACCTACTTCGCCGACCCGAGCCACACCGAGCCCGGCCGGGTCAACGACCTCTTCGGCGGCCGCGGCGCCTACTTCGACGACCCGGACGGCCACAACATGGAGATCATGACGCGGCCGTACGTCCGTCCCTGACGGCCCCGGTCACGGTCTCTGCGCTGTCCTGTAGCACCCGGTACATGATGTGCAGTCCCACCAGGCCGTGCCGGGGGTGCTCGAACGCGTCGGGCACCGTACCGAGGATCGTGAAGCCGAGGGAGGTCCACAGCTTCACGGCCGGGTTGGTCTCGACGACGGCGTTGAACACCATGCCCCGGTAGCCGGCGGCCCTGGCCTCGGTCAGGAGGTGTTCGGCGAGGGCACGGCCGTGGCCCCGGCCGCCCTCGTCCGGGTCGACCATGAAGCCGGCGTTGGCGATGCGGGCGGCGGGGCCGCCGTAGTTGGGGGTGAGGTAGGCGGAGGCGACGACGCTGCCGCTGTCGTCCTCGACGACGTAGACGCGTTTCGCCGGATTCATCCACAGGACCCGGGCCTCGTCCTCGGAGGTGCCCGGGTCCCATGCGTAGGTCTCACCCGCGGCGACGATGCGGTGCCAGAACGGCCAGATGCGCGGCCAGTCGTCAGCCGTTGCTTCCCTGATCAGCATGGACGTGAGTCTGGCACGCCCATGCTGATCGGCGAACGCGGAGGGTACGACGCCCGTTCAGTCGACGCTGGGCAGGATGTGGGGCTCGGCAAGGTCCTCCTCGTAGCCCGCGAGGCGGATCGGGGCCGACCGGGCCCACACGTCGAGGCTGCCGAGCTCGTCGGATGGGCGGCCCTTGCGCTCGGTGCGTTCCTTGGGGCGTTGCTCGCGATTCGTCTTCTCCGGTGTCACCGCGCACTCCTTATGTGTCGGTCACCCTCGGGACGTGCGCGCCGGTCCTGCTCTACGCCTGACGCCCGCTCGGGTCTGATGCCAATGCAGTTCGGACGCGGTGGCGCCGGTAATTCGCGGGAGCGCAGGCCGTGGTGTTCCGGCTTGTCCCATGACGGACCGTGGGTGTGGGTCCCGTCCTGCTGTCCGTCCGCCCCAGATTAACCAAATGAGCGGCCCCCCGCTCGATGGGGCTGAAAACTAGCGGTAACGATCGCGCGTCATCCTGTGTTCAGCTCGGGTTTACGCACTGATTTGCCACAGAAAGGACGTTTCGCGGATCGCTCGAACGGCTTAAGTCCGCACCGGCGGTTTCCGGACGGTCGCGCAGGGTCTCCCACGCCGTCTCGGGGCTGTCGACTGACGGGCCGTCATGAGACGGTACGTCCATGACGTCGCCGTCGTACGGCCTGGAGGGCAGGGCCGCCGTGGTCACGGGGGCCACGCGCGGCATCGGACGCGCTGTCGCACAAGCGCTCGCCTCGGCGGGCGCGCTGGTGTGCGTCACCGCGCGCGACGCCGACGAGGTACGGCGGACCGCCCTGGAACTGGGCGGCATCGGGCTCGCGGGCAGCGTCGCCGACCCCGGCCATCACCGGCGCCTGACGGAGCTGGCCCTGGGCGAGTTCGGCCGCCTCGACGTCCTGGTCAACAACGCGGCGACCAACCAGCCGTACGGACCGCTCATGGACGCCGCCCCGGAGGCCTGGCGCGAGGCCTTCACCGTCAATGTCGAGGCACCGCTGCGGCTGGTGCAGTGCGCGTGGCGGTCGTGGATGTCGGAGCACGGCGGCACGGTGATCAACGTGTGCACGGAGGGCGCCGGCCATGTCGGCCCGAACGTGGGCGCGTACGGCACGAGCAAGGCCGCGCTGCTGCACCTGACCGGGCAGCTCGCGGGCGAGCTGGGCCCCCGGGTACGGGTGAACTCCGTCTCCCCCGGCCTGGTGCGTACCGAGATGGCTCGGTTCATGTGGGAGCCGGGCGAGCTCGACATCGCGGCCGGCCTGCCGCTGGGCCGGATCGGAGAACCGGAGGACGTGGCCCGGGCCGTACTGTGGCTCGCCTCGGACGCGGCGGAATGGGTGACGGGAGCCGACTTGGTGGTGGACGGCGGCACCCGGGTACGGGCAGCACACATTCCGGCCTCTTAGGGGCGCGGGGCTGTATCGGTATGCGGCTCCGCCGCGTGGGCGCGACCAGCCCCACTCAACCCGCAGGCGAAGTCCCTACCACTTCCCCGGCTCGTAGTCCTTCAGAAAGACCCCGTACAGATCCTCCCCCGCCTCACCCCGCACGATCGGGTCGTACACCCGCGCCGCCCCGTCGACCAGGTCCAGCGGCGCGTGGAACCCCGCCTCCGCCAGCCGCAGCTTGTCGTAGTGAGGCCGCTCGTCCGTGATCCACCCCGTGTCGACCGAGGTCATCAGAATCCCGTCGGTCTGGAACATCTCCTGCGCACTGGTCCGCGTCACCATGTTCATCGCGGCCTTGGCGGCATTCGTGTTCGGATGCCCCGCACCCTTGTAGCCGCGACCGAACACGCCCTCCATGGCCGAGACGTTCACCACGTACGCCCGCCCGCTCGCCGCCTTCTTCGCGGCCTCGGCCATGACCGGGCGGAGCCGGCTGATCAGGATGAACGGCGCCGTGTAGTTGCACAGCTGGGTCTCCAGCAGCTCCACCGGGGAGATCTGCTCGATCGTCTGCACCCAGGTGTTGCTGTCGACGACGTCGGGGACCAGCCCGCCCGCGTCGATCGCCGTGCCGTCGAGGTGCCGCTCGACGCTGGCGTTGCCCGCGACCAGGGCGAGGTCGGCGACCTGCTGGGCGTCGAGCCCGCTGGTGCCGCCGAGGGGCAGCGCGGCCAGGCCGTCGACGGCGCCGGAGTTGAAGGCGCCGATGACGTGGTGGGCGGGGAGCTCACCGGCGGGCAGCGGGGCGCTCTCGCCCTCGACCAGCGCGGCGTAGGCGGAGGGCAGCCGGCGTACCGTCTGGGTCGCGTTGTTGACGAGGATGTCGAGCGGGCCCGCCTCGGCGACCTGCTCCGCGAGGGCCACGGCCTGGGCCGGGTCGCGCAGGTCGATGCCGACGACCTCCAGGCGGTGGATCCAGTCCGCGGAGTCGTCCATCGCCTTGAAGCGGCGGATGGCGTCCTTCGGGAAGCGCGTGGTGATCGTGGTGTGCGCGCCGTCGCGCAGCAGCCTGAGCGCGATGTACATGCCGATCTTGGCGCGGCCGCCGGTGAGCAGGGCGCGCTTGCCGGTGAGGTCGGCACGGACGTCGCGCTTCTCGCGGTTCACGCGGGCGCAGTCCGGACAGAGCTGGTGGTAGAAGTAGTCGACTTCCACGTACCGGGTCTTGCAGGTGTAGCAGGAGCGCGGGCGCTGGAGTATCCCCGCGATCCTGCCCTCCTCGGTGGCCGACGACGGCAGCAGGCCCTCGGTCTCGTCGTCGATGCGCTGGGCGGAGCCGGTCGCCGTGGCCTCCGTGACCGCCTTGTCGTGGGCGGTCTTGGCGGCCCGGCGCTCCTGGCGGCGGCGCTGCTTGACCGTGCGGTAGACGCCCGCGGTGGCCCGGCGCACGGCGACGGCGTCCGGGTGGTCGATCTCCAGCTTGTCGAGTTCCTCGAGCACGCTGAGGCAGACGGCCAGCCGCTCCGGGTCGATGCCGGGTCCGTACGAGAGCCCGCTCGCCTCGTCCATGGCCTGCGGGCCGTCCTCTGTCACCGTCATCGCCGCTGTCGTTCCCTGCTCTGCTGTGGTGGCGCGCCAGTCGCGCCCGCTTTCGAAGGGCGAATTTTACGCGAGCGACGGGCCACACCGCCAAACCCGTGCGATTCAGGACCGGCAGGCCGTGATCAGAGTGCGCACCTCCTCCGTGACGGCCGCCGCGAGCCGGTCGAGGTCCGGCACGGCATGGCCGTCGGCGACGAGCCCGTAGTGGACGCTCCCCCGGTACGTCGAGACCGCGACCGCCAGGGAGTGGCCGGGGGCCAGCGGGGCGAGGGGGAAGACGGCGGTGAGCGGGTTGCCGCCGAGCTTCAGGCCGAGGCTGGGCAGGGGCACGCTGGTGACCAGGATGTCGAACCAGAGCCGGGCCGCCTGGCCGACCAGCGGTCCGCCCAGCCGGTGGGCCAGGGCCGGGACGTGGTCGGCGAGCAGGGCGACGGCGCCCGCGCCCCGGTTGGGGCCGGCGTCCTTGTTGCGGTCCATGGCGGTGCGGACCGAGGCGAGGCGCGCCAGCGGGTCCGGGTCGTCCACCGGAAGCCGTATCAGGTACCCGGAGAGCCGGTTGCCCTGTGGGTACGCGGTGCGCGGGCGGCGCTTGGAGACGGGGATCAGGGCGCGGGGCGCGACGTCCTCGCTGCCGTCGCCGCGCTCGTCGAGCCAGCGGCGCAGCGCGCCCGCGACGACCGCGATCAGGACGTCGTTGACGGTGCCGCCGACGGTCTTGCGGACGCGGTGCACGTCGTCGAGGTCGAGCAGCACTCCGGCGGTGCGGCGGGTGCCGCTCGGCTCGCAGGTGAGCGCGGGGGTGGAGCGCACGTCGAGGGAGGAGCGGGCGACGGAGGCGCCGATGTCCAGGGCCCGGCCCACGTCGGACAGGGCGCCGCGCACCATCCCCGGCAGCTCGCGTACGTCCGGCAGCAGGCCGCGCGGGGGCTCGGCGGGTCGGGGCCGGGGCGCGGGCATGTCCAGCGGGTCCATGACGCCCGCGGCGAGGGTCAGCGCCCGCAGGCCGTCGGCCAGGGCGTGGTGGAACTTGAACAGCACCGCGAAGGAGACCCCGTCCTCGCCGGGCAGCACATGGGCCTCCCACGGCGGCCGGCCACGCTCCAGCGGACGTCCCATGAGCCGGCCCGCGACCGTGTGGAAGTCGGCGGTCGGGGCGTGCAGCCGCACATGGTTCAGGGCATCGAAGTCCGGGTCGGGTTCGCGGGCCGCGCCGCCGAAGGCGAGGGGCCGTCGCAGTGCGGAGGGCAGCGGCTGCCACACGTTGCGGATCCGCATCCGCAGTCCGGGCATGCCGGCGGCGCGAGCCGCGAGCAGGTCGGCCGCGTGGGCGCCGGCGGCGGGCGAGTGGGCCGAGAAGATCCCGAGCGCGCCGAGGTGCATCGGGTTGTCCGCGGACTCGATGTTCCAGAACGCCAGGTCGAGAGGAGCGAGCAGGTCAGCAGTCAAGGGCTTGCCTCGCGTCGACGACGGGTGGGCCAGCAGTCAATCGCCCCCAGCCGATTACGGTCAAGTACGATCAGGCTACGTACAGTTAACAGCACATTAAGTCCCGCCCCGATGAAAGGGGCGGGACTTATGGTGCATGTGCGGTCAGTCCAGCACAGGACGCGGCGCCGGGCACCCCGTGGGAGTCACCCGGGAGGCGTCACGGATCAGCGTCTGGTGGGCTGTCTTCAGCCGGGCCGTGTCCGGTTTGAGCACGGCCCGGTCGTACGTCAGGAAGCCGTTCAGCTCGCCCTCGACGTCCGCGATCTGGGTGTAGACGGCCCCGCTGCTGCCCCGGCAGACCAGCTGCCGGACCTCGTCCAGCTTCGCCAGGTAGTCGTCCGTGTAGGTGGCCGGGTCGACGTCGACGTACGACTGCTGCACCGACCAGGCGTGCCCGGGCACCGCGAGGCCCAGTCCGCCGTACTCGCCGCTGACCAGTGCGCGCTCGCCGTCGGGGCGGGGCGGCAGGGCGGGGCTCGGGTAGCCGTGCTCGTCCATGATGTCGCCGGTGCCGCCGTCGGCGCCGAGGTTCAGCCCGGACTGGCCGTTGACCAGCCGGGTGGGGTCCCACGCCTTGGCCTGCTCGGCTATGCGGCCCACGTCGTACTGGCCCCAGCCCTCGTTGAAGGTCACCCACATGACGACCGACGGGCTGCTGACGTGCTCGTCGAACATCTCCTTCAGCTCGCGCTCGTAGCGGGCGCGGGAGGCGGGGCTCGGATTCACACCGGCCGTCATCGCGGGCATGTCCTGCCACACCAGCAGTCCGAGCCGGTCGGCCCAGTGGAACCAGCGGTCCGGCTCGACCTTGATGTGCTTGCGGACGGAGTTGAAGCCGAGCCGCTTGTGCGCCCTCAGGTCGTAGGCGAGTGCCTCGTCGGTGGGCGCGGTGTGCAGGCCGTCCGGCCAGAAGCCCTGGTCAAGGGTGGCCATCATGAAGACGGGCTCGCCGTTGAGGACCGTGCGTGGGACGCCGTTGACCTTCTCGACGGCGATGGAGCGCATCCCGAAGTAGCTGCCGACCCGGTCGGCGCCGACCTTCACCTTCAGGCCGTACAGGAACGGGTCGTCGGGCGACCACAGGTGCGGGTCGCGGATGGTGAGCGTCAGCGGGCTGCCGGTGTGGCCGCTCGCCGTGGCCACCTTGCGCCGGCCGTCGTACGCCGTCGCCGTGATCGGCACGCCGTCCCGGACGCCCCGGGCCTGAACGGTCAGCTTCTCGCCGGCCACGTCGGGGATGAGCTTCAGGGAGTCCACGTGGTCGCGGGCCACCGGCTCCATCCAGACCGTCTGCCAGATGCCGGAGGACGGGGTGTACCAGATGCCGCTGGGGTCCAGGCGCTGCTTGCCGAGCGGCGGGTTCTCGCCGGACGCCGCGTCGGTGGGGTCGTAGACGCCGACGATCAGCTCCTGGGTGCGGCCGGGCTTGAGCGCGTCGGTGATGTCGGCGCTGAACTTGTCGTAGCCGCCCTCGTGGGTGGCGACCTCGGTGCCGTTGACGTAGACCTCGGAGCGCCAGTCGACGGCGCCGAAGTTGAGCTTGAGCCGCTTGCCGGAGCCGATGTGCCAGTCGGGCGGGACCGTGAAGGTGCGGCGGTACCACATGCGGTCCTCGTGCCGTTCGATGCCGGAGAGCTGGGACTCCACCGGGTACGGGACGAGGATGCGCTCCTTCAGCGTCCTGCCCACGGGCGGCTGCTCGCCCGGCTCGGCGGCGGCGAACTGCCAGCGGCCGTTGAGGCTCTGCCAGGCCTCCCGGGTCAGCTGCGGCCGCGGGTACTCGGGGAGGGCGTTGCCGGGTCCGACCTCGTCGGCCCAGCGGGTGCGCAGCTGGTGGGTCGAGCGGTTGGGGCCGCTGGTCCAGAACTCCTCGACAACGTTGCCGTCGGTGTCGGTGAGGCCGCCCCGGCCGTCGTAGCGGACGTCGGCGGTGCCACGGGCCGTGCCGGTCTTGTTGCCGACGACCGGTTCGTCGAGGGTGACCAGGAGGGATGTGGGGTCGGACGGGTCCGGCCGTGCCGGGCCCAGGGGCCATGCGGCGCCGCCGATCACCGCGCGCAGGTGGCCGGTGAAGCCGGGCGGGGGTGCGGCGAGGGGCTGGGCGAAGTCCAGCTTGAGGGTGCGGCCGGTGGACTGGACCGTGGCCGCGAGGGCTCCGTCGTAGTCGAAGCCGTCGGGGAGGCGGAACGCCGACTGCGGGACGGGCTGCTTGCCGCTGCCGGGCGGCGTCCAGCGGAGGTGGAAGTTGGAGCCGCCGTAGTGCTCGAAGTACTCGACCTTGATGTCGTAGGGCGTGCCGGCGGTCAGGTCGACGGGCTGCGCGGTCTGTTCGCGGTCCCAGTCGTCGACCCAGTGGTCGATGGCGAGCCTGCCGTCGATCCACAGGCGGAAGCCGTTGTCGCCGATGACCGAGAAGGTGTGGGGGCCGCTCTTCTCCGGGACGAGCTTGCCGGTCCAGCGGACGCTGACGTCGTCGGACTGGCCGGTGGTGAAGGTCAGGCGCGGTTCCAGGTTGTCGAAGTCGAGGTCCTGGTCGAACGTGGTCGCCTTCAGGGTGTGGAAGTCGAAAGCGCCGGGGGCGGAGTGCGTGTAGTACTCGCCCTTGAGGCCGTGGATCTCGGCCGGGTCGTCCGCGAGGGCGGGTGCCGCGGTCAGGCCGGTGAGGGCGAGGAGCGCGGCGAGCAGTAACGCGAGTCGGGCTTTGAGGCGTCTGGTACGCACGGAACCTCCATAACAACGTTGTCATGGACAGGAGTAGGCATGACAACATCACGGATTCCGTTCTTCGTCCAGAGGCAGGACAAAGTCCCCCGGCCGGTCCTCGTCAGGTGACCAGCTGCCCCTTTCCGAGGGCGATGACGCCGCCTTTGGACACGGTGTAGAGCTCTGCGTCCCGCTCCGGGTTGACGCCGATCGTCGCGCCCGGCGGCACCTCGACGTTCTTGTCGAGCACCGCGCCGCGCACCACCGCGCCCCGGCCGATGTGCACGTTGTCGTGCAGCACGGACCCCTGCACGACGGCCCCCGGGTCGACCACCACACCCGGCGACAGCACGGACCGCGTGACCTGCCCGCGGATCAGGCAGCCGGCGCTGATGATGGACTCGCTGGCGATGCCCCCGGCGTTGAAACGGGCCGGCGAGAGCTGGTACGAGTGCGTGTAGATGGGCCAGCTGCGGTTGAACAGGTTGAAGGCCGGGCGCTCGGCGATCAGGTCCATGTGGGCCTCGTAGTAGGCGTCCAGCGTGCCGACGTCCCGCCAGTAGCCCTGGTCGCGAGTGGTCTCACCGGGCACGTGGTTGGCGCTGAAGTCGTACAGCGCGGCCTCGCCCCGGTCGGTGAGCTGGGGCAGGATCGAGCCGCCCATGTCGTGCACGGAGCGCTCGTCCTCCGCGTCCCGCTGGAGCGCCTCGATGAGGGCCTTCGTCGTGAAGATGTAGTTGCCCATGGAGGCGAAGACCATCTCGGGGTCGTCGGCCAGGCCGGGCGGGTCCGTCGGCTTCTCCAGGAAGCGCTCCACCGTCTGGCCGTCCGAGCCCGGCGTGATCACGCCGAACGCCGAGGACTCGGTGCGCGGCACCCGGATCCCGGCCACCGTGACGCCCGCTCCGCTGTCGATGTGCTGGGTGAGCATCTGGCGGGGGTCCATGCGGTAGACGTGGTCGGCGCCGAAGACGGCGACGTACTCGGGGCGCTCGTCGTAGATCAGGTTCAGCGACTGCAGGATCGCGTCCGCGCTGCCCAGGTACCAGCGGGGGCCCAGGCGCTGCTGGGCGGGCACGGGTGTGACGTAGTTGCCGAGCAGGCTGGACATCCGCCAGGTGGTGGTGATGTGCCGGTCCAGCGAGTGCGACTTGTACTGCGTCAGGACGCAGATGCGCAGCACGTCGGCGTTCACCAGATTGGACAGGACGAAGTCGACCAGGCGGTAGGTACCGCCGAAGGTGACCGCGGGTTTCGCCCGGTCCGCGGTGAGGGGCATCAGACGCTTGCCCTCTCCGCCGGCCAGCACGATTCCCAGGACCGAAGGACCACCACGACGCATGGCCGCTCCCCTCACGCAGATTTCCCGATGCCTGCCCCTGAGCAGCTCGTACTAAGCCTGTTTCAGGATCTCCTCGTAGAGCCGGACCGTGCGGCGGGCCACCGCGTCCCAGCCGAACTCGCCGACCGCGCGTTCCCGCCCGGCCTCACCCATCCGCCGGGCGGCCTCCGGATCGCCCAGGACGGAGTCCATGGCCCGGGCGAGCCCCGCCTCGAAGCCGTCGCCGGACGGGACCAGCAGGCCCGTCCTGCCGTCGTCCACGACCTCCGGGATCCCGCCGACCGCCGAGGCCACCACGGGCGTGCCACAGGCCATCGCCTCCAGGTTCACGATGCCGAGCGGCTCGTACACCGAGGGGCAGACGAACAGGGCCGCGTGCGTGAGGAGCTGGATCACCTCCGGGCGCGGCAGCATCTTCGGAATCCAGAAGACGCCGTCGCGGACCCGGCTCAGTTCCCCGAACAGCTCGCGGAACTCCTGGTCGATCTCCGGCGTGTCCGGCGCGCCCGCGCACAGCACGACCTGCGCGGCCGGGTCGATGTCCCGCACCGCGCGCAGCAGGTGGGGCACGCCCTTCTGGCGGGTGATGCGGCCGACGAACAGCACGTACGGACGGGAGCGGTCCAGGCCGATCCGGTCCAGGGCGTCCGTGCCGTGGTCGGGCCGGTACAGGCTCGTGTCGATGCCGTTGTGCACGACGTGGACCTTGTCAGGGTCCAGTGCCGGGTAGCAGCCGAGGATGTCCTCGCGCATGGCGCCCGACACGGCGATCACCGCGTCGGCGGACTCGATCGCGGTGCGCTCGGCCCAGCTCGACAGCTCGTAGCCGCCGCCGAGCTGCTCGGCCTTCCAGGGGCGCAGCGGCTCCAGGGAGTGCGCGGTCATCACGTGCGGGATGCCGTACAGCAGCTTGGCGAGGTGGCCGCCGAGGTTGGCGTACCAGGTGTGGGAGTGGACCAGCTCGCGGCCTTGGAGGGCGGCGGCCATGGCCAGGTCGACGGAGAAGGTGCGCAGCGCGTCGTTGGCGCCGTCGAGCGTGGACCACGGCCGGTGGCGTCGCACGCCGTCGGCGCGGCCCTCGCCCCAGCAGTGCACGTCCAGGTCGACCAGAGGCCGGAGTTCCCGGGCGAGGAACTCCACGTGGACACCTGCACCGCCGTACACATCCGGCGGGTACTCCCGGGTCAGCAGTCCCACTCGCACCCGCAACTCCCTGCTCTCAGCGGCCGTTCCCTTTCATGGTCACCCAGATGAGGCCTGTGGGGAAGAGCGGGGCGGCCGTGTGAAGCAACAGTCACCACATAGGCCCCCGCCGGGCACGCGGTAGTACAGACAGCAGCTGCGGCGCCGGAAGGCGGTCCCGGTGAGGGTTCCGGAGCCGGCGAGCAGGGGGTGCGCGAGAAGTTCGGCGGCCAGGGAACGGGCCCGGGCGGCGGTGTCCGTACGGCCGTGCCGCCGGGCCCAGCGGTCGAGTTCCCGGGCGGCGCCCGCCAGCGCGGAGGCGGCGTTGCCCCGCAGCAGGCCCGGGGCGAGGCGGTGGTGGGCGCGCAGGGCCGCGGAGAGGGGTTGCAGGTGGCCGTGCAGGACGACGTCCGCGACGGTCGAGGCGTCCCCGGGGAGCGGCCGTACGTCCGAGAGCCACAAGTCGTCGGGGGCGCCGGCGTCGGCGTCCCAGTGCAGCAGCCGGGCGTCGAGGTCGGGGACACGGCCGTAGAGCGCGGCACAGCCGAGCGCCACGGACCACAGGCGGGCGGCGAGTCCCAGGTGGGCCACGGACGCCGCGACGCGCACCTCCGGGGCGCGCAGGGCGGTCGCTACTTTTCCGATACGGAAAATCAGGGGATTTCCGTATACATCCGGTGACGTGGCGGCGTAGGCCTGTGCGAGAGTGGGGAGAGGCCCGGCCGCCGCTCCCCCCGTGCGCAGCACGAAGTAGCCGCCGAGCGGGCGGAGCGCGGCAAGGTCGGGGTCGAGGTCCACGGAGGCCAGTAGTACCAAGGCCCCTAAGGGATGCGACCCGGTGGCCCCCGACCGGGTCGCCCACCCTGGGGATGACGGGGGTCCCCTCGTACTCCATCGGCAGTAGGACCCAATGAGTGCTCAGGGACGACGACGGGAAGACCTGGACACGGCAGGGTGTTGGTCATGAAAGCCGACCTTTCGCCGCGCCGGGCCGATCGCCCCCGCCTGACGCAGAGGAGCAGCCGATGAGCGCCCTCGCGTTGTCCGTCCTGCTGTCGCTCGTCTCCGCGTTCGCCTACGCGGGCGGGGCGATCGTGCAGGAGCGGGTCGCGGCGTCGTCGGGCGAGCAGTACGCGCCGCTGCGCCGGCCGGGCTGGTGGGCGGCGGTCGCGCTCAACGGCCTCGGCGGTCTGCTGCACGTGGTGGCGCTGGCGTACGGTCCGCTCAGCCTGGTGCAGCCGCTCGGCGCGCTGACCATCGTGGTGGCCCTGCCGATGGCGGCGCTGTTCGTCGGCCGCAAGGCGGGTGCCACGGCGTGGCGGGGCGCGATCATGGCGACGGTGGGGCTCGCCGGTCTGCTGTCCCTGGTCGCCGCGTCCGACGCGCAGTCGCTGGACGCGGCGCAGCGGGTGGCCGTGGCCCTGGTCACCGCGGGTGTGGTCGTGGCGCTGATGATCGCCGGCCGGGCCGCGCACCGGCACCCGGCGGTCCGCAGCATGCTGCTGGCGACCGCCTCCGGTATCGCGTTCGGCATGTCCTCGGTGTTCACCAAGACCGTCGCGGTCGACTGGACCGGCGGTGTGTCGGCGGCGGACGTGCCGTCCCTCGCCGTGATCGGCGTCCTCGCCACGGCCGGCATGCTGCTGTCGCAGGCCGCCTACCGAGGTGCCGGCCTCGCGGCCCCGCTGGCCACGCTGACGGTCGTGAACCCGGTGGTGGCTGCCGCGGTCGGCATCACGATGTTCGGCGAAACCTTCCGCTACGGCACGACGGGCACGGCGCTCGCCCTCAGCTGCGGCGTGGTGGCGGCGGGCGGCCTCATCCTGCTGACGACGGAGCGGCTCACCCACGCCCACCCGGAGAGCGAGGGAACGGGGCTGGAGGTCGCCGGCACGGGTCTGGTTCCGGTGGACACGGGCCTCGGGGCGCCGGG